>NZ_AXCZ01000092.1 GCF_000767165.1 Cellulomonas bogoriensis 69B4 = DSM 16987
GGCACGGGCCCGCGCCCCGCCCAGGGCACGACCGGTGGCCGTCACGGCACCCTCACCCACGACCACCAGGTCACCGGCGGGCAGTGGCGGCACCGCGACCGGGTGGCGACGGTCGACCAGCCACGCCACCCCGGCCAGAGCCAGCCCGAGGGCGACCGGCCACACCGAGTCCCGGACGAGCTGGGCCGCGGGCACCTCGAGGGTGACCAGCAGTCGTGCCGGCAGCACGGCCGTCACCGTCGCGACCGCCCCCAGCAGCGCCGTCCACGGCACCAGCACACCCCGTCCGGCAGCCCTGGGGCCGTCGGCGGCGGGTACGGCCACGAGCAGCGCCATGAACCGCACCATGAGGACGGTCGTGCCGGTCGCGGCGAACGCCATCGCCAGGCCGATGCCGTCCCCGCGCGCGACCAGGTCCAGCGCACCCTTCAACCAGGACTTGGCGGCCGCGCCGCTCGTGGCCGGCGCACCGGCCAGCGACGCCGCCGCGAAGGCGCTGCCCACGAGCAGCACCGTCCGCCCCGTCCCCACCGGGACGCGCCGCACCAGCCCGGTACCGAGGAACAGCGCCGCCTTGGCCAGGCCGTGGTGCAACGCGTACACGGCGGCCCCCGCCACCGCGAGGGGCGCCACCTGCACGTCCCGCAGCGCCACACCGACCAGGACGGTGACAAAACCCATCTGGCTGACGCTCGAGTAGGCCAGCACCACCTTCGGGTCGCGCTGGGCGAGCCCGAGGAGGACACCCGCGAAGGCGGTCACGACACCGAGCGCCACGACGACGTCGGACCAGCCCGTGAGCGCGACCTGACCGACGGGCAGCAGGTGCACCCACCCCGCCAGGCCGGCCTTGATCATGGAACCGCTCAGGGCCGCGCTCGCAGGGAACGGTGCGGCCGGGTGCGCGAGCGGCAACCAGACGTGCAGGCCGAACACCCCGGCCTTGATCCCCAGTCCGAGCAGGAGCAGCAGCACGAGCAGGTCCTGGCGGGGGGACGCCGCCACCGCGGCCGCCACGTCGACCGTCCGGACGGCCCCGGCCTCGGTGACCGCCAGCATCAACCCGGCCAGCAGTGCGGTCTCACCCACCAGGGCCAGCACCATGTACACCCGCCCCGCGCGACGCGCGGCGGGTGTGCGCGTGTGCACGACCAACCCGTACGCCGCGAAGGTCATGACCGCGAACGAGGTGTAGAACGTCAGGACGTCGCCGGCCACCAGCAGGCCCACGTTGCCCGTCAGCGCCAGGAGCCACAGCAGGGTGTACCCGCGTCGGCGCTCCGGGCCGCCCCGGGAGCAGGCACCCGCCACCGACCAGACCACGGCGGTGAGCAGCAGGAGCAGCCGCGTGACGTCGTCGAGGGCCAGCTCGGCACCGAGCAGCAGCCACGACAGGTCCGGCGCCGGCAGCACCCCGCCGACGACCGCCAGGACGCCGGCCGGCGCCGGGGCCAGGGCGAGCAGCCACGACGCGTGGTGGCCGGGGCGCAGGTGGAGGACCACGGCCACCAGCACCGGCGTGAGCACGGGCGCCAGCCAGAGGATCGCGTTCACGGCTGCAGCACCCCCTCGCTGATCGAGGTCGCCCACCCCAGGGGGCTGAACGGGGACCCCGCCAGGACCCCGACGAGCAGGACCGACGCCCCGGTGGCGACCGTCGGCAGCAGCAGCCACGGGTCACGCTCCAGGCCCGTCGGCGCCGGTGCGTCACCGTCGCGCTCGGGCGACCGGAACCACGCCCGGGCCAGGACCGGAAGGAAGTACGCGGCGTTCAGGGCGCCGCTGGCGAGCAGCACCAGCACCACCCATCCCTGACCGGCCTCCAGGCTGCCGGTGCCGATGTACCACTTGGTGACGAAGCCCGCCGTGGGCGGGACGCCGATCATGCCGAGGGCGGCGACGGTGAAGGCCGCCATGGTCCAGGGCATGCGCCGTCCGACCCCGGACATCTGACTGACCTTGGTGACCCCGGCGGACTTCGCCAGCAGCCCTGCGCAGTAGAACAGGGTGACCTTCTGGATGCCCTGGTGGACCAGGTGCACCAGACCACCAGCCAACCCGGCGACGCTCACGAGCGTCACCCCGAGCACCACGTAGGAGACCTGGCTCACGGTGGAGAACGCCAGGCGTCGCTTGAGGTCGTCCTGGCTGAGTGCGCGCACCGAGCCGTACAGGATCGTCACCGCGGCCACCACGGCGAGCGGGGTGAGCAGGTCCAGGCGTTGCACCAGCGCGACCCCGTACAGGTCGTGGACGACCCGCACGATCCCGTAGGCGCCCGCCTTGACGACCGCCACGGCGTGCAGCAGGGCACTGACCGGTGCGGGCGCGACCATGGCCCGTGGCAACCAGCCGTGCAGGGGCACGATCGCGGTCTTGACCGCCAGACCACCCACGAGCAGGACGAAGACGGCTGTCAGCAGGTACGGGTGCGTGTGCGCCAGCCCCGTGAGCGGGGCGTAGTCGAGGAACTCCACGGGCCCGGCCAGGACGTGCAGCAGGGCGACGCCGACGAGCAGCACCGCACCACCGACCACGCTGTAGGCCAGGTACGCCCGCGCGCCCCGCAGCGCCCGCCCCGTGCCCTGGTGCGCGACCAGGGGGTACGTCGCGATCGTGAGGAGCTCGTAGAACAGCAGGAACGTCACGAGGTTCCCCGCGAGCGCGATCCCGATGGTCGCGGTCACGCAGAGGCTGAAGAACCCGAAGAACCGTGAGCGGCGTTCCCCCGCCTCGAGGTACCCGATGGCGTACACGGTGGTCGTCAGCCACAGGACCGACGAGAGGGCGACGAACAGCAGCGGGATCGGGTCCACGCGCAGGACGAGGTCGATTCCAGGCAGCAGGGCGTGCCGCCACTCGTGGTCCGCACCACGGGCGACCCCGACGAGGAGCACGACCACCAGGACGACCTTCACGACCGCCCCGGTCATGTTGACGAGCCGGCGCGCACCTTCCCGCGGCTCCGGCAGCAGGAAGATCACCACGGTGGGGACCAGCGCGGTGAGGACCAGGAGCAGGGGCAGGAGCGAGGAGGCGTCAGCCATGCCAGGCACCTCCCGCAGCCGGTGCCCCCACCTGCAGGAGGGCGACGAGGGGCTCGGGGTGCAGGCCGAGGGCGACCGAGCCGAGGGCGAGCGTGAGGACGACGACGTCGGCGACGGTGCGGGTGGCCCGCGTCTGGGTGGCGCCCGACGGGGTGGTCGGGGGGTGCTGCAGGCACCGCTGCAGGACCCGCCCCAGGTACGCGGCCGTCAGGACGCCGCCGGCGACGAGGACGACGGCCCACCACCACTGGCCCGCGTCCAGTGCACCCACGAGCAGGTACCACTTGGCGACGAACCCGGCCGTGGGTGGCAGGCCGACCAGGCTGACCGCACTCACCCCGATCGCCAGCACCGCGACCGGGCGGCGGGTGGACGCCCCGACCAGGTCCCGTGTGGTGGTGCCCCCGGTGGAGGCCAGGACGAGGGGGACGGCCATCAGCAACGCGGCCTTCGGCAGGGCGTGCGCGATCGCCTGGGTGGAGCCCGCGACCCACCCCTCCGTCGCGCCGGCTCCCACCAGCGGCACGGCGAGCAGGATGAGGCCCACCTGGGCGATCGTGGACCACGCGACGAGGCGCTTGACCTCACGGGCGCGCAACGCGGCGACGCCACCACCCAGGACGGCCGCTGCGCCGACCACACCGATGAGCTGCTCGGCGGCGACCGCCTGCGGGGCGGCGGGGCCCACGGCCCACACCCGGAGCAGGACGACCGCCGCCGTCTTGACGACCAGCGCGGACAGCCACGGGCTGACGGCGCCGGGGGCCAGGGAGTGCGCGGCCGGCATCCAGAAGTGCATCGGGAAGGCGGGCACCTTGAGCAGCAGCCCCGCGGTCATCAGCGCCAGCCCGGCACGTCCCTCGACGTCGGTGAGGGTGCCGCCGCCGAGGTCGGCCAGGATGACCGTGCCCGCAGCCCGCCACACCAGCGCCACGCCCAGGAGGAACGTGGTGGAGGCGACGACCTCGGCGTACAGGTACCGGGTGGCGGCGGCGAGCCGGGCTCGCCCACCCCCGAGGGCCACGAGGGACGCGGCGGCGACGGCGACGACCTCGAGCATCAGCCACGCCGTGAGGAGGTCCCCGGCGAGGAACACCCCGTTGAGCCCGGTCAGCAGCGTCAGGCTCAGGGGCCAGTGCGCACGGCCGGGCACAGGGGCGGTCGTGGCGCCGGTCGTGCGGTCGGCACCGTCGGTCGACCCACGTGACCCGACCAGCACGGTGGCTGCGACCGCCACGGTCGCGGTGACCAGGACGAGCCCGACCCCGACCCCGTCGGCGACCAGGGTCGCCCCGGAGCCGCCCGGTGCCACCCTGACCTGGACGGGTGTCCCGTCCAGCAGGACGTGCCCGGCCGTGAACGCACCCAGGACCAGCGTCGTGGAGGCGGTGAGTCCGGCCACCAGGAGCCGGTGGCGGGCCGGGAGGGTAGCGGTGAGCGCCGCTCCTGCCGCCGGGACGACGAGGAGCCACAGGACCAGGCTCATCGGCCCGGGTCGCCGTCGAGGTCGAGGTCCGCCCCGGACGCCCGGCGACCGGCACGTTCCAGGTGCCGGACCACCACCAGCAGCAGCACGACGACGGGCAGACCGACCACCGCTGCGATCGGCGCGGTGGCGTCGACGGGGGCCACGGTGACCAGGACGCCCAGGCCCGCTGCAGCCATGACCACGAGGCCGGCGAACCGGTGACGTGCGCTGCGTGCGACGAAGACGACCGCCCCGCCGGCCAGGGACAGGACCACACCGGCGAGGACGAGCGCAGGGCTCATGGTCGTCGGCGTGGTGGGCGGGAGGCGACGCGCACCAGATCCGGCACGACCCTGCGCTCGCTCATCTCCCGCACCTCCTCAGTCCCACCAACAAGGTGCCTCAAGATTATCTTCAGGAGGTAAATCGCTCATCTCGAGGCGATCGTGTGTGACCAGCACGACACCCCGCGTCCCGGCCGACGGTCGGGTGCCCGTCGGCCGGGACGCGGGACTCAGGCCACCCGGGGGGCGTCCGTGGCGCGGGCCGCGAGCCACCCGACCATGCGGTCGGGACGGTCGGTGATGACCGCGTCGACCCCCATGGCCAGCGCCGTGGCCCAGTCCTCGGGATCGTTCAGCGTCCAGACCATCACCTGCAGGCCCGCCCGGTGCAGGCGGTCCACCAGGTCGGGGTGCTGGGCGAGCACCAACCCGTGCGGGTTGCAGGCGACCACGCCCAGCTCGGCGCACACCTGCAGCAGGTCCGGTGGGGCGTGGACCACCAGCAGGGCCCGGCGCAGCCCGGGCGCCGCCTCGCGCAACGCGGCGACGGTCTCGGGCCAGAAGCTCTGGACGACGACCCGGGCCTCCAGCCCTGCCTCCAGGACAGGGTCGGTGACGAGGCGGACCTGGTCCACCGACCACGACCCCTTGACCTCCAGCAGAAGGTCGGTGCCGGGTCGGGTCTCGAGGAGCTGGACGACCTCACCGAACGTGGGGACGCGTTGCCCGCTGTACGCCGGGGAGAACCACCCCCCGGCGTCCAGGGCGCGGATCGCCCGCAAGTCCGTGGACGCGACCTCGCCCGTTCCGTCCGTGGTCGCGTCCAGGGTCTCGTCGTGGAGGACGACGACCTGGCCGTCGCCGGTGAGCTGGACGTCGATCTCGACCGCGTGCGCACCCGCCCGCCAGGCCGCCTCCAGTGCCGCGAGGGTGTTCTGGGGTGCGACCGAGGAGTTGCCGCGGTGGGCGATGACCTGGCTCACAGGTAGGGCTCCACGTTCTCCTGGTAGGCGGTCTCCAGGCGCGGGATGATCGACCCCCACGCCTCCTGGGGGTCGGTGCCCCGCAGGACGATCTGCTCGATGCCGTCCGAGAGCAGCTGGTCGGCGCCGGGGACGAACACCCGGATCCAGTCCTGGGAGCGGGCCTTGTCGTTGAGCTGGTCGACGGCTGTGCGGAACTGGGGGGCCTCGGCGTAGACGGCCTGCATCTCGGGGGACTCGATGGCCGAGGTCCGCACCGGCATGTAGCCGGTGTTCTGGGAGAAGTGGGCCGTCTGCTCGGTGTCGGTGAGGAACTTCAGGAAGATCGCGGCCGCGAGCTGCTGCTCAGGGGTGCGGGAGGACGGGATCGCCAGACCGGTGCCACCGGTCGGGGTCCCGCCCCCGGCGGGACCGTCCGGCAGGTACGCGGTGCCGACCTCGAAGTCCGCGGCGTCCAGGATGCCCTTGAGCGACCCGGTCGACCCGATGGTCGACGCGACGATCCCGGAGGCGAAGTCCACGGTGGCGTCCTCGGACACGGTCGCCAGACCGGATCCGTGGAACATGTCGCGCACGAACTCCCCGGCCGCGACCGCCTCCGGCGCGTCCAGGGTGGTCTCCCACTGGTCGGAGTACTGACCACCGTGGCCCCACAGGATGTTCTTGAACCACCACGCCGACCACGACGGGCCCACCGACAGCCCCAGGGGCGCGGAGTCCGTGGGCACCTGCTCGGCCAGGGCGTCCTGCCACTCGGCGAGCTCGGCCCAGGTCTCGGGCCCGCGGGCGGGCAGGCCCGCGGCCTCCCACATCTCGGTGTTGTAGTAGAACAGCGGCGTCGAGCGCGCGTACGGCGCCGCCCAGTGCAGCCCCTCGTACTCGTAGTCGCCGTAGAACGCCGGGACGTAGTCCTCGACGTCGACGTCCAGGTGGGCGAAGACGTCGTCCAGCGGCATGATCTGGTCGTTCAGGTGGTACCGGAACCACCACACGTCCGAGGAGATCACCACGTCCGGGAGCTGGTCGGTCTGGGAGGCGGCCTGGAAGCGCTGGGCGATCTCGTCGTAGCTGGCGCCCGCGGTGACCAGGTTCACCGAGATCTCCGGGTGGGCCTCCTCGAACCGGGCGACGAGCTCCTTCTCCACCGCCTGGGAGCCCCCGGGGTGGTTGGACCACCAGGTGATCTGCGAGGCGGGCTCCACCTCGGACCAGTCGACCTCGGTGGTGGCGCGCGTGCCGGACGAGACGTCGGTGGCGACGCTCGGCCCTGCGCACGCGGTCAGGGTCAGGGCACCGACGGCCGCGAGGGCGCCGAGGACGACCGTCGACGGGCGGCGGGTCGGGTGGTGGTGCACGGGTGTCTCCTCAGGGTGGGACGACGGGCACGCCGCAGGACGCGGGCGCGCGGGACCAGGCCGACGGCCTGGGGGTCCGTAGGTGGGGTGGGTGGAAGGTGGACGGCAGGTGGGCGTCAGCCGGTGACCGCTCCGGTGGTGAGGCCAGCGACGAGCCGGCGCTGCAGGACGAGGAAGACCAGGAGGATCGGCAGCGTCACCAGGGTGGTGGCGGCCAGGAGCATCCCCCAGTCGTTGGTCCCGTCGACGTTCTGCAGCAGGGTCAGCCCCACCGGCAGGGTCATGCGGCTCGGGTCGTCGACCACGAGGAACGGCCACAGGTAGTCGTTCCACTCGTTGACCACGGCGACCAGCCCGACCGCGGCGATCGTGGGACCGGACATCGGCACCACGAACCGCCACAGCCGGCGCCAGTGGCCGGCGCCGTCCATCTCGGCGGCCTCGAGGACCGAGCGGGGCAGGGTCAGGAAGTGCTGCCGGAACAGGAACGTCCCGAACGCGCTCGCCAGACCGGGGACGAGGATCCCCTGGTAGGTGTTGAGCCACCCCAGGGACGCGACCAACGTGTAGTTGGGGATGATCGTGATCTGCGGGGGGATCATCAGCGCCGCGACGACCAGCAGGAACATCGTCCGCCGGAACGGCACGTCGAGGAACACCAGCGCGTACGCGCAGCACAGCCCCAGGGCGACCTTCAGCGTGGCACCCACCACCGTCAGGCCCACGCTGTTGAGGAACAGCTGGCCCAGCGGGATGGCCTGGGCGGCGTTGGCGTAGCTGGTGAGGTCGACCGACTGCGGGAGCCACTGCAACGGGACCCGGTAGAGCTCGTCGGGGCGCTTGAGGCTCGCGAGCACCATCCACAGCAGCGGGGCGCCGAGCACCACGGTGGCCAGGACCATGGTCAACCAGCCACCGGCGTCCAGCACGGACGGGCCCCGCCCGCGGCGTCCAGGTCGGCGACGGCGCTCGACCGCCGGGGGACCTGCCCCCGGCCCGGTCGGGGGCAGGTCCCCCGGGCCGGTCGGGGGCGCGGTCGTCGACGTGGGGCGGGGTGCGGTGAGGGTCATGAGTAGTGGACCTTCCGCTCGACGTAGCGCAGCTGCAGGGCGGTGACGGCCAGGAGCACCAGGAACAGGACGGTCGCCCCCGCCGAGGCGTACCCGGCGCGACCGTTGACGAACCCCTCCTGGTAGATCTGGTACATCAGGGTGGTGGTGCTGCCCACGGGCCCGCCCTGGGTCATCGACCGGATGATGTCGAAGGACTGCAGCGACGCCAGCATCATCGTGATGAGCAGGAAGAACGTCGTCGGGGTGAGCAACGGGAGGACGATCGAGCGCAGCGTCCGGGCCGGGCCCGCCCCGTCCAGGGCCGCGGCGTCACGCAGGTCCTGCGGAACGGACTGCAGGCCCGCCAGGTAGATCAGGGCCACGTACCCCAGGTTCTTCCACAGGTACACGATGATGATCATCACCAGGGGCCACGGCTCGGCCGTGTACCACTGGGGCGAGGACGCCCCGAACCAGGCCAGCACCGTGGACATCAGGCCGTACCGGGGGTCGAAGATGAACAACCAGAGGATGCCGACGGCGTAGCCGGACAGGACGTACGGGGCGAACGCCACCGTGCGGGCCAGGTCCCGGCCGGGCAGCCTCCGGTCCAGCAGGAGCGCCAGCCCCAGCCCCAGCACGAGCGCGCCCCCGACGGTGGCGACCGTGAAGACCAGGGTGGTGGTGACCACCTGGGCTGTCGCCGGGCTGGTGAACCACTCCACGTAGTTGCCCAGGCCGACGAACCGGGCCACCGGTGACCCCAGGTTCCACTGCATGGTGGACAGGTAGAAGCTCTCCACGAGCGGGCGGTACACGAACACCACCAGCAGCCCGATGTTGGGGCCGGCGAGCACGACGAACCACAGCAGCGCACGTCGGCGGCGTGCGCTCAGGCCCGTCCGCCTACGCCGGTCGGTCCCGTCGGCGGGTGGGGTTCCGGTCGCGGTGCGGCTCTGCGAGTCGGGTGGTGCCAGGACGGCAGCCATGAGGTCTCCGTGCGGTCGAGGGCAGCCGGGGGGCTCTGCCACGGCCGGCCGGGCAGGTGCACCCGGTCCGGACGGTTGCGAACCTAGCCACGCCGACGCAGGCCCCGACAGGTCCCCCGACGAGGGTTGTCAGGCCGTTCGACGAACGTTCACCCAGGTCAGCTGCCCGTCGGTGAACCGCTACGCGCTGTTCGTGACCACGACGTCGGCCCGGGCCCGGGTGTCCGCGACCAGCCGGGCGTTGGCCTCGTCGGGGCCGGTGGCCCACCGGCGTGCGGCCTGCGGGCTCTTGCCGAACGCGACGTGGCGGGCCGTCAGGCGGTCCAGGCGCACGACGTCGTCCAGGTCCACGTACCAGCACTCGTCCAGCAGCGGTCGCACCTGGGCCCACGGGCCGTCGTCCAGCAGCAGGTAGTTGCCCTCGGTGACCACGAGCGGGACGTCGGGCCCCACGGGGATCGCGCCGGCGACCGGTTCCTCCAGCGCACGGTCGAACTCCGGTGCGTACACGACGTCGGGGCCGGGTGCGCGCAGACGCCGCAGCAGCGCCACGTACCCTGCCGCGTCGAACGTGTCGGGTGCGCCCTTGCGGTGCGTACGCCCCAACCGCTCGAGCTCGACCTGCGCCAGGTGGAACCCGTCCATGGGAACCAGGACCGCCCGCCCCGCTGCGGCCTCCACCAGTCGGGCGGCGAGCGTGGACTTGCCCGCACCCGGTGGACCGGCCAGACCCAGGACCACGCGGGCCGGCGCCGGGGCGGACGTCCACCCCAGCGCACGACGCAGCAGGTCCTCGGTGAGCATCACGGAGCCCCGGTCTCAGCTCTCACGGCCACGAGGGCCGGTGGGCCGGAGCAACCGGGCGACCACCCCCGGCAGGGCGTGGGCGACGGCCGGCGAGGTCACGGGCCCGCCAGGGTTGGCGTGCGCGGCGGCCAGACCGTGGACGTGCACGCCCGCGGCGACCGCGCGCATGATCACTCCTGGTGACCACGGCTGGTCGGAGCGTGCGCCGACACCGGCGAGAAGGGCACCGAGGACACCGGCGAGCACGTCACCGGCGCCCGCGGTCGCCAACCACGCCGGCGCCGGGCCCTGCGCCAGGACCGGTGCGCACGACTCGTCCCCGGCACCCACGACGAGCGTCACCGCGCCCTTCAGCAGGACGGTCGCACCGGACCGGACGTGCGCCTCACGCGCCCACCGCACCGGTTCGGCCTCGACCTGGGAGCGCTCGACCGGCACGCCGCGCGCGCTGAGGAACCGTGCGAGCTCCCCGGCGTGCGGGGTCAGGACCACCGTGGCGGGCACCCGGTCCGGGACGTCGTCCAGGGCACCGGCGTCGACCACCACGGGGACGTCCTGCGCGGCCGCGGCCTGCAGGACCTCGCGCACACGGGCCGACTGGTCCTCGTCCTGGACGCCCGGGCCGACGACCCACGCCTGGACCCGCACCTGCGTCGAGCCACCCGCGACGACCTCCGGGTGCGCGGCCACCACCTGCTCACGCACGTGCGCCGGGCCGACGTACCGCACCATCCCGCACCCCGTGGCCGTCGCACCCGCCACCGTCAGCACCGCCGCCCCCGGGTACGGCACCGACCCCGCCACCACCCCCACGACACCGCGCGTGTACTTGTGCGCCGGAGCGTCCGGCACCGGCCAGACCCGTCGCACGTCCAGGTCCTCCAGGCGGGTCGCTGTGGGGGCCCGGCCCTGCGCGGCCAGCTCGGCCGCCAGCGCCAGGTCCACGACCTGCACCCGGCCCGCGGCGC
>NZ_AXCZ01000007.1 GCF_000767165.1 Cellulomonas bogoriensis 69B4 = DSM 16987
GACGAGGGCACCACCGGCGGCGACGGTGAGGCACCCGCCAAGCCGCGCGCCACCAGGTCGCGCGCCACCGGGGCCAAGAAGACCACCTCCCGTGCCAAGGCGAAGCCGGCCGACGACGCCACCGAGCAGACGGCGGGCGCCGAGGCCGCGGAGGCCGCCGGTCCCGCGGACACCGATGCTCCTGCCCCGGCAGCCGGGACCTCGGAGGACACCGGCTTCACGGTCTCCGACGCCGACGACGACGACGCTCCCGCCCAGCAGGTCGTCACCGCCGGCGCGACCGCCGACCCGGTCAAGGACTACCTGAAGCAGATCGGCAAGGTCGCGCTGCTCAACGCCGAGCAGGAGGTCGACCTCGCCAAGCGGATCGAGGCCGGCCTGTTCGCCGAGGAGAAGCTCGCGGGCGCAGACAAGCTCGAGCCCCGGCTCCGGCGGGAGCTGGAGTGGATCGCCTCGGACGGTCGGCGCGCCAAGAACCACCTCCTGGAGGCGAACCTGCGGCTGGTGGTGTCGCTGGCCAAGCGGTACACCGGCCGCGGGATGCTGTTCCTGGACCTGATCCAGGAGGGCAACCTCGGTCTGATCCGTGCGGTGGAGAAGTTCGACTACACCAAGGGGTACAAGTTCTCCACGTACGCCACGTGGTGGATCCGCCAGGCGATCACCCGTGCCATGGCCGACCAGGCGCGGACCATCCGCATCCCCGTCCACATGGTCGAGGTCATCAACAAGCTCGCACGGGTCCAGCGGCAGATGCTGCAGGACCTCGGTCGCGAGCCCACCCCCGAGGAGCTCGCCAAAGAGCTCGACATGACCCCTGAGAAGGTCGTCGAGGTCCAGAAGTACGGTCGGGAGCCCATCTCGCTGCACACTCCGCTGGGCGAGGACGGGGACAGCGAGTTCGGTGACCTGATCGAGGACTCCGAGGCCGTGGTGCCCGCGGACGCGGTGAGCTTCACCCTGCTGCAGGAGCAGCTGCACCAGGTGCTGGACACGTTGTCCGAGCGTGAGGCCGGCGTGGTCTCGATGCGGTTCGGGCTGACCGACGGTCAGCCGAAGACGCTGGACGAGATCGGCAAGGTCTACGGGGTCACCCGCGAACGGATCCGCCAGATCGAGTCCAAGACGATGTCGAAACTGCGTCACCCCAGCCGGTCGCAGGTGCTGCGCGACTACCTCGACTGACGTCCTTCGCGCCCCGGGTGCACGGTTGCGCCCGGGGCGCGCTGGTGAGGACGGTCAACCACCGACGCCCATGATCACGGCGACCAACCAGGTGGTGGCCGCGAGCAGCGCCAGGGCGAGCTCGATGACCAGGCCGAGCGCGGTGGCCTTGACGGCCACCCAGGTCGTGGCACGTGCGCGGTCCAGGTCCCGCAGGCGCACGTACTCGGCCAGCAGCAGGCCCCCGACGAAGAACAGGAACAGGCCCACCACGGGGATCACGAAGAACCCCACGATGCCGGCCAACCCGGCGAGGACGATCGACCGGGTCGGGACACCGGCGGCCTGGACCCGCCTCCCGGTCAGCACGTAGGTCGCGGACCAGCCGATCGCCAGGAGCACCAGCGCCACGACGGTCACGGCCCACGCCGCGCCGTCACCTGACAGGATCGCCCACACCAGGATCGCCGTGGCGATGACGGGCGTGCCGGGCAGGATCGGGACGACGATCCCCACCAGGCCGATCAGGATGGCCACGCCGACAAGGACAGCCGTCAGGTCCACGGGATGCTCCTCGGTACGGACGCGCGAAGGCCCGGACCAGCGGTAGGGGTCCGGGCCTTCACCGTCGTCGGTGGGGTGGGGGGTGGGGCGCTGTCAGCGTGCGCCGGCGCCGTGCTCCTCCAGGAGTCGGTCGGTCTCGTCCTGGATGTGGACCGCCACGTCCGCCAGCCCGGGGGCGTGGTGACGTGCGTGGTGTGCGCAGAACAGGAGCTCGCCGGCCTCGAGCACGACGCGCACGTACGCCTGGGCGCCGCAGCGGTCGCAGCGGTCGGCCGCGGTGAGCGGGGATGTCGTCGTCGTAGTCACCGCTCCATGAAACCATCGGCTGCGCGATCCTGGCGCGCCGGTTCGCTGACCGCGTAGACGGGAAGGGGACCAGGAGGCGCACAGGACGCGGCTCGGACCCGGTTCGGGCATGAGGCCCGGAGCGTCTAGGCTCGGGCACCGTGACCAGCACGTTGCCAGAGTCGAGCTACTCCGCCCGCCACCTGTCGGTGCTGGAGGGCCTGGAGGCGGTCCGCAAGCGCCCCGGGATGTACATCGGGACCACCGACTCCCGGGGCCTGATGCACTGCCTGTGGGAGATCATCGACAACTCGGTCGACGAGGCCCTCGGCGGGCACTGCGACCGCATCGAGGTGGTGCTGCACGCGGACTCCTCGGTGCAGGTGCGCGACAACGGGCGCGGCATCCCCATTGACGTGGAGCCCAAGACGGGGTTGACCGGTGTGGAGGTCGTCTTCACCAAGCTGCATGCGGGCGGCAAGTTCGGTGGGGGGTCGTACACGGCCTCCGGCGGTCTGCACGGGGTGGGCGCCAGCGTGGTGAATGCGCTGTCGGCGCGCCTGGACGTAGAGGTGGACCGCGGTGGCCGCACCCACCGGATGACGTTCCACCGGGGGGAGCCGGGGGTGTTCGAGGACGGCGCGCAGCCCGACCCGGAGTCTCCGTTCACCCCGTTCGTCGCCTCCTCCGAGCTCGCGGTCGTGGGCAAGGTGCCCAAGGCGCGCACGGGCACGCGGGTGCGCTACTGGGCCGACCGGCAGGTGTTCCCCCGGGCCGCCCAGTTCTCCTACGAGGAGCTGGTGGCACGTGTGCGGCAGACCACGTTCCTGGTGCCGGGGCTGACCGTCACGGTCCGGGACGAGCGTGGGGTGCCGGGCACCCCGGGTCAGGACGGTCCGCACGAGGAGACGTTCGTCCACCACGGGGGCACCGTGGACTTCGTCGACCACCTCGCGCCCGACACGCCCCTGACCGGTGTGTGGCACCTGACCGGGTCGGGGTCGTTCACCGAGACCGTGCCCGTGCTCGACGAGAAGGGCCACATGAGCCCGCGTGAGGTCCAGCGCGACTGCGAGGTCGACCTGGCGATGCGATGGGGCACCGGCTACGACACCACGGTGCGCACGTTCGTGAACATCATCGCGACGCCCAAGGGCGGCACGCACCTGACGGGTATGGAGCAGGCCCTGGTCAAGACGGTGCGCAAGCAGGTCGAGGCGAACGCACGACGTCTCAAGGTGTCCACCAAGGACTCCTCCGAACGCATCGAGAAGGACGACGTCCTCGCAGGGTTGACCGCCGTGCTGACGGTGCGTCTGGCCGAGCCGCAGTTCGAGGGCCAGACCAAGGAGGTGCTGGGCACCGCGCCGGTGCGGTCGGTGGTCGCCAAGGTCGTGGAGTCCGAGCTCACGGCGCTGCTGACCTCACCCAAGCGGGACCTGAAGTCGCAGGCGAGCCTGGTGCTGGACAAGGTCGTGGCCGAGATGCGGGCGCGGATCTCGGCACGCAAGCAGAAGGAGATCTCCCGGCGCAAGAACGCCCTGGAGAGCTCGGCGCTGCCGGCGAAGCTCGCCGACTGCCGCAGCGACGACGTGGAGCGTTCCGAGCTGTTCATCGTCGAGGGGGACAGCGCCCTGGGGACCGCCAAGCTGGCCCGCAGCTCGGACTTCCAGGCGTTGCTGCCCATCCGGGGCAAGATCCTGAACGTGCAGAAGGCCTCCATCTCGGACATGCTCCGCAACGCCGAGTGCGCCGCGATCATCCAGGTCCTCGGAGCGGGGTCCGGGCGCAGCTTCGACCTCGAGGCGGCCAGGTACGGCAAGGTCGTGCTGATGACCGACGCCGACGTCGACGGGGCCCACATCCGGACGCTGCTGCTCACGCTGTTCTTCCGCTACATGAGGCCCCTGGTCGACGCCGGACGGGTGTTCGCGGCAGTACCTCCGCTGCACCGCGTGGAGGTCCTGGGGGCCGGGTCCCGCAAGGGCGAGTACATCTACACCTACTCCGAGGCCGAGCTCGCAGCGACGCTCGCGCGCCTGCAACGGACCGGTCGCCGCTACAAGGACGACATCCAGCGTTACAAGGGTCTGGGGGAGATGGACGCCGACCAGCTGGCCGAGACGACCATGGACCCCGCCAAGAGGACCTTGCGCCGGGTCACCGCGCAGGACGCCGCCGGTGCGGAGAAGGTGTTCGAGCTCCTCATGGGTTCGGAGGTCGCGCCCAGGCGAGAGTTCATCGTGGCAGGTGCGGCCCAGCTGGACCGCGCACGCATCGACGCGTGAGGCCTCGGGGTCGGAGGCGGTGCACCAGCACGACCTGCGCGGTGGACGGCGTCCGGGGGGCATCCGGACATCGCCTAGGTTGGTGGGTGTGAGCACGCTCGAACCGATCGCCGATCGCGTCGACGCCCCTGGGGAGCTCGACCTGCCGCCCGCGCACCTCGAGCTCGGCTGGCGCCCTCTGACCGACGCCGACGGCGACGCGCTGTTCACCCTGGTCCGTGCGATCGAGACCGTCGACCGGCGGCCTTCCAGGCAGGGCCGGAGCGAGGTCCACGCCCTGCTCCTCGGGGAGTGGAAGGACCTGGGACGGGACAGCCTCGGGGGTTTCGACGACGCAGGGACCCTGCGGGCCTACGCCGTGGTCGAGGTCCGGCCGGGGGACACCCGGACGGTGCGGGCGTTCCTGCGAGGCGGGGTGCACCCCGTGTGGCGCGGCCGTGGGGTGGGGCGGGCGGTGCTGCACTGGATGGAGGGTCGGGGACGGCAGAAGCTCGTCGAGACGGGCAAGGACCTGCCTGCCAGGTTGGCGGTCCACGTCGACGAGGACGCCCGCGACCAGCGACGGCTGTACGCCGCGGCAGGGTTCAGCCCGGTGCGGTGGTACACCCACATGAGGCGGGACCTGGGAGCCCCCCTGCCACCGGTCGAGCCGCCTGCGGGCCTCGAGATCCGGCCCTGGTCCCCGGACCTCGACGACGCCGTCCGCCGGGCGCACAACGACGCGTTCGCCGATCACTGGGGCTCCGAGCCGCAGACCCCCGAGACCTGGGGCCACGGCCTGGCCACGCGGCCCGAGTGGTCATGCGTGGCGCTCGACGTCCGCGGTCGCGCGCCCGAGGTGGTCGGGTACGCGATGTCCTCCCGGTACGAGCACGAGTGGAGTGTGCTCGGCTACAGCTGCGGGTACACCGACCGCGTGGGCGTACGCCCCGCGTGGCGCGGACGCGGGCTCTCGGTCGCGATGCTCGCCTGGGTCATGTCGGCCTACCGCGAAGCCGGCATGCAGTACGCGTGCCTGGACGTGGACGCCGACAACCCCACCGGTGCGAACGACCTGTACCGCCGCCTCGGCTACGAGTCCGGACACCGACAGGTCCTGTACAGCGTCGAGATGTGAGACCGCGCGGGCGGCGCCTGCCCGGACGGTCAGCCGATGGCGTGCACAGGCAGCGGCAGTGGTGTGCCAGATCCGTCACGGCGCGTGTCGGGTGCCGGTAGCCGGACCTCCTGGCCGGCGGCACCCACCGCGCGCGGACCCACACCCGCCCAGGCGGTCAGCAGCGTGTCCTCGCCCCGCAGGAACCTGTGCGCGCGCACACCACCGGTCCCGCGTCCCTTGGTCGGGTACACCCCCAAGGGAGTGACCTTGACCGTTCCGGCCTGCGTCCCCGCCAGCGCCCCGGCGGTCCCGGCGACCGTCACCAGCACGGACTCGTCCACCGCCGACGGGGCGACCGCCGCAAGGTGCACCACCCGCTGCCCGTCCGCGAGCCGCACCCCGGCCATGCCGCCCGCCGACCGGCCCTGGGGCCGCACGAGGTCCGCCGCGAAGCGCAGCACCTGGGCGTCGGAGGTCACCATCACCAGGTGGTCCTCGTCCTCGCACCGGGCGGCGCCCACCACGCGGTCACCGTCCTTGAGGGAGATCACCTCGAACGTGTCCCGGTTCGGGGCCGCCTCGCCGGCCACCCGCTTGATCACGCCGCGGGCCGTGGCCAGGACCAGGGTCGGGCCCTGACCGTCCAGCGGCACCAGGCCCAACGCACGCTCGCCGTCGCCGAGGCCCACGACCTCCTCCAGGGGCACACCGCCGGACAACGACACCGCACCCTGGGTGGGCGGCAACGCGGGCAGGTCGACCACGTGCAGGCGCAGCACCCGGCCCAGGTCCGTCACCACCCCGATCTCGGCGCGGCTGGACGTCACCACGTCCGCGAGCACCGCGTCGTGGGCGCGTCGGGAACCCGAACGGTCCAACGGGGAGTCGTCGGACGTCCGCGCCAGCAACCCCGTCCCGGACAGCACCACCCGGCACGGGGAGTCCTCGATCTGCAGGGGAGTGGCGTTGCGTGCCGCCACCGGGCCGGCACCTCCGGCCGACTCCAGCAGTACCGTGCGCCGGGGTGTGCCGTACGTCTCTGCGACCGCAGCCATCTCCCCGCTGACCACGGCCCGCAGGCGGGCGTCGTCACCCAGGACCGCCTCCAGCTCGGCGATCTCCTGCGCGAGCGTCTCGGCCTCCTTCTCCAGCTCCATGCGCGAGAACTTCGTCAGCCGACGCAGCCGCAGCTCCAGGATGTACTCCGCCTGCGGCTGGGACAGGTCGAACACGTCCATCAGCCGTGCCCGCGCCGAGTCGGCGGTCTCCGAGCCGCGGATCACCTGGATGACCTCGTCGATGTCCAGGATCGCGATCAGCAGGCCCTGCACCAGGTGCAGGCGCTCCCGGCGCCGCTCCAACCTGTACGCCGACCGACGTCGCACCACGTCCAGCCGGTGGTCCACCCACACCGTCAGCATGTCCCGCAGACCCAGGGTCCGCGGCTGTCCGTCCACCAGCGCCACGTTGTTGATCCCGAACGAGTCCTCCATCGGGGTGTACCGGTGGAGCTGCTCCAGGACCGCCTCGGGGTTGAAGCCCGACTTGACCTCGATCACCAGACGGAGCCCGTGCTTGCGGTCGGTCAGGTCCTGGACGTTGCTGATCCCCGCGAGCTTCTTCGCCTGGACGCCCTCCTTGATCTTCTCGATCACCTTCTCCGGGCCCACCAGGTAGGGGAGCTCGGTCACCACGATGCCCTTGCGCCGCGGCGTCACGTTCTCCACCCGGGTCGTGGCACGCGTGCGGAACGACCCACGCCCCGTCGCGTACGCATCACGCACCCCGTCCAGGCCCACGATCTTGCCGCCGGTCGGCAGGTCCGGCCCCGGGACGAACCGCATCAGGTCCTCGAGCGTCGCGTCCGGGTGGTCCACCAGGTGCCGGGCCGCAGCGACCACCTCCACCAGGTTGTGCGGGGCCATGTTGGTGGCCATCCCCACCGCAATCCCCGAACCACCGTTGACCAGCAGGTTCGGCAGCGCAGCAGGCAGCACCTCGGGCTGGGTCAGCTTGTTGTCGTAGTTCGGGACGAAGTCCACCTCGTCCTCGTCCAGCCCCGACACCATCGCCATCGCCGACGGCGCCAGTCGCGCCTCCGTGTACCGCGGCGCCGCGGGACCGTCGTCCAAGGACCCGAAGTTCCCGTGCCCGTCCACCAACGGCAGGCGCAGCGAGAACGGCTGCGCCATCCGCACCAGCGCGTCGTAGATGGCCGTGTCACCGTGCGGGTGCAGCTTGCCCATCACCTCGCCCACCACACGCGCGGACTTCACGTGCCCGCGGTCCGGCCGCAGACCCATGTCGGACATCTGGAACAGGATCCGCCGCTGCACAGGCTTCAACCCGTCCCGCGCATCGGGCAGGGCCCGGGCGTAGATCACCGAGTACGCGTACTCCAGGAACGATCCCTGCATCTCCGCGGCGACGTCGATGTCGACGATCGTCTCGGCGACGGGCTGCTCGGACGGGCCGGTGGTGCGGCGGGCCATCGCGTCGGTGCTCCTCAGGTACACGGGCGGGACGCACCATTGTGGCGCAGGCAGGGACCTGCCCCGCCACCCGCGTCCACCGCGACCACCCCCGGCCCGGCGACCCGGCGCCCAGACCCTAGGCTGGGACCATGGTCGAGGAGGATCAGGACCGGGACCACCGGTACCCCGTGCACTGGGAGGCCGACGTCGTCCTGCGGGACGGCGGGACCGCCCACGTCCGACCGATCCGCACCGCCGACGGCCCCGCGCTGCAGCAGTTCCACGTCGGCCAGTCCGAGCGCTCCACCTACTTCAGGTTCTTCGCACCCCTGGCCCGCCTGCCCGAGCGCGACCTGGCCCGGTTCACCCACGTCGACCACGTCGACCGCGTCGCCCTGGTCGCCGTCACCGGCCACGGCGACCACGAACGCATCATCGCCGTCGCACGCTACGACCGCGTCGAGGGCCGCACCGCCGAAGCCGCCTTCAACGTCGCCGACGACCACCACGGCCGCGGGCTCGGCTCGGTCCTGCTCGAGCACCTCGCCGCCGCCGCCAGAGAACGAGGCATCCGCCGGTTCACCGCCGAGGTCCTGCCCCAGAACGCCCAGATGCTCGGCATCTTCCGCGAGGCCGGCTACGAGGTCACCCAGCACCTGGACGACGGGATCGTCACCGTCACCTTCGGCCTGGACCCCACCGAACGCTCCCTGGCCGTCATGGCCGACCGCGAGCACCGCGCCGAGGCCCGCAGCGTCCACACCCTCCTCAGCCCGCGCGCCGTCCTCGTCGTCTCCGACGACCACGGCGCCCCCCTCGCCGAGGCCGTACTGGCTTCCCTCACCGCCACGGACCCCGCCCCCCGGCCCGAGGTCCACCACGTCGGCCCCGCCCAGGCACCACCCTCGGTCCGCACCTGGCCCCGCACGGCCGACGTCCCACCCGTGGACCTCCTCGTCCTCGCCGTCCGCAGCACCCACGCACGCACCGTCCTGCAGGACCCCGCCGCCACCGCCCGCGCCGTGGTCGTCCTCAGCGACGGGTTCGCCGAGACCGGCACGGACGGACTCACCCGCCAACGGGACCTCGTCCGCACCGCCCACGCCGCCGGCATGCGCCTGCTCGGACCCGGGTCCTTCGGGTTCCTGCGCCGCACCACCGACACCACCACCGTCAACGCGACACTCACCGCCCACCTGCCACCCGACGGGGGCACCGCGCTCTTCTGCCAGTCCGCCCCCCTGGGCGTCGGCATGCTCGAGTCCGCACGCCGCCGCCGGCTCGGCGTCTCCACCTTCGTCTCCTCGGGCAACCGCGCCGACGTCTCCGGCAACGACCTCATGCAGTTCTGGACCGAGGACCCCCGCACCGACGTCGTCGCCCTCTACCTGGAGTCCATCGGCAACCCCCGCAAGTTCACCCGGGTCGCCCGCAGGCTCGCCGCAGCCAAACCCGTCGTCGTCCTCACCGCCGGACGGTCGGGGCACGTCGTCCCCGCCGGCCACGCCATCCGCCGCACCCGCGCACCCCGCCAGGCACTCGACGAGATCATGCGCCAGTCCGGCGTCCTGCGTGTGGACACCCCGCACCAGCTCCTCGACGTCACCCAGCTCCTGGCCCACCAACCCCTGCCCCGCGGACGACGCGTCGCCGTGGTCGCCAGCTCCGAGGCCCTCACCGCCCTCGTCGCCGAGGCGGCCTCCTCCGCCGGCCTCACCGTGACCAGACGCACCACCATCCCGCAGGAGACACCCACCGGCACCACCGACGACCTCGACACCGCGCTCGCGGAGGTCTACGCCGCCCAGGACTGCGACTCCGTGGTCGTGGTGCACGTCCCCGTCCTGGGCGACCCCGACCCCACGACGACCGCCTGCATCGCCCAGCGTGCCGCGATCTCCGACCGCACCACCGTGGCGTGCGTCACCGGTCTGCACGGAGTCACCGAAGGCCTCACCGCGGCCGCGCCCGACGGCAGGCCGCACACCGTCCCCGCGTACGCAACTCCCGAGGACGGCGTCCTCGCCCTGGCCGCCGCGTCCCGGTACGCGGCGTGGCGTGCGACCGACCGGGGCGCCCCTCTGGCGCCGACCGGAGTCGACCGGACCCGCGCCCGAGCCCTGGTGGAAGCGATGACCCCGCCCGCAGGCGAGGTCCGACGCCTGGAGGAGCACCACACGCGTGAGCTCCTCGCCTGCTACGGGGTCCACGTCTGGCAGAGCAGAGCGGTGCGCACGACCCCCGAGGCCGTGGCCGCCGCCCACGAGGTCGGTTGGCCCGTCGCGCTCAAGTGCGCCGCCGAGCACCTGCGGCACCGCATCGACCTGGGCGGCGTCCGGCTCGACGTCGCCACCCCCGACGAGCTCACCGACGACCTGCAGGAGATGCGGGACCGCCTCATCGGCCTGGGCGTTCCCGACCCGACCTTCGAGGTGCAGAAGATGGCGCCCGGCGGCGTCGCCTGCGTCGTCCGCACCGCCGAGGACCCCCGCTTCGGCCCTGTGGTCTCGTTCGGGCTCGCCGGCGACGCCATCGACCTCCTGGGCGACGTCGCCTACGCCGTCGCGCCCCTCACCGACGTCGACGTCAGCGAGATGATCCGAACCGTGCGCGCCGGACCCCGCCTCTTCGGGTACAGGGGCCTGCCCCCCGTCGACGTCCCGGCCCTCGAGGACGTCCTCGCACGGGTCGCCACCATGGCGGAGGACCTGCCCGCGCTGCACAACCTCGAGCTCCACCCCGTCGTCGCGTCCGAAGGTGGCGCCAACGTCCTGGCCGCCCGCATCGAGCTCGCCGAGGCAGGGCGGGCCGACGGCCCCCGCCGCGCCCTGGTCTGACCACCCACAGGGCACCGACCCCGGTGACCGCACCCGGCGCACGGGGGTGGGAAGATGGACCCGTGCACGGAGCGACACACGAACTGCGCCACAGCCTCCACCTGGCGGGCTACTACCCCGAACTGGTGGGCGACGTCGTCGACGTCGCGCTCGGGGGCGAGGAGGTGACCGCCTACCTCGTCCACCCGGAGACGACCTTCGACTCCGTCGAGGTGCGCCGGCACCTGACCGTCCTGGTCCTCACCCCGACCCGCCTGCTGCTCGCACACGTCGACGACCACCCGGCCGACCGCGAGCACCCCTCCGCCAGCGCCTCGGCCACCACCGAGTCCGTCCCCCTGGGACGCCTGCACTCGGTCGGCGTCACCCACGTCGTCCCCGACCCCGCACGGCACCGACCCGGGGCCGTACCCGCCGAGCTCACCCTCGCACTCGGCTGGGGCGCCGTCCGCAGGATCGACCTGGAACCCGCCGGGTGCGGCGACCCCGCGTGCGACGCCGACCACGGACTCACCGGTACCAGCAGCCCCGACGACGCCGTCGTCCGCGTCTCGGCCCACGCCGAGGGCGAGGCAGCCGTCCGGGCGGCCCTCGACTTCGCCCGAGCCCTGTCCGCGGCCGTCGCCGGCCGCTCATGAGCCACACCGACCTCACCACCCGGGCCGCAGCCGCCGGACTGCGCCCACCCGACTACGGCGGCCGCTGCCTGGACTCGGTCCTCCCCGCAGCAGCAGCCGCCCTCGGGGCCGGCGACGAGGCCGACGAGGCCGCACGCCACCGCCTCGACCTACCCCGGGCCCCCAGGGTCTGCGTGGTCCTCGTCGACGGCATGGGCTACGAGCTCCTCGCCCGACGCGCCACCCACGCCCCCTTCCTCGCCGGCCTCCTCGACGCCGGCGACCCCCTGACCACCGGGTTCCCCACCACCACCGCCACCGCCATGGGCCTGTTCGGCACCGGCCGCCCAGCCGGACTGACCGGCATGGCCGGCTACACCGTCCGCAACCCCACCACCGGCACCCTCGCGAACCTCGTCTCCTGGGACGGGGCACCACCCGCCCGCCAGTGGCAGCGCGAACCGTCCGTCTTCGAGCGACTCACCGCCAAGGGCATCGAGGTCACCTCGGTCGCCCCGGCCCGCTTCGGCGGCTCAGGCCTCACCGACGCCGTCCTGGGCGGAGGACGGTTCGTCGCCGCCGAGTCCCTGCGCGACCGCGTCGACGCCACCGTCTTCGAGCTCTCCGCCCCCGGCCTGGTCTACCTCTACTGGGGCGAGGTCGACAAGATCGGCCACCAGCACGGCTGGCGCTCACGGGAGTGGGCCGAGGAGCTCGCAGCCACCGACCGTGAGATCTCCCGCCTGGCACGATCACTCCCGCCCGGCACCCTCCTGATGATCACCGCCGACCACGGCATGGTCGACGTGGACCCCCGCGCGATCGTCGACGTCGCCCGCAACCGCGACCTGCTCGCCGGCGTGGACCTGGTCGCGGGCGAGCCCCGCGCAGCCCACGTGCACGTCCGGCCCGGCCAGCAGGACGCCGTCCTGAGCCGCTGGCGCTCGCGGCTGGAGGGCACGGCGCTCGTGGCCTCCCGGGACGAGGCGGTCGCGGCCGGCTGGTTCGGTCCGGTCGCCGAGCACGTGCTGCCGGTCCTGGGAGACCTCGTGGTGCTGGCGACCGGATCCGGTGGCGTGGGTGACTCCCGGACGCAGACCCAGGCCTCGCTCGCGCTCCGGGGGATGCACGGGTCGTTGACGAGCGCCGAGCTGGACGTCCCGCTGCTGGTGGTGGCCTGACGGTGGCCGAGCTCGTCTTCTTCAGCGGCACCATGGACTGCGGGAAGTCCACCTTGGCCCTGCAGCTGGACCACAACCACGCCGCCCGCGGCAGGGGAGGGGTGGTCTTCACGCGCGACGACCGGGCCGGGGCCGACGTCCTGTCCTCCCGCCTGGGCCTGCGCCGTGCCGCCACCGAGGTGGACGACGCCACGGACTTCTGGGACGTGGTGGTGCGACTGCGGACCCGGGGGGAGCGGGTGGACTACCTGGTGTGCGACGAGGCGCAGTTCTACAGCCCGCACCAGGTCGAGCAGCTCGCCGCCCTCGTGGACGAGATGGGCGTCGACGTGTTCGCCTTCGGGATCACCTCCGACTTCCGGACCCGGCTGTTCCCCGGTTCGGCGCGCCTGATCGAGCTGGCGGACCGGGTGGAGGTGCTCCAGGTCATGTCGTTGTGCTGGTGCGGTTCGCGCGCCACCCACAACGCCCGGACCGTGGCAGGTGCCATGGTGGTCGAGGGCGAGCAGGTGGTCGTCGGGGACACCGCGGCAGGGGCCGACGTCGAGTACGAGGTCCTGTGCCGTCGGCACCACATGCGTCGCATGACGTCCCAGGTGGCGCGGGCGGTATCCGGAGAACCCCAGACGCTCCTGTGAGGTGGACGCGCCTGGCGGGGCGGGGAACCAGGACGCTACTCGGGTCTGGCTCCGAACACGATCTCGTCCCAGCTGGGAACTGACGCCCGGCCCTTGCGTTGGCGCTGCCTCTGGGAGGGCTGCTCCTTGCGCCCGTCGTCGACGTCCGCCTCGGGGCGTGGCCCCCCCGAGGGATGCGAGGTCGTCCGCGCCTGCGGTGTGTTGCCGGACGGCGCGTTGCCGGACGGTGCGGTGTCGGTGGACGCATCGTGCGGTGGGTCCACCGACACCGGCTGTGGCACGGACGGCATCGGGAGCACCTGGGCGTCGGTCGCCTGGTCCGGTCGTGACGCAGGAGGATGCGCAGCGGGTACGGGGCCGGGTGGGACGGGTGGGTCAGGTGCGTCGAGGTCGAAGTCGAAGGCGTGCTGGGGTCCGAACCCCTCGAAACGCTCGTCGAGGTCGTCCAGGTCCAGCGACTGGCGGACCCCGCGCCGGTCGGTCAGGTCGTCCAGGATCGCCTGGGCCTCGTCGACCGGGTCAGGCTCGTCCTCGGGCACTGCGGGTGCCGGGTCGATCTGGGCCAGGAGCGGCCGGAGGGCCGCGTCCACATCGGCGTCGCCCATGGGCACCGCCGCGAGATGGCGGCGGGGGATCGGGCCGTCGACCAGCTCGGTCTCCGAGAGCCAACGAGCCTCGTCGTCCTCCGCACGCACGGTCTTGGCGGTGGGGTCGTACGTCCAGGAGGCCGACCTCTGGGTGCCCTGCACCGAGAAGCTGACCTCCACCGTCCAGCTGCCAGGGCCGGGGCGGCGCGCGTCCCACCGGATCGACCCGGGTTCGACGCCTCGGGTCGCGAGCCGGTCGGTGACGAGCTCGCCGAGGAGCGGTGCACCGAGGTCGTGCCCGATGCGTGTCTGCTGCGCCTGGCCGGCGACGTACTCCCGTTCTGCGAGCACGGGCCCGGTGTACCGGCGGATCAGCTCCACGGCGGTCCCGGACTCCTCGGCGACCTCCTCGGCGCTCGCCCCGGCGCGCACCCGCGCCTGGATCTCTCGTGGTGGGAGCGAAGCGGCGCGCTCGGCGCGAACCTGCTCGAGCTGGGGTCGGTCGCGTCGCACGGCAGCCCGCAGGGCCTCGTCGATGGGCAGGCGTAGCTTCTGGCCGTCCCGCGTCTGGAGCACGACGTGCTCGCCGTCCTCGTGCAGGCCGATCAGCGTGAGCTCGCTCATGGCACCTCCCTACGTCAGCTTCTGAGGGTGCCACCTCCCGGCCCCGGCGTGCGGGAGGCCGCCCGGTGTGCCGTCCGGTGTGCCGTCCGGACACAGCGCGGCGGCGCGGCGACGGGGCCGTCGGACCCCCCGTCGTACGAGCTGGGGGAGGATGGTCCGGTGAGCACGCTGAGCGAGACGGGCACCAGCCCCCAGGACCTGGCAGGCATCGCCGAGGAGGTCGCCCGCGCGGCCGGGCGGCTGATCCGGGAGCAGCGACCCACCCGGGTGGAGGTGGCCGGGACCAAGACCTCCCAGGTGGACGTCGTGACGCAGATGGACCTGGCCTCTGAGGCCCTGATCCGCGCCGAGCTCGCGCGGTTGCGCCCCGGGGACGGCATGCTGGGCGAGGAGGACGGCCTCATACCCGGGACCTCCGGCCTGACCTGGGTGGTCGACCCCATCGACGGGACCGTCAACTACCTGTACGGGATCCCGGCGTACGCGGTGTCCGTCGCCGTGGTGAGCGGCGAGCCCGTTCCTGGCAGCTGGCAGGTCGAGGCCGGGTGCGTGCACGCCGTGGCCGACGGTCGCACCTGGACGGCCGCCCGCGGTCGCGGAGCTCGCCTCGATGGGCGGCGCCTGGAGATCGGGCCGGCGGCGCCGCTCGCCTCGGCGCTGGTCGGGACGGGGTTCGGGTACCGGTCACGCCGGCGCCGGGAGCAGGCCCGGGTGCTCACGGAGGTGCTGCCCCGCGTCCGGGACGTCAGGCGGATCGGGTCAGCCGCGCTGGATCTGTGCGCGGTCGCGTCGGGGCAGCTCAACGCCTACTTCGAACGCGGCCTTCAGCCGTGGGACCTCGCCGCGGGGGCGCTGGTGGCCCAGGAGGCGGGGGCCACCGTCAGCGGACTGCGCGGAGAGCCCGCCGGCGAGGTCATGACGGTGGCCGCGTCGCCGGCGACCCACGAGGCCCTGGTGGCACTCCTCGAGTCGGTGCGCGCCGACGCCGAGGAGCTCCCCGATGCGACGGAGCCTGCTGCGGCCGGGTGAACGACCGGGTGCACCTGTGCGTCCGGGGTGGGCCGGGCACCTGGGAGGGGTGACGGTGAGTTCGCGCCTCGCCCCGCGATGCGGCACAATCCCCACGCTGACTCCTCGGGAACAACTCCGGGCTCTCGCGCATTGAGTACGTACCGGCCACGGACCCGTCCGGCCGCTCAGTTCTACCCATGACGACACGGAGTGTGAATCGCCCGATGGCAACCGACTACGACGCCCCGCGCAAGACCGAGGAGGACCTCAGCGAGGACTCGCTGCAGGAGCTCCAGGCGCGCCGGGCAGACAAGAACTCCGGGGTCGTCGACGAGGACGAGACGGAGGCCGCTGAGGGCTTCGAGCTGCCGGGGGCAGACCTCTCCGGAGAGGAGCTCTCCGTCCGGGTCCTGCCCCGTCAGGCCGACGAGTTCACCTGCACGAGCTGCTTCCTGGTGCACCACCGCAGTCAGCTCGCATCCGAGCGGAACGGTCAGCCGATCTGCTCCGAGTGCGCTGCATGACCGTCCTGCGGTCGGGCCGCGCGTAGCGCCGACGCCAGGGCCTGCGGTCGCCGTGAGGACACCAGCCACGACGGCGTGGGGTCCTGGGGGTCCAGGACCTCGACGACGACGGCGCCCTTGATCCACGCGCGCAGGCACGCGTAGGTCCGTGCATCAGACCCGGGCCCCAACGCTGCGCGGACCCCTTGACGGTCCAGGACCCGCGCGTCCCCCAGGTGCTCGACAGGGATGTGGGCGCGGCCCGCCCGCAGCGTCCCGTCCTCGACCGTGACCGCGGGTGAGCTGACGACCGCGGCGGCCACGGCGACGACCAGGGTGGCCGCCCCGACACCGAGGCCGATCGTCGCCTGCACGGGTACCACGGAGAGGCCGACGACCGCGCTGAACCCGACGACGAACGACCATCCGAGCGCCCCCGGCCACAGCCTCTCGTGGTGGACCGTGGCGGAGGTCTGGTTGGGCTGCATCCCCCCAGCATCGCACCGGTGGGGCGGTGGGCTCGTGCCACGACCCGTTCGTGTTGCCACTAGAGTCGGCCGGGTGGATCACGCAGCAGCGACTCCCACCGGCGCCACCGTCGACGTCCTGGTGGTGCAGGTCGAACCCGACCTGCCGGTGCCCGGCTACGCCCACCCGGGCGACGCGGGTGCCGACCTGTGCACCAGGGTCGATGTCGACCTCGCGCCCGGGGGACGGGTGACCGTGCCCACCGGTGTGCGGATCGCACTCCCGGACGGGTACGCGGCGTTCGTCCACCCACGGTCCGGCCTCGCCCGCCGACACGGGTTGACCGTCGTCAACGCGCCGGGGACCGTGGACGCGGGGTACCGGGGTGAGATCGAGGTCACCCTTCTCAACACCGACCGGGACGAGGCGCTCGTGCTGCGCAGGGGCGACCGGATCGCCCAGCTGGTGGTCCAGAAGGTCGAGCGTGCCAGGTTCGTCCGCGCCGAGCGGCTCCCAGGTTCCCACCGCGGTGAAGGTGGGTTCGGCTCGAGCGGGGGATGGGACCCCGGCGCCGGCGGGCGGGCGATCGTGCACGAGAACATCCGTTGACCAGGAAGCAGGTGGCGTGAGCGTGTTCCGTCGAGGTAAGCGGGGCGGTGATCAGGCCTCGGTGGCCGAGGCCGCGAACGAGGCGGGCCGTGAGGAACCGGGTGCGGCGGAGACGTCGCAGGCCACACCGCGGGAGCGAGGTCCGTGGGACTCCACCGAGGTGACCGCCCGGGGCCGACGCATCGACCTCGGCCCGCTGTGGCTCCCGGGCCGGGAGGGCATGGAGCTGCGGATGGAGGTCGAGAAGTCCAGCAAGCTGGTCACGGCTGCAGCGGTCCAGCTCAACGGTTCGGCCCTGCAGGTCCAGGTCTTCGCCGCACCACGCCGGGAAGGTATCTGGGACGAGATCCGTGCCGAGATCGGGGAGTCCGTCACCAAGCAGGGCGGTTCGGTCGACGACCTTCCCGGTCCGTTCGGACGCGAGCTGCTCGCGAGACTCCCGGTGCGGACCGCCGAGGGTCGCACCGGTCACCGACCTGCGCGGTTCATCGGTCACGACGGCCCACGCTGGTTCCTGCGGGGTGTCCTCACGGGTAAGGCAGCGGTGGATCCCGAGGCGGCCCGTGAGCTCGAGGACGTCTTCGCCGACGTGGTGGTGGTGCGCGGGACCGAGCCGCGGGTGCCCCGTGAGCTGCTGGCCCTGACCGTGCCGGGCCAGCGTCGCCCCGTGGCCCCACCCGAGGCCGCCACCGACCCGCTCGCGCGGGGCCCCGAGATCACCGAGATCCACTGAGCATGGCTCCTGGTACGACCAAGGTCCGGACCGCGGTGCGCAACCTCCTGGCCTCCCGTGCGGAGATGGAGGCCTCCGAGGAGCGCCGTGAGGCACGCCGGCACGGGTGCACCGCGGTGACCGAGCTGGTCGACCGGCGTCGGGCCGAGGTCACCGGCGTGCTGCGCAGCGTGACCCTGCGGCCACGGCGGGCGGTGCCGGCCCTCGAGGCGGAGCTGTTCGACGGCAGCGGCTCCCTGCGCGTGGTGTGGCTCGGGCAACGTCGGATCCGGGGCGTCGAACCCGGACGGCGCACCCGGGTCGAGGGCTTCGTGTGCATCCAGGAAGGCAGGTTGACCATGTTCAACCCCCGGTACGAGCTGATCCCCTCGGCCGAGGAGCTGGCGGCGGTCGAGGACGTCACGGCCCGCCATGGCTGACCGCGACGAGACCACGCCGGGTCCCGCGGACGAGGCGCCTCAGGGCGCGGAGCCCACCGGCCCAGGTACCGAGGAGGACCCGGACGCCACTGCCACGTCTCGCCGCGGGGTCCAGGTGCTCGCCGGTGAGGAGTTCTCGTTCGCCGAGGCCATCGGTGGGGTGCGAGGACTGGTGGAGTCGGCCGCGCCCGCGGTCGTGTTCATCACGGTGTTCGTCCTCTGGCGGGAGCTGACGCCGGCCCTCGTGGCCGCCGCAGCGCTGGCGTTGGTCGCGGTCGTGGTCCGGCTGGTGCAGCGGACCCCGGCCACGCAGGCGTTCTCCGGGGTGATCGGCATCGCGATCGCGGTGGTCTGGGCCTGGAACACCGGCGAGGCTGCCGACTTCTTCGCCTGGGGCCTGTGGGTCAACGTCGCGTGGGGGATCGGGGCGACGGTGTCGGTGCTCGTCGGCTGGCCCGTGGTCGGGGTGCTGGTCAGCCTCCTGCGGGGGGAGGACATGTCATGGCGACGCGATCCGGCCGCCCGGGGCCTGCGCCGCCGTTACGCGTGGGCGACCTGGCTGTGGGTCGGGGTCTTCGGGGCCCGCCTCGCGGTCCAGGTGCCCCTCTACCTGCAGGGCGCCGACGCCGTGGGGTGGTTGGGGACCGCGCGACTGCTGATGGGGGTGCCGTTGTTCGCCGTCGGGCTGTGGCTCACGTGGCTGCTGGTGGCTTCACCAGCAGCGCGTGGAGCGCGTCCCGGTCCGCCTCCGAGCCCGCCACGATGAGCAGCTCGTCACCGGCCTCCAGGGTGTCGTCGACGCTGGGGGCGATGGGAAGCTGCCCGCGGATGATGGCCGCCAGCACGGTGTCGGGCGGCCAGACGACCTGACCGACGCGCACCCCGACCAGGGGGGAGTCCTCGGGGAGCGTGAGCTCCAGGATGTCCGCACCGGACTGGTGGAACGTGAAGATCTTCACCAGGTCCCCGACCGCCACGGCCTCCTCGACCATGGCGGTCATGATCCGCGGGGTGGACACCGCGACGTCCACGCCCCACGCCTCGTCGAACATCCACTCGTTGCGGGGGTTGTTGACGCGTGCCACCGTCCGGGGAACCCCGTACTCGGTCTTGGCGAGCAGGGACACGACGAGGTTCACCTTGTCGTCACCGGTCGCTGCCACGATCACGTCGCACTCGTCCGCCCGCGCCTCGGTGAGGGTCGGGAGCTCGCACGCGTCCGCCAGCAGCCACTCGGCCTCCGCGACGGACGCGACCCGCATCGCCGACGGCTGCCGGTCGATCAGCGTGACCTCGTGCTCGGCTGCGATCAGCTCGGTGGCGATCGACCGCCCCACCGAGCCCGCGCCCACGATCACCACCCGCATCACGACACCTCCGGCGGCAGGTGGGTCAGCACCCGTTCCACGCGCGGGAGGTCGGTGGACCGGACGAGGACGTGCACCACGTCGTTCTCCTGCAGCACCGTGGCGGGGCCCGGGAGCACCCCGTCGCCGTACCGTGTCAGGTACGCCACCCGGGCCCCGGTCACCGACTCCAGCTGGGCCACAGGCATGCCCACCCAGCCCGGGTGGACGTCGACCTGGGCCATCGAGATCTGCCCCGAGGCGTCCCGGTACTCGTCCGTGGCGCCCATCGGGAGCATGCGTCGCAGGACCTGATCGGCCGTCCACCGCACCGTGGCCACGGTCGGGATGCCCAGTCGCTGGTAGATCTCCGCACGGTGCGGGTCGTAGATCCGGGCCACGACGTTCGTCACCCCGTACGTCTCGCGCACCACCCTGGCCGCGAGGATGTTGGAGTTGTCGCCGTCGGAGACGGCCGCGAAGGCGTAGGCGTCCTCCACCCCGGCCTGCACGAGGGTCCCGCGGTCGAACCCGAGGCCGGTGACCCGTTTGCCGTTGAACGCCGCGTCCAGGCGGCGGAACGCGTCCGAGCTCTGGTCGATCACGGCGACGGAGTGCCCGCGACCCTCGAGCGACTGGGCGAGGGTCGCGCCGACGCGGCCGCAACCCATGATGACGAAGTGCACGGCCAGACGCTATACCCACCCGCGCGACCGCGCTCGTGCCTTCGGCCTAGCATGGTGCCTCGTGTCCGACGTCGTCGACGCCGCCAAGCGGCTCCTGCTCGGCAGGCCCGTGCGCAGCGAGCACCAGCGCCGCGCCCTGCTGCCCAAGCGCCTGGCGCTGCCGACCTTCGCCTCGGACGCCCTGTCGTCCCTGGCCTACGCCCCGGACGAGATCCTCCTGGCGCTGTCGATCGCCGGGCTCAGCGCCCTGCTGATCTCCCCGTGGGTGGGTCTGGCAGTCGCGGTGGTGCTGGCGGTGGTGATCGCCTCGTACCGCCAGAACGTGCGCGCCTACCCCTCCGGGGGAGGCGACTACGAGATCGCGACGACCAACCTCGGTCCGCGGGCGGGCCTCGGCGTCGGCAGCGCGCTCCTCGTCGACTACGCGCTCACCGTCGCGGTCTCGGTGTCCTCGGCAGCCCAGTACGTCGTGGTGCTCGTGCCCGCGCTCGCCGGTCGTGAGACCGAGTTCGCGATCGTCCTGGTGCTGATCCTGACCCTGGCCGGGCTGCGGGGCCTGCAGCGGCGCAGCCCGTGGCTGGTCGTGCCGGTCTACCTCTTCATGGGGGCCCTGGGGGCGACGGCCGTGGTGGGTGCCGTGCGGTACGCCACGGGCACCCTGCCGGTCGCGGCCAGCGGGCAGCTGGACGTGGTCCCCCTGGACGCCGTCGACCAGGGCCTGATGGGTCTGGCGGGCGCCCTGATCGTGCTGCGTGCGTTCACCAGCGGCTGCGCGGCACTCACGGGCGTGGAGTCCGTCGCCACGGGCGTGGGCTCGTTCCGGCGCCCGCGTGGTGCCAACGCGGCGGCGACCCTGGCCCTGCTTGGCATCCTGTCCATCACCTTCCTGATGTCGATCCTGCTGCTCGCCCAGGCCGCCGGGGTCCGGTACGTGGCCGACCCCGCACGCCAGCTCCTGGCCGCGGGGGAGCCGGTGGGCGAGGGGTACGTGCAGCACCCCGTCCTCGGACAGCTCGCCGAGGTCGTGTTCTCGGGTTTCGCGCCGGCTGTCGTCGTCACGGTCGCGGCCACCGCGCTGGTGCTCGTGCTCGCGGCGGCCAGCGCCTTCACGCAGTTCCCCACGTTGGGGTCGATCCTGGCGCGCGACGGGTACCTCCCACGTCAGCTGCACACCCGTGGTGACCGGCTCGTGTTCTCGAACGGGATCCTCACCCTCGCGGCAGGCGCGATCGTCCTGGTCTGGAGCCTCGACGCGTCCGTCACCCGGCTCATCCAGCTGTACATCGTGGGGGTGTTCGTCTCGTTCACCCTCAGCCAGGCCGGCATGGTCGCGCACTGGAACCGGCACCTGCGCACCGAGCCCGACCCCCGCACCCGGGTCGGCATGCTCAGGTCGCGTGTGGTCAGCACCGTCGGCCTCGCGCTCACCGGCACGGTCCTGGTGGTCGTCCTCGTCACCCGCTTCACGCTGGGTGCCTGGATCACGGTCGTGCTCATGGGCCTGCTGTTCGTGGTGATGACCGGGATCCGTCGGCACTACGACCAGGTCCACGACGAGCTCGCGCTCGGCCCGGAGCCGGCAGCCAGCCGAGCGCTGCCCAGCCGTGTGCACGCCATCGTCCTGGTCTCGCGCCTCCACAAACCCACCATGCGTGCCATCGCCTACGCCCGCGCCGCGCGGCCCTCGGTCCTGGAGGCCGTCACCGTCAGCGTCGACCCAGAGGAGCTCGCCGAGCTCCGGCAGCAGTGGGAGCAGCTCGACCTGCCCCTGACCCTGAAGGTCCTGGACTCGGCGTACCGCGACCTGACCCGCCCGGTCCTGGGCTACGTGCGCTCGATCCGCCGGGAGAGCCCCCGGGACCTGGTCGTGGTGTACGTCCCGGAGTACGTCGTGGGGCACTGGTGGGAGCGGCTCCTGCACAACCAGAGCGCCTCACGCCTGCGGAGCCGTCTGCTCCTGACCCCCGGGGTGGTCGTGGCCTCGGTGCCGTGGCGGCTGCGGTCGTCGGTCGAGGTCGACGGACCGGTCACCACCCCACCCCCGCCCGACCCGCACGTCACACCACCCCCGGAGGACGACCCCGATGACCGTTGAAGCAGCACCGGTCGAGCTGACCGTCGGGCCTCCGGCGCACGGAGGGCACTGCGTCGCGCGCCACGACGGCAGGGTCGTGTTCGTGCGGCACGCCCTGCCCGGGGAGCGGGTGCGCGCGAGGTTGACCGATGCCCGCCCGGGCGCACGGTTCTGGCGGGCCGACGCGGTCGAGGTCCTGGAGGCCTCCACCGACCGGGTCGAGCAGGTCTGGCCCGAGGCCGGACCCGGTGGGGTGGGTGGAGGCGAGCTGGGGCACGTCGCGCTCCCCGCCCAACGGCGGTGGAAGTCCGCCGTCGTGGGCGAGCAGCTGCGCCGGGTCGGTGGGCTGGACGTGGCCGACGTCCCGGTCCACGGCTGCCCCTCGGACACCGACGGCCGGGGGTGGCGGACGCGGATCGAGCTCGTGGCCGACGCCGAGGGCCGGGCGGGCATGCACCGGCACCGGTCGTCGGAGGTCGTCCCCCTGACCACGATGCCGCTCGCCGTGCCGTGGATGGACGTCGAGGGGCTGCTGGCCCGCCGCTGGCCACCGGGCGGTCGCCTGTCGGTGGTCGCGCCCGAGCACGACCGCCGGGTGGTGCTGGTCGACGGGGTGCCGTGGGGGGAGCGGGGGCCGGACACCCGAACCAACGCCCGCACGAGCGTGCGGGAGCAGGTGACCGTCGCCGGGACCGAGCACACCTGGCGGGTGGGTGCCGCAGGCTTCTGGCAGGTCCACCGCGACGCTCCGGCGGTGCTCGCCGAGGCCGTCCTGGCCGCCCTCGAGGGGCTGGGCGGGATGACCTTGGTGGACCTGTACTCCGGCGCGGGGATGCTCACCCGACCGATGGCCGTGCTGGCCGGTGCCGAGGGTCGGGTCCACGCGGTCGAGGGCGACCGCCGTGCGGTGCGCGACGCCCGGCGCAACCTGCACGACGCGCAGGGGGTCACGCTGCACCACGGGCCGGTGGCCGAGGTCCTGGACTCCGGGGCGGTGCCCTCCGCGGACGCCGTGGTCTTGGACCCCCCGCGGGTCGGTGCCGGGAGGCGGGTCGTGGAGCAGGTGGTGGCCCTGGCGCCGGGACGTGTCGTCTACGTCGCGTGCGACCCCGCAGCCCTGGCCCGGGACCTGGGGTATCTTGCCGACCACGGCTACCGCGGGGCGCAGGTCACCGCGTTCGACCTGTTCCCGGCCACCCACCACGTGGAGTGCGTGGCCGTCGTGGACCGCGCGTGAGGGTCAGCGGCGCGGGCGTCTCCCCGCGCCGCTGCCGTTCAGGTAGGATGTATCTTGACATCGAGATAACCGCGCCGGTCCGGGCAGGCGAGCCCGCGGCGCCTGCCGGTGGACCCGGCACATGACGGCGGCACGAGCCGTCACGGTCACACAGCGAGGTGAGGAGCCATCGTGAGCAGCGTCGACACGTTCGGGTCGAGGAGCACCCTGGAGGTCGGCGAGACCTCCTACGAGATCCACCGGCTCAAGGCCGTCCCCGGGCTCGAACGCCTTCCGTACAGCCTGAAGATCCTCGCCGAGAACCTGCTGCGCACCGAGGACGGTGCCAACATCACCGCCGAGCACGTGCGCGCCCTGGCCGGCTGGGACCCGGCCGCCGAGCCGAGCACGGAGATCCAGTTCACCCCGGCCCGCGTGGTGATGCAGGACTTCACCGGTGTGCCGTGCGTCGTCGACCTCGCGACCATGCGCGAGGCCGTCGCGGAGCTGGGCGGCGACCCCTCGAGGATCAACCCGCTGGCCCCGGCCGAGCTCGTGATCGACCACTCGGTGCAGATCGACGTCGCCGGCCGACGGGACGCGTTCGAGCGCAACGTCGAGCTCGAGTACCAGCGCAACCACGAGCGCTACCAGTTCCTGCGATGGGGGCAGACCGCGTTCGACGACTTCAAGGTCGTCCCTCCGGGCACCGGGATCGTCCACCAGGTCAACATCGAGTTCCTGGCCCGGGGTGTGATGACCCGCGAGGTCGACGGGGCGCTGACGGCCTACCCCGACACGTGCGTGGGCACCGACTCCCACACGACGATGGTCAACGGCCTGGGTGTGCTCGGGTGGGGCGTGGGCGGCATCGAGGCCGAGGCCGCGATGCTCGGCCAGCCCGTCTCGATGCTCATCCCGCGGGTCGTCGGGTTCAAGCTCTCCGGGTCGATCCCGGCCGGCGTCACCGCCACCGACGTGGTCCTCACGATCACCGAGCTGCTGCGCCAGCACGGCGTGGTGGGCAAGTTCGTGGAGTTCTACGGCGACGGCGTCGCCCAGGTGCCGCTCGCGAACCGCGCCACGATCGGGAACATGAGCCCCGAGTTCGGCTCGACGTGCGCGATCTTCCCCGTCGACGGCGTCACCCTGGACTACCTGCGCCTGACGGGTCGGTCCGAGGACCAGCTCGCCCTGGTCGAGGCGTACGCCAAGGAGCAGGGCCTGTGGCACGACCCGTCGTCCCCCGACTACGTCGAGCCGGTGTTCTCCGAGTACCTGGAGCTCGACCTGTCGACGGTCGTGCCCTCGATCGCCGGGCCCAAGCGCCCCCAGGACCGCATCGAGCTGACCGCCGCCAAGGAGGCGTTCGCGACGTCGGTGCGTGACTACGTCGACCACGAGCATGAGGACCTCACCGGGCTGGACGCCTCCGTGGAGGAGACGTTCCCCGCCTCGGACCCGATCGCGGCCGGCCTGCACACCGACGGCTCGGACGCACCGGAGCACGTCGAGGCGGGCGACGCGGCCCGACGCCCGCACCGGCGCGCGGCGGTCACACTCGCCGACGGGACCCGCACCGAGCTGGACCACGGTCACGTCGTGATCGCCTCGATCACCTCGTGCACCAACACCTCCAACCCCTCGGTCATGCTCGCCGCCGCCCTGCTGGCCAAGAACGCGGTCGCCCGCGGGCTGTCGGCCAAGCCGTGGGTCAAGACGTCGATGGCGCCCGGCTCGAAGGTCGTCACCGACTACTACGAGAAGGCCGGCCTGTGGCCCTACCTCGAGAAGCTCGGCTTCCACCTGGTCGGCTACGGGTGCGCGACCTGCATCGGCAACTCGGGCCCGCTGCCCGAGGAGGTCTCGGCCGTGGTCAACGACGAGGACCTCGCCGTGGTGTCGGTGCTCTCGGGCAACCGGAACTTCGAGGGCCGGATCAACCCCGACGTGAAGATGAACTACCTCGCGTCCCCGCCGCTGGTCATCGCCTACGCGTTGGCCGGGACCATGGACTTCGACTTCGAGAGCGAGCCCCTGGGGCACGACGAGGCCGGGGCCCCGGTGTACCTGCGGGACATCTGGCCCGACGCGGCCGAGGTGCAGGCGACCATCGAGTCGTCCATCGACCGGGCGATGTTCACCGCCGACTACGCGGACGTGTTCGCCGGGGACGAGCGGTGGCGTGGGCTGGACACCCCCGAGGGTGACACGTTCGCCTGGGCCGAGGACTCCACCTACGTGCGCAAGCCCCCGTACTTCGAGGGCATGGGCCGAACCCCGGACGCCGTGCAGGACATCACCGGGGCCAGGGTCCTGGCCAAGCTCGGTGACTCGGTGACGACCGACCACATCAGCCCGGCCGGGGCGATCAAGCCCGACAGCCCGGCCGGCCTGTACCTGGCCGAGCACGGTGTCGCGCGCCGTGACTTCAACTCCTACGGCTCCCGCCGTGGCAACCACGAGGTGATGATCCGCGGGACGTTCGCGAACATCCGCCTGCGCAACCAGCTCGTGCCCGGCGTCGAGGGTGGGTTCACCGTGAACCACCTCACCGGTGAGCAGACCACCATCTACGACGCCGCGCAGGCGTACGCCGCCGCCGACGTGCCGCTCGTGGTGCTCGGGGGCAAGGAGTACGGCTCGGGCTCCTCGCGCGACTGGGCGGCCAAGGGGACGCGGCTGCTCGGCGTCCGGGCCGTGATCGCCGAGAGCTTCGAGCGCATCCACCGGTCCAACCTCATCGGGATGGGGGTGCTCCCGCTGCAGTTCCCGGCGGGTCAGGACGCCGACTCCCTGGGGCTCGACGGGACCGAGACGTTCGACGTCGTGGGCATCACCGGCCTGAACGAGGGCACCACCCCCCGCACGGTCGAGGTCCGGGCCACGCGCGCCGACGGGTCCGTGGTCACGTTCGACGGTGTGGTGCGCATCGACACCCCCGGTGAGGCGGACTACTACCGCAACGGCGGGATCCTGCAGTACGTGCTGCGGTCGCTCGTCGCAGGCTGATCCACGGACCGGCAGGGCACCCCGGACGGGGCGCCCTGCCGGTCACCGTCAGGCGCGGGCCGCGACCGCTTCGACGAACGCGGCCAGCCCGGTGAGTGCGTGAGGCACCAGACCGGGCAGGGTGCGCCGGGCGTCGGCCCGCACCTGTGCCACGACGGCGGGGTCGACCCCGTCGGTCATCGCGGGCTCACCCAGCCACGTACCCAGGAGCTCCTCGTCGACCTCGACGTGGAACTGCAGCCCCACCGCGCTGCCCGCCCGGAAGGCCTGCACCGGTGTGGTCGAGGTGGAGGCGAGCAGCGTGGACGACGGTGGCAGACCCACCGCGTCACCGTGCCAGTGCAGCACCGTCGGGTCGGGGCCGAGCGGACCCAGCACAGGGTCGGGGGCCCGGACGTCGACGGGCGCGAACCCGATCTCGGTGCCGTGCCGGTGGTGGAGGTCCGCGCCCAGGGCGACGGCCAGCAGCTGCATCCCCAGGCACACCCCGAGCACCGGTACGTGTGCCTGGACCGCCTCAGCGAGCAACCGGCGCTCGGCGGGCAGGCCCGGGTGTGACAGGTCGTCGTCGGCGGACATCGGGCCGCCCATGACCACCAGCCCCGCGAGGCTCGATGCACGGGGGAGCGCCGCGTCGGCGTCGTCCAGCACGGTCCGCGTGTGCACCGGGACACCGACGGCGTGGTGGGACACGGCGACCGCCACCAGGCCGGGTCCCTCCCACGGAGCGTGCTGCAGGACGAGCAGAGGGCGTCTCACGACCGCACCCCACCGGCGGTGCCCGGCGGTGGCGGGGGCACCGGCACCGGGCGGTGGGCGTCCCACGGGCGGGACCAGCCGACGGCGTCGAGCACGCGGTCCAGGACGTAGGCGGTGAAGCCCCACACCAGCAGGTCGCCGACGTCGGAGGGCACCTGGAAGGCGGGGCCCACCGGGCCGCGGCCAGGCAGCGTCCCGGTCCCGCGGTGGTCGGGGTCGACGAGCGCGTCCACGGGACACCGGACCACGTGCGCGGACTCCCGGGGGTCCACGGCGTGCACGGGTGACGGGCGCGTCCACCACCCCAGGACGGGGGTCACCAGGTGCCGGCTGACGGCGACCGGGAGCTCGCCCAACGTGCCGAGCACCTCGACCCCGCTGGGGTCCAGGCCCGTCTCCTCACGCGCCTCGCGCAGGGCGGCGTCGACGGCACCGGTGTCCTGGGGGTCGACGCGACCGCCCGGGAACGCCACCTGCCCCGCGTGGTGGTTCAGGTTCGCGGCCCGCCCCACCAGGAGCACGTCGACGTCCGGACCGCGCTGCGACCGAGACGGTGGCTCCGGCGGGTCCGAAGGCGCTGCTGCGGCGTGACCGAACAGCACCAGGACAGCCGCGGCACGTGCCCCGGGTGCGTGGGGGAGACCGGGCCACACCACGCCCGTGCGGGCGAGCTCGACCAGCGCCTGACGGGGCCCGTCCTGGCCCGCGTCGGCCGCCACGCCCTCACCAGCCCCCGGGAAGAGGCCGGCCCTCCTCGTACCCGGCAGCGGACTGGACGCCCACCACGGCCCGCTCGGCGAGCTCGTGCAAGGTGGTCGCCCCCGCGTACGTGCACGCGCTGCGCAGCCCGGCGGTGATCTGGTCGAGCAGGTCCTCCACGCCCGGGCGGCCGGGGTCCAGGTACATCCGTGAGGAGGAGATCCCCTCCTCGAACAGCGCCTTGCGGGCCCGCTCGAACGGGGAGTCCGAGCGGGTGCGCGCGGCGACGGCCCTGGCCGAGGCCATGCCGAAGCTCTCCTTGTAGTGCCGGCCGTCGGCGTCGGTGTGCATGTCGCCGGGGCTCTCGTGCGTGCCGGCGAACCAGGACCCGACCATGACCTGGGAGGCGCCCGCCGCGAGGGCGAGCGCGACGTCCCTGGGGTGCCGGACGCCCCCGTCGGCCCACACGTGCGCCCCCATCTGCCGGGCCTGGCGCGCGCAGTCCAGCACGGCGGAGAACTGCGGCCGGCCCACGGCGGTCATCATGCGCGTGGTGCACATGGCACCCGGCCCCACACCCACCTTGACGACGTCGGCGCCTGCCTCGACCAGGTCCCTGGTGCCGTCCGCGGTCACCACGTTGCCGGCCACGACCGGCACGTGGGGGTCCAGCGCACGCACGGCGGCGACCGCGTCCAGCATCCGACGCTGGTGGCCGTGGGCGGTGTCCACCACGAGCACGTCGGCCCCGGCCTCGAGCAGCGCGGCGGCCTTGGCGCGCACGTCGCCGTTGATCCCGAGCGCCGCACCGACCCGTAGCCGGCCCGACCCGTCCAGCGCGGGGGTGTAGATGCTGCTGCGTAGTGCCCCGGTCCTGGTGAGGACACCCACGAGGTGCCCGTCGCGCGTCACCGCCGGGGTGAAGCGCCGACGCGAGCGGTGCAGGCGCTCGAATGCGACGTCCAGGCCGTCCGGGCCGCTGAGCACGTCGACGTCCACGACGGTCGGGTCGGGGGACATCACGTGCTGCACCTGGGTGAATCGGTCGACCTGGTACCCGTCCGCCTCCGTCACGACCCCGACCGGTCGGCCGTCGGCCACGACGACCGCGGCACCGTGGGACCGCTTGCCGATCAGCGTCAGGGCGGTGTGGACGGTGTCACCGGGGGCGACCGTGACCGCGGTCTCCACCACCGGGTGCCGGGCCTTGACCGAGGCGATCACGTCAGCGACGACATCGGCGGGGATGTCCTGGGGGATCACCGCCAGCCCGCCACGGCGTGCCATCGTCTCGGCCATGCGGCGACCGGAGACGGCGGTCATGTTCGCGGCGACCACGGGGATCGTCGTGCCGGAGCCGTCGGACGTGGCCAGGTCCACGTCGAACCGCGAGGTGACCTCCGAGCGCGAGGGGACGAGGAACACGTCGCCGTAGGTGAGGTCCGAGCCGGGCGTGTGGCCGGGGAGGAAGCGCATGACCCCAGGCTACGACGCGGGGTCGCGCACGCCGCTTACGCCTCGCTGCGCCCTGGGCGGAGCCGTACGATGACCGGATGGCCTTCCTGCCCCGCATCACCTCGCCCGCGGACGTGCGAGGTCTGCGCCCCGCCCAGCTCGACGAGCTCGCGCGGGAGGTCCGGCGGTTCCTGGTGGCGTCGGTGTCCCGCACCGGTGGTCACCTGGGGCCGAACCTGGGTGTGGTCGAGCTCACCCTCGCGCTGCACCGGGTCTTCGAGTCCCCCCGGGACACCATGGTGTTCGACACCGGCCACCAGTCCTACGTCCACAAGATCCTCACCGGGCGCACCGACTTCTCCGAGCTGCGTCAGCGCGGGGGCCTGTCGGGCTACCCGAGCCGTGAGGAGTCCGAGCACGACGTGGTCGAGAACTCCCACGCCTCGACGGCGCTGTCGTGGGCCGACGGGATCGCCAAGGCGCATGCCCTGAGCGGAGCTGACCGGCACGTGGTCGCGGTCATCGGCGACGGAGCGCTGACCGGTGGCATGGCGTGGGAGGCGCTGAACAACATCGCCGCCGGTCAGGACCGCCGGCTGGTGGTGGTGGTCAACGACAACGGCCGCTCCTACGACCCCACCATCGGCGGGCTGGCGCACCACCTGGACACCCTGCGCACCACGCGCGGTTACGAGAACTTCCTGGCGTGGGGCAAGCGGACGCTGCGCCGGTCCGGCCCGCCGGGGCGGTTCGCCTACGGTGCGCTGCACGGCCTGAAGAAGGGCATCAAGGACGTCGTCGCCCCCCAGGGCATGTTCGAGGACCTCGGCATCAAGTACATCGGACCCGTCGACGGGCACGACGTGGTGGCCGTGGAGCAGGCGCTGCGGCGGGCGAAGGCGTTCGGTGGCCCGGTGATCGTCCACGTGATCACCGAGAAGGGCCGCGGGTACGTCCCCGCGGAGCAGGACGTGGCCGACCGCTTCCACGCCGTCGGCCGGATCCACCCGGAGACCGGCCTGCCGGTGGCCCCGTCGAGGTTCGGCTGGACGTCGGTGTTCGCCGACGAGATGGTCAAGGTCGGGCGTCGCCGTCCGGACGTGGTCGCGATCACCGCCGCGATGCTGCAGCCGGTGGGTCTCGCGCCGTTCGCCGCGGAGTTCCCGGGGCGGACGTTCGACGTGGGCATCGCCGAGCAGCACGCGGTGACGTCGGCCGCGGGGATGGCGTTCGCCGGCCTGCACCCCGTGGTGGCCGTCTACGCCACGTTCCTCAACCGCGCGTTCGACCAGGTCCTGATGGACGTCGCCCTGCACAAGGCGGGGGTCACGTTCGTGCTGGATCGTGCCGGCATCACCGGGGACGACGGGGCCAGCCACAACGGCATGTGGGACATGGCCCTGCTCCGGCTCGTCCCCGGCCTGCACCTGGCGGCGCCCCGGGACGAGCCCACGCTGCGTGAGGCGTTGCGGTCGGCGCTCGACGTGGACGACGCGCCGAGCGTGGTGCGGTACCCCAAGGGCCCGCTCCCGGAGGCGGTCGAGGCGCTCGAGCAGCTCGACGGTGTGGACGTCCTGGCCCGCGAGGGCTCGACCGGGCCGTCCGTGCTGGTCGTGGGGGTGGGCCCGATGGCCCATGTCGCGATCGAGGTGGCCAGGATCGTGGGTCAGGAGGGTGTGTCGGCGACGGCCGTCGACCCGCGGTGGGTGCTGCCCGTTCCGAGCAGTCTGGTGAAGCTGGCGGGGGAGCACGAGCGGGTCGTGGTCATCGAGGACGGCCTGGTCGAGGGCGGCGTCGGTGCGTTGCTCGCGCAGCGGTGCGGCGAGGCCGGGATCGGTGTCCCGGTGCAGCCGTTCGGCATCCCTGCGGTGTTCCTGGACCACGCCTCGAGGGCACAGATCATCGAGGACCTGCGTCTCAGGGCCGAGGACGTGGCACGGGACGTGCTGCGGTCCGCCGGCCACGGCAGGCAGGGGACGTGACGGACCTCACGTCCGGGGTGTCCGGGTGGAGCCGAAGGTCCCAGGTCGTCCCATGACTGACGGCGTAGCGTCATAGTTACTGGAGCCCTACCACGAGGAGCGCAGTTCCATGGCCATCACCGCAGACCACGGCGCAGCGGTCACCCCGCAGCCGCAGAGCACCGCCCCAGCCTGGCGAGGTTTCGTCACCGGTCCGTGGCAGGACCACGTCGACGTGCGGGACTTCATCCAGCGCAACTACACCCCCTACACCGGGGACGCGTCGTTCCTGGCAGGCGCGACCGAGCGGACCACCAAGGTGTGGGGTCACCTGCTCGCGATGTTCCCGGAGGAGCGCGCCAAGGGGATCTACGACGTCGACGTCGAGAACCCGGCCTCGATCACGGCCCACGCACCGGGGTACATCTCCAAGGGCGACGAGCTGATCGTCGGCCTGCAGACCGACGCGCCGCTCAAGCGGGCGATCATGCCGTACGGCGGCTGGCGGATGGTCGAGAACGCCCTCAAGACCTACGGCTACGAGCCCGACCCCGAGGTCAAGCGGATCTTCACCGAGTACCGCAAGACCCACAACGAGGGTGTCTTCGACGTCTACCCGCCCGACGTGCGGGCCGCGCGCAGCTCCCACCTGATCACGGGCCTGCCGGACGCCTACGGCCGTGGCCGGATCATCGGTGACTACCGCCGGGTGGCCCTCTACGGGGTCGACGCCCTGATCGAGGCGAAGCGCCTGGAGCGTGCCGAGCTCGACATGGAGCGGTCGACCGAGGACGTCATCCGGGAGCGTGAGGAGCTGGCCGAGCAGGTCCGGGCGCTCGGTGAGCTGAAGCAGATGGCCGCGGCCTACGGTTACGACATCTCGGGACCGGCGACCAACGCCCACGAGGCCATCCAGTGGCTCTACTTCGCCTACCTCGCCGCGGTCAAGGAGCAGAACGGTGCGGCGATGTCCTTGGGTCGCACCTCGACCTTCATCGACGTCTACATCGAGCGGGACCTGGCGGCCGGCGTCCTCACCGAGGAGCAGGCGCAGGAGCTGATCGACGACTTCGTCATCAAGCTGCGGATCGTGCGGTTCCTGAGGACCCCCGAGTACGACGCGCTCTTCTCCGGGGACCCGACGTGGGTGACCGAGTCGATCGCCGGTGTCGGTGAGGACGGTCGCCCGCTGGTGACGCGGTCCTCGTTCCGCTACCTGCAGACGCTCTACAACCTGGGCCCTGCGCCGGAGCCGAACCTGACGGTGCTGTGGAGCCACAAGCTGCCCGAGGGGTTCAAGCGGTTCTGCGCGCAGGTCTCGATCGACACCTCCGCCATCCAGTACGAGTCCGACGAGCTCATCCGTCCGGCCTGGGGCGACGACGCGGCGATCGCCTGCTGCGTCTCCGCGATGCGGGTCGGCAAGCAGATGCAGTTCTTCGGTGCCCGCGTCAACCTCGCCAAGGCGTTGCTCTACGCGATCAACGGTGGGCGTGACGAGGTGTCGGGCAAGCAGGTCGCACCCGCGTCGATGCCGATCTCGGGCGAGGTGCTGGACTACGACGAGGTGTACGGGGCCTTCGACACGCTGCTGGACTGGTTGGCGCAGACGTACGTGGACGCGCTGAACTGCATCCACTGGTCGCACGACAAGTACGCCTACGAGCGGATCGAGATGGCCCTGCACGACCGGGCGATCCTGCGGACCCTGGCATGTGGCATCGCAGGCCTGTCGGTCGCCGCGGACTCGCTCTCGGCGATCAAGTACGCGACCGTGCGTCCGGTGCGCGACGAGACCGGCCTGGTGGTCGACTACCAGATCGAGGGCGAGTTCCCGACGTACGGCAACGACGACGACCGCGTCGACGCGATCGCGGTCGAGCTGGTCCGCTCGTTCATGGAGAAGGTCCGGCGGCAGCCGACCTACCGGGGTGCGCTGCACACCCAGTCGGTGCTGACCATCACCTCGAACGTGGTGTACGGCAAGCACACGGGCAACACCCCCGACGGTCGGCGGGCGGGGGAGTCCTTCGCCCCCGGTGCCAACCCGATGAACGGCCGCGACACCCACGGGATGCTCGCCAGCGCCCTCTCGGTCGCCAAGCTGCCCTACGACGACGCGATGGACGGGATCTCACTGACCTCGACCGTCGTCCCGTCCGGGCTGGGCCGGGACCGCAAGGAGCAGGTGACCAACCTGGTCGGCCTGCTGGACGGGTACAACGTGTCCAACGGGTTCCACGTCAACATCAACGTCCTCAACCGGGAGACCCTCGAGGACGCGATGGAGAACCCGGAGAAGTACCCGCAGCTGACGATCCGGGTGTCGGGGTACGCCGTGAACTTCGTGCGGCTGACCCGTGAGCAGCAGCTCGACGTGCTCTCGCGGACGTTCCACGGCGGCATGTGAGGCACGCTCGCCAGGTCCCGACCTGGTGAGGACGGCGGGGTGCGGGGCGTGGTGCCCGCACCCCGCCGTCCTGCGTCCGGGCTCAGCCCCGGCCACACCGGTGACATTCGTCCTACGAATAGGCGCCCCTGACGGTGGCAGAGTGGAGACATGAGCACCGCGACGAGCCGCAGGACGGACGAGGGCGCACCCATCGTCGAGCTGGGCGTGCCCGTGGTCGGTGGCGCCCGTGGCCGGGCCGCTGCCGGCACAGCCGGCCTCGAGACCAGCGACGCGACCCGTGCCGAGCGGTTCGCCCAGATGCGGGCCGGTGAGCTCGGGTCGCTGCACTCCTGGGAGCTGGTCACCGCCGTCGACGGCCCCGGGACCAGGTTCACGATGTTCCTGTCGGGCTGCCCGCTGCGCTGCCTGTACTGCCACAACCCCGACACCATGGAGATGCGGCGTGGCGAGCCGGTGACCGCGGACGAGATCCTCGCGCGCCTCGCACGCTACCGCGGGGTGTTCACCGTCACCGGCGGTGGCCTCACGATCTCGGGTGGCGAGCCGCTCATGCAGCCCGCTTTCGTCGCGCGGATCCTGCGCGGCGCCAAGGACCTCGGCATCCACACGGCGATGGACACCTCCGGCTACCTAGGCGCGCACTGCACCGACGAGATGCTGGCCGACCTGGACCTGGTGCTCCTGGACGTGAAGTCCGGAATCCCCGAGACCTACAAGAAGGTCACCGGACGGGACCTGCAGCCCACTCTCGACTTCGGCCGACGGGTCGCGGACGGCGGCACCGAGATCTGGGTACGGTTCGTGCTGGTCCCAGGCCTGACGGACGCCCCGGAGAACGTCGCTGCGGTCGCCGACTACGTCTCCTCCCTGGCGACGGTCTCACGGGTCGAGGTCCTGCCCTTCCACCAGATGGGACGCGACAAGTGGGAGTCCCTCGGGCTCAGGTACGAGCTGGGGGACACCGAGCCCCCCTCGCCCGACCTCGTCCAGCGCGTCCGTGAGCAGTTCCGTGAGCGCGGCCTGACGGTCTTCTGACGGAGCGGCCTGCGCCGGACGGGACGCCGGTCACCCGACACTTCCCCAGCGGTCACCAGCGAACGCACGGCCGGTCACGTGGGCGGAGGTGCCCGTCCGATCCAGGTACGGGGTCACTCCGCCCAGGTGCAGAGGCCACCCGGCACCCAGGACCATGCACAGGTCGATCTCCTGGGGCCCGGCTACCACGCCCTCGTCGAGCATGAGGCCGACCTCCTCGGCCAGCCCCTGCACCACCCGGTCACGAACCTGCTCCTCGTCGGACGTCCCCGGTGCGCCGAAGGCGTCCTGGACGGAGGCGAGCACCACTCCGTCCCGGTCCACGAGCGAGGCCGACGCGTCAGCCAGCCGCCGCAGCGCGGGGGACAGGTGGAACCGCGGGCCGAGCTCGTCGTGGAGGGTCTGCAGCACATGGAGCGCGACCGGCAGTCCCACGAGCTGCAGCAGGGCGAACGGTCCCATCGGCAGGCCCAGAGGACGCAGGGCACGGTCGGCGACACCCACCGGCGCCCCGTCCTGGACCGAGGCCGCGACGTCGGCGAGCATCCGCAGCAGCAGCCTGTTCACCACGAAGCCGGGCCGATCGGCCACCACCACGGGGATCTTGCCCAGGGCCCTGGCGGTCGCCAGAGCCGTGGCGACCGCGGACGGATCAGCACCGTCGGGCCGGACCACCTCGACCAGGCGCATCTGGGCGACGGGGTTGAAGAAGTGCAACCCCACGACCCGACCCGGGTGCGCCAGCCCCTGACGCATCGAGCCGACCGACAGGGCTGAGGTGTTGGTCGCGAGGACGGTGCCGGACGCCACGACGGCCTCCACGTCCGCCAGGACGGCCCGCTTGACCGCCATCACCTCGGTGACGGCCTCCACGACCAGGTCCGCGCCAGTCAGGTCCTGCACGTCGGTGCTGATGCTGATGGCTCCGAGCACCCGGTCGGCCTCAGCCCCGCTCATTCGGCCCTTGTCGGTCATGCCCCGGACGAGCCCGCGCACGTGCTCCCACCCGGCGGCCACACGTGCGTCGTCGACCTCGCGCATCGTGACCCGCGCCCCGGTACGGCGTGCGACGAGGACGGCGAGCTGGCCGGCCATCAGCCCGGCCCCGACGAGCCCGACCTTGGTCGGCGCAGGTGCAGCCTGGCCGGTCGGAAGGTCGGGAGGCGCCGGTGCGCCCCGGTTGACGAGGTCGAACGCGTAGAGGCTGGCGCGTGCCTCCGGGGAGACGAGGAGCTCGGTGAGTGCGTCGTCCTCGGCCGCGAAGCCGTCCCTGCGGCTGCTGCTGCCGGCGCGGGCCAGCAGGTCCAGCGCCCGGTACGGCGCCGGCCGTGACCCGTGGATCGTGCCGTCCAGGCGATCGCGCCAGCGCTCCACCAGTGCGTGGTCCCGGTCGCCGGTGGGCGAGGGGCGGGCGACCTCGAGCTGACCGTCGAGGACGGCCACCGCCCACGCGATGCTCGCCTCGAGGAACCCCTCGCGGTCGAGCACGGCGTCGACCAGCCCCATCTGGGACGCGGTCGCCGCATCGGTGGTGCGGTTGCCGGACAGAGGTCGGCCCAGGACGAGCTCCAGGGCGTTCTCCATTCCGACGATCCCCGGCAGCAGGGTGCACCCACCCCAGCCCGGGACCAGGCCGAGGTGCGTCTCGGGCAGCGCAAGGGCCTTCACGTCCGCCGCGACCGTCCGGTAGTGGCAGTTCAGGGCGATCTCGAGGCCGCCCCCGAGGGCGGCGCCGTTGAGGAACGCGAAGCTCGGGACCCCGAGCTCCCCCAGGCGTCCGAGGACGGCGTGACCGAGCTCGGCCACCTGCCGTGCCTGGTCGTGGCCCGTGAGCGCGGCCACGACCCTCAGGTCGGCACCCGCGGCGAGGTAGGCGCCGGTGCCGGTGATCGCCACCGCGACGACCTCTCCGGTGTCGACCCGGGCAGCGACCTGGTCCAGCGCTGCGCCCAGCTCCCTCAGCCCGCCGGGTCCCAGGGTCGCGGGCTTGGCCCCGGCGGTGCCGTTGTCGAGCGTCAGCAGCGCCAGGACGCGGTCACCGGGCAGCGCGACGTCCTCGACGCGTGTGCGTGTGATCCGCTCGTGGGGGAACTCCAGGGGGGTGGGCACGGGCTTCTCCTCGCTCTGGACGACGGTGTCCGGGCAGCGCGACCGCTGGCGCTACTGGAGAGTAACAAAGGCAGCGGCGAGCGCCGGCGCCGTCAGCTCCACCTGCCACGGGCGGGCTCCCGCGCCGGTGAGCGCCTCGGCGATGCCGGACTCGTCCAGGCGAGGCGGCGGTGACCAGCACAGCCGTCGCAGGGCGTCGGGCTGCAGCAGGTTCTCCACCGGGACCGCGTGCTGCTCCGACAGTGCGGTCACCGCAGCACGGGCCGCGGTGAGCCGGGCGGAGGCACCCGGGTCCCGGTCGGCCCAGGTGCGTGGTGGCGGTGGCCCGTCGGACCGTGGGCCGCGGGTGCTGGGAAGGCCGCTCTCGG
>NZ_AXCZ01000097.1 GCF_000767165.1 Cellulomonas bogoriensis 69B4 = DSM 16987
GGCGTCGGCCTGCGCGGCGGCGACGGCCGTCGACTCGTCGATCGTCAGGTGCGCGGCGACCAGCCGCCTGCTGCCCCGCGCGTGCAGGAGCGGGGCCAGGATCGCCCCGTACAGGGCGTTGCGCGAACCCAGCAGGGCAGCCGTGGCCACGGCGGCCCCGGGGGCACCACCGGCGCCGAGGACGCCGATGAACGCGAACTGGGACCCGCCGGTGAACATCAGGGTGCTCAGCGCCACGGTCTGCCACACGTCCAGTCCCGCGGTGACGGCCAGCGCCCCGAACGAGATGCCGTACAGCCCGGTCGCGGTCGCCACCGACACCGCCTGGCGGACGAGTCTGCCCTCGTCCCTGGTGACCGTCACGCCGTCATTATCGTGGGCGTCCGGGCGGACCTACGATGTCCCCCATGCCCACGAGCCCTGACGGCACAGCACCCGGCACCACCACCCCGTACGAGGACCTGCTGCGGCGGGTCATGGACGAGGGCGTGCCCAAGTCTGACCGCACCGGCACCGGGACCCGCAGCCTGTTCGGCCAGCAGATCCGGTTCGACCTGGCGGCCGGGTTCCCCCTGGTCACGACCAAGCGGGTGCACCTGCGCTCGGTGGTCCTGGAGCTGCTGTGGTTCCTGCGGGGGGAGTCCAGCGCCCGCTGGTTGCAGGAGCAGGGCGTGAGCATCTGGGACGAGTGGGCCGGCCCCGACGGCGACCTGGGTCCGGTCTACGGCGTGCAGTGGCGGTCGTGGCCCACGCCCGGCGGTGACCACGTCGACCAGCTCGGCCAGGTGATCGAGAACCTCCGCACCGACCCCGACTCCCGCCGGCACGTGGTCTCGGCCTGGAACGTCGCCGACCTGCCACGCATGGCGCTGGCGCCGTGCCACGCGCTGTTCCAGTTCCACGTGGCCCAGGGGCGCCTGTCGTGCCAGCTCTACCAGCGCAGCGCCGACATGTTCCTGGGCGTCCCGTTCAACATCGCCTCCTACGCGCTGCTGACCCACATGGTCGCCCAGCAGACCGACCTGGACGTGGGGGAGCTGGTGTGGACCGGTGGCGACTGCCACGTCTACGACAACCACGTCGACCAGGCTCGCGAGCAGCTGTCCCGCGAGGCCTACGCCTTCCCGACCCTGCAGCTGCGCCGCGCCCCGTCCATCGACGCCTACGGCTACGACGACGTCCAGGTGGTCGGGTACCGCCACCACCCGGCGATCAGCGCGCCCGTCGCGGTCTGAGGTCACCGTGCTCTCGATGATCTGGGGGTGCTCACGCTCGGGCGTCATCGGACGTGACGGGCAGCTGCCCTGGCACCTGCCCGAGGACATGAAGCGGTTCCGGGACCTCACCTCGGGCGGGACCGTGGTGATGGGCAGACGCACGTGGGACTCCCTGCCCGCGCGCGTGCGGCCGCTGCCCGGGCGCCGCAACGTGGTGCTGTCACGCTCACCCGCACCCGTTGACGGGGCCCTGCTGGTCCCGGACCTCGACGCGGTCCTCACGCTGGTGGGAAGCGACCACGCGTGGGTGATCGGCGGCGGTGAGGTGTACCGGGCGCTGCTGCCCCGGGCCGCGCGGGTGGAGGTCACCGAGGTCGACGTCGACGTCGACGGCGACACCTACGCACCGGCCCTGGACGAGGGCTGGGTCGTGGACTCCGAGGACCCGGACGAGGGCTGGCACACGTCCCGCACCGGCCTGCGCTACCGGTTCCGGACCTTCGTCAGGACTCCTCGTCCCGGCGTACGGCCCCAGGCCTCACGGACGGCCGACGGGCGCTAGTTTGGGCCCATGACCTCAGGTGCACCCCCTCGACCGTTCGGCTCGCTGCTCACGGCCATGGTGACGCCGATGAAGGACGAGGACGGCGCCGTCGACGTCGACGCCGCCCGGGCGCTGGCCGCCCACCTCGTCGACAACGGGCACGACGGCATCGTCCTGAACGGGACGACCGGTGAGGCGCCCACCACCCACGCACCCGAGAAGGCCTACCTGGTGCGGGCCGTGGTCGAGGAGGTCGGCGACCGTGCGGTGGTGCTCGCCGGCGCCGGGTCGAACGACACCGTGCACGCGGTCCGCATGGCCGAGCAGGCCGCCGAGGCAGGCGCCCACGGCCTGCTGGTCGTGACCCCCTACTACTCCCGCCCCTCCCAGGAGGGCATCTACCAGCACACCCTCGCGGTCGCCGACGCCACCGACCTGCCCGTGATGCTCTACGACGTCCCGGCGCGGACCGCGGTGCGCTACGCACCCCAGACGCTGGACCGTCTGGCCGAGCACCCGAACGTCGTGGCCGTCAAGGACGCCACCGCCGACCTGCCCGCGGCCCTGCGGAGCATCCGCCGCACCGGTCTGGCCTGGTACTCCGGGGACGACGCGTTCCTGCTCCCGTTCCTGTCCGTGGGCGGGTCCGGCCTGGTGAGCATGACCGGCCACCTCGCCGGCCGCCGGCTCGCGACCGTCATCGAGGAGTTCGACCGGGGTGAGGTCCGTGCCGCCACCGAGCGGTTCGCCGACCTGATGCCGTTGGTCGACCTGATCTGCAGCACCGGCAACGGCGCGCTGCGGTGCAAGCTCACCCTCTCCCTCCTGGGCCTGATCCCGTCGGCGGCGATGCGCCTGCCCCAGGTCCCCGCCGCCCAGGACGAGGTGGACGCCGTCCGCACGATCCTCGTCGCAGAGGGGCTGCTCGACACCGCGGAGGCCTGATGTCCCACCCCCACCCCGAGCTGGGGCCACCCCCGGAGCTCCCCGACGGCGCGCTGCGCGTGGTCCCGCTGGGGGGCCTGGGCGAGATCGGCCGCAACATGACCGTCCTGGAGCACCGCGGCAGACTCCTGGTCATCGACTGCGGCGTGCTCTTCCCCGAGGACCACCAGCCAGGTGTCGACCTGATCCTGCCGGACTTCGACCACATCGCCGACCGGCTCGACGACGTCGAGGCGATCGTCCTCACCCACGGCCACGAGGACCACATCGGGGCCGTCCCCTACCTACTCAGGCTGCGCCCCGACCTGCCGTTGGTGGGGTCGCCGCTGACCCTGGCGTTCGTCGAGGCCAAGCTCCGCGAGCACCGCATCACGCCCTTCAGCCTGACCGTGCGCGAGGGTGACCGGGAGCGGCTGGGGCCGTTCGACTGCGAGTTCGTCGCGGTCAACCACTCGATCCCGGACGCGCTCGCGGTCGCGGTGCGGACGTCGGCCGGCATGGTGCTCCACACCGGTGACTTCAAGATGGACCAGCTGCCGCTCGACGGGCGGATCACGGACCTGCGTGCCTTCGCCCGCCTGGGGGAGGAGGGGGTGGACCTGTTCCTGGTCGACTCCACCAACGCCGAGGTCCCCGGGTTCACGGCGCACGAGCGTGAGATCGGGCCGGTCCTGGACCAGGTGATGGCGGGGGCCGGGCGGCGGGTGATCGTGGCGTCGTTCGCCTCCCACGTCCACCGTGTGCAGCAGGTCCTGCACGCGGCAGCCGCGCACGGCCGCAAGGTCGCGCTGGTGGGCCGCTCGATGGTCCGCAACATGGGTATCGCCGCCCAGCTGGGCTACCTGGACGTCCCGGACGGGGTGCTGGTGGACGTGCGGGCGGTCGACGACCTGCCCGAGGACCAGGTGGTCCTGATGTGCACGGGGTCCCAGGGCGAGCCGATGGCGGCCCTGTCGCGGATGGCGAACCGGGACCACCGGGTCGAGGTCGGGCCGGGTGACACGGTCGTCCTCGCCTCGTCCATGATCCCGGGGAACGAGAACGCCGTGTTCCGGGTGATCAACGGCCTCATGCGGCTCGGGGCCGACGTCGTGCACCAGGGCAACGCCCGGGTGCACGTCTCCGGTCATGCGAGTGCCGGGGAGCTGCTGTACTGCTACAACATCCTGCGCCCGCGCAACGTGATGCCGGTGCACGGGGAGGTGCGGCACCTGGTCGCCAACGGGGAGATCGCGGTGCGGTCGGGGGTCGACCGTGACCGGGTCGTCCTGGCCGAGGACGGCGTCGTCGTGGACCTGGTGGACGGCAGAGCCGAGGTCGTGGGTGCGGTGCCGTGCCGGTACGTGTACGTCGACGGGTCGGCGGTGGGCACGTTGACCGATGCCGAGCTCAAGGACCGCCGGATCCTCGGTGAGGAGGGGTTCGTCTCGATCTTCGCGGCGGTCGACACCGCGACGGGCGCGGTGGTGGCGGGCCCCCAGATCCTCGCGCGCGGCTTCGCCGAGGACGACGCCGTCTTCGAGGACGTCCGCCCGGAGGTCGCCCGGGCGCTGGAGGAGGCGGCTCTGGGTGGTGCCGCCGACCCCCAGCAGCTCCAGCAGGTGATGCGCCGGGTCGTGGGCCGCTGGGTGTCGAACCGGTTGCGTCGCCGACCCATGATCGTCCCGGTCGTCGTCCAGACCTGACCCGCGGACCGGAGTCCGGTCGCCCTCGACGCCGTACACCCGTTCGGCCGGTCCTCCGGGCCCTGGTGGGTGGTGGCCGGTACGGTGAGCACCATGGCCACCCGTACGTCTTCCCCTGGACGCAACGGCACCGCACGTTCCTCGAGCGGCCGTGCGCCGACTCCCCGTGCCGGTGGCACGTCGGGAGGCCGCGCGCCACGCCGCGGTGCCGCACCGGAGCCGCCCCGGCGTTCGCTGCCGGTCCGGGTCGTGCGGGGGATCTGGATGGGCACGGCCCACGTCGTGGGTGGCACGGCCCGCTCCGTCGGTCGGGGTGCCAAGGACCTCGATCCCGCGCACCGCCGGGACGGGTTGGCGTTCACCCTGCTGGGTCTGGCGGTGGTGGTGGCTGCCCGTGAGTGGTGGGGGTTGTCGGGCACGGCCGGGGACGTGGTCCACGCGGTGGTGGCGGGGACGTTCGGTGTGGTCGGTGTGGTCGTGCCGGTTCTGCTGCTGTTCTCGGCGGTGCGGTTGATGCGCCACCCCGAGCGCGTCCAGGCCAACGGTCGCATGGGGATCGGCACCGCGGCCGTGCTGCTCGCCGTGTGCGGACTGGTGCACCTGGGCGCGGGCCTGCCGGCGCCGGGCGAGGACCTGGACGCGGTCCGCCGTGCCGGCGGTGTGCTGGGGTACCTGATCGCGACCCCGTTGGACACCCTGGTCACGGCGTGGGTCGCGGTGCCCCTGCTGGCGCTCCTCGCCGGGTTCGGGATCCTGGTGCTCACGGCCACCCCCGTCCACCAGGTGGGTCCCAGGCTCCGCGCCGGGTACCGGCGGCTGACGGGCGCGGACGGGCCCGAGGTCGATCCCGATGACCTGGCGAACCTCCCGACCCTCGCCCAGCAGCAGGAGGCGGAGGGTGCCCCGCGGCGCAAGGGCGCCAGGCGTCGTCCGCGCCGCCCGGCGCCGGAGGAGGACGCCACCGTCGAGCTCGACCAGTTCGCCGGCGACGAGGCCTTCGAGACCGCTGCCATGACGGCGCCGGCAGATCCGGCTGCTGAGGACCCCGACGAGGCCGCCACCCAGGTGATGGCTGCGACCGGGCGTCCGGCGGGCACGGCTGCCGACGACGAGGCGACGACGGTCATGGGGTCGGTGGGTGATCTGGTGCCCCCGCCGTCGGACCCGATGCCCCGCGGGGAGCAGCCGATGCTCGAGGGGGACGTGGTGTACACGTTGCCCCCGGACTCGTCCCTGGCCAAGGGTTCGCCGCACAAGGTGCGGTCGGCGGCGAACGACCGTGTGGTCGAGGCCCTGAGCACGGTCCTCGACCAGTTCGGCGTGGACGCGAAGGTCACAGGGTTCAGCCGGGGTCCCACCGTCACCCGGTACGAGGTGGAGCTCGGTCCGGGGACCAAGGTCGAGCGTGTGACGGCGCTGAGCCGGAACATCTCGTACGCGGTGGCCAGCGCCGACGTGCGGATCCTGTCGCCGATCCCCGGCAAGTCGGCGATCGGCATCGAGATCCCGAACGCCGACCGTGAGACCGTCGCCCTGGGGGACGTGCTCCGCTCGTCCGTGGCCCGGCGCACCGAGCACCCGATGGTCATGGGCGTGGGCAAGGACGTCGAGGGCGGCTACGTGGTGGCCAACCTCGCCAAGATGCCGCACCTGCTGGTCGCGGGTGCGACCGGTGCGGGCAAGTCGAGCTTCGTGAACTCGATGATCACCTCGATCCTCATGCGGGCGACGCCGGACGAGGTCCGCATGATCCTGGTCGACCCCAAGCGCGTCGAGCTGACGCTCTACGAGGGCATCCCGCACCTGATCACCCCGATCATCACCAACCCCAAGAAGGCCGCCGAGGCCCTGGAGTGGGTGGTCCGCGAGATGGAGTCGCGGTACGACGACCTCGCGACCTTCGGCTACAAGCACATCGACGACTTCAACGCCGGCGTCCGCTCGGGCAAGGTCAAGCCCCTGCCCGGCAGCGAGCGCAAGATCGCCCCCTACCCGTACCTGCTCGTGATCGTCGACGAGCTCGCCGACCTCATGATGGTGGCCCCCCGGGACGTGGAGGCCTCGATCCAGCGGATCACCCAGCTCGCGCGTGCGGCGGGGATCCACCTGGTGCTCGCCACGCAGCGGCCCAGCGTGGACGTCGTCACCGGGTTGATCAAGGCGAACGTCCCGTCCCGGCTCGCGTTCGCGACGTCCTCGCTCACCGACTCCCGGGTGGTGCTCGACCAGCCCGGCGCCGAGAAGCTCATCGGGCAGGGTGATGCGCTGTTCCTGCCGATGGGGTCGGCGAAGCCGATGCGGGTCCAGGGCGCGTGGGTCGCCGAGAGCGAGATCCACGCGGTCGTGGAGCACGTGAAGGAGCAGCTCAAGCCGACGTACCGCGAGGACGTGACGGCCGTCGCGCCCAAGAAGCAGGTCGACGAGGACATCGGTGACGACCTGGACCTGCTGCTGCAGGCCGCCGAGCTGGTCGTGACCACCCAGTTCGGTTCGACGTCGATGCTGCAGCGCAAGCTCCGGGTCGGGTTCGCCAAGGCGGGACGGCTGATGGACCTGCTGGAGTCGCGCGAGATCGTGGGCCCGTCCGAGGGGTCCAAGGCCCGGGAGGTGCTGGTCCAGCCGGACGACCTTCCCGGCACCCTCGCGATGCTGCGCGGCCGGGACCCGGCGCCGTCCGGCGCACCGGACGCGGCCGCGGCGCCGGACGCCGACGAGGCCTAGATGGCCCAGATCCCGTCCGGCCCGGCGTGGTTCGCCGCGGCCGTCGTCGTGGCGGCCCTGTGCCTGGTCCTGGTCGTCCTGTGGTGGCGTGCCCGCGTCGCTGCGGGCCGGCTCGGTGCCGACCGGGTCACCGCTGCCCAGGCTCGGGCCCGGCTGGAGGCTGTGCTGTCGGCAGGCAGGGAGGGGCTGGTGGTCCACTCCCCGGCCGGGGTGGTGCTCGAGGTGAACGCTGCGGCTGCCGCCGCGATGGGCGTGAGCCGCAGCGAGGTGGTGGGACGGCGCCTGACCGACCTGCCGGTCACCTGGGTCAACGACGACGGCGAGCAGGTGGCGGTCGCCGCGGTGTTCGCGCGACGGCCCCCACCGGCCCCCGGCGACCTCGGTGCCTACTCGGTGGGACTGGTGCAGCGGGGCGGGTCCGCGCCGCACTGGGTCCAGCCCGCGACGAGCGAGCTGGCCGACGAGCAGGGGACGCCGCAGCTGGTCACGACGTTCACGGACATGACGGGGCCGCGGGAGGTCCGGGCTGCCCTGGCCCGGTCCGAGCTGCAGTTCCGCGCCGCGATGGAGAACGCGCCGATCGGGATGGCGCTGATGGACCCGCAGTGGTGCCTGGAGGAGGTCAACCCGGCGTTCGCCGTGCTGCTGGGCACCGTCCCGGAGGCCTTGGTGGGGCGCGACCTGTCGTCCTTCTCCCATCCTGAGGACCGGGCGGCTGAGAGACGCGCGGTGGGGCGGTTGCTGTCCGGGCACGACGAGCGGTTCACGCTCGACAAGAGGTACCTGAGGGCGGACGGCAGCACGGTGTGGGTGTCCTTGGACGTGGTCCTGGTCCGGTGCCCGGACGGTCGACCGGACCACTTCGTGACCCAGGTGACGGATGTCACCGAGCTCCGGACCCAGGCCGAGATGCTGGCCCACCGCGCGGCCCACGACCCCCTGACCGGGTTGGCGAACCGTCTGCTGATGCAGGCGGTGCTGCAGAAGGCGGTGGAGCTGCCGGACGCCGTGGGCCGTGTCGCGGTGATCGTGGTCGACCTCGACGAGTTCAAGCAGATCAACGACCGGTACGGGCACGCGGCCGGCGACGCGGTTCTCACGCACGTCGCGGGGGTGCTGCGGGCCGCGACGGGCAGTCGGGGGACGGTCGCGCGCCTGGGTGGTGACGAGTTCGTGGTGGTGATCCACGAGGGGGACGCGGCTCGGGCGGGCTTCGAGGTCGCCGCCGGGATCCACCGAGGTCTGCGGACTCCGGTGCGGGTGGAGCGCACCAGGTTGCAGGTGCGGGCCAGCGTCGGGGTGGCGGTCGCCGATCACGACCTGGTGCAGCAGGGGCCGATGGCGCTCCTGGCCGCCGCCGACGCCGCCGTCTACCGTGCCAAGGCCGGCGGCCGGTCCCGGACGGAGGTGTACGACGCCTCGATGGCAGAACCCGACGGTGCGCCGCCCGAGGGGTCGGGGACCGAGCTCGGCGGGGCGATCGAGCACGGCCAGCTGGTGCTGCACTACCAGCCTGTGGTGGAGCTCGCGTCGGGACGGGTGGTCGGCCACGAGGCCCTGGTGCGCTGGCAGCACCCGGTCCACGGGCTCCTGATGCCGGGGGAGTTCCTGGACGCGGCCGGACAGGCTGGTCTCGGTGGTGCCCTCGGTTCCGCGGTGGTCAGGCAGGCGGTCGCCCACCTGGTCCGGGGCGCCACGCCGGGTTGGGTGTCGGTGAACCTGTCGGCCCAGCAGCTCAGCGACCCTGATCTCGTCGAGGGGGTCCTGGCGGAGGTCGGGCGCCACGGGATCGAACCCGGCCGACTGGTGGTGGAGCTCACCGAGGCGGGCCTGGAGCCCGATGGTCCGGTCCGGCACGGGTTGACGCGCCTGCGGGCGGCCGGTGTGCCGGTCCTGCTCGACGACTTCGGCACCGGCGTGTGGCCGCTGTCCTACCTGCGCGACATGCCGGTGGACGGGGTGAAGCTCGACATGTCGTTCACCGCGGGGATTCCCGCGGATCCTGCGGCGGAGCAGGTGAGCCGGGCCCTGGCGGCGTTGGCGCAGCAGATGGAGCTGGCGACGGTGGCCGAGGGCGTCGAGACCGAGGCGCAGGCGCTCGTGCTGCAGGAGGCCGGTTGGGTGCACGGGCAGGGTTGGTGGTTCGGCGAGGGCCGGTCCGAGCCGGTCACGGGACTGTGACCGGACGCGTCACCCGGGTGCACCCGCCTGGGACGTCGGGTGCACGGCGCACCCCCGCTGGACCGTAAGGTGTGTGCGTGGTCGCTGCGAGGACGTCGGTGTGGAACCTGGCCAACGGGGTGACCGTGGCTCGCATCGCCCTGGTGCCGTTGGTGCTGGTGGCTCTGCTCACCGACGACGGCACCGGCACACGCCGGTGGGTCGCTGCGGCGCTGTTCGCGCTCGCTGCGGGAACCGACAGGCTCGACGGGTACCTCGCCCGCCGCCTGGACCAGGTGACCGACTGGGGCAAGCTGGTCGACCCCATCGCGGACAAGCTCCTCATCGGGGGCAGCCTGGTGGCCCTGTCGTGGGTCGGTGACCTGCCGTGGTGGGTCACCGTCGTGGTCCTGGTCCGTGAGCTGGGGATCACGGCGATGCGTCTGGCGGTCCTGCGGTACGTGGTGATCCCCGCGTCGCGGGGCGGCAAGCTGAAGACCGTGCTGCAGTCGGTGGGCATCGGGCTCTTCGTCCTGCCGCTGGCGGCGCTCCCCGCCGTGGTCACGGTCGTGGCCTGGGTGGTGGTGCTGCTCGCGGTGGCGGTCACGGTGGTCACGGGGGTGGACTACCTGGTCCGCGGGTGGCGGGTGCGGCGGGCCGCGGTCCGCGAGCCG
>NZ_AXCZ01000262.1 GCF_000767165.1 Cellulomonas bogoriensis 69B4 = DSM 16987
TCCCTCGCCGACGTCCGCGGGCCGTGTCGTGGCCGGGTTGCGCGCGCGCGGCTGGCACCTGGCGGTCGCGGAGTCCCTGACCGGTGGGTCGGTGTGCGACGCGGTCGTCCAGGTGCCCGGGGCCTCGCAGGTCCTGCGCGGGGGGGTGGTCGCGTACGCCACGGACGTCAAGGCCACCGTGCTGGGGGTGGACGTCGCCGTGCTGGCCGCGCACGGTCCGGTCCACCCGGAGGTCGCGGTCCAGATGGCCCAGGGTGTCAGGAGCCTGCTGGGGGCCGACGTCGGGGCCGCCACGACGGGTGTGGCGGGCCCGGGGCCCGCGGGGGGCGTTCCGGCCGGGACGGTGCTGGTGGCCGTCGCCGGCCCGCGGGGGACGACGGTGCACCGTCTTGACGGGGGTGCGGTGGTCGGCGATCGCGAGGCGGTGCGTGCCCGTGCCCGTGCGCTGTGCCTGGACGCGGTGGTGGCCCATGTGGACGCGGAGGGTTGATCTTCGCGGGAACATGCAGGTGTCGTCCGGTGTTGCCGATGATGTGACCATGACGAGAACGCCGCGACGGAGCCCCCGCGACGGTCGGGGGCCTGCGGGGTACGGTAGGACTTCACCTGGTCGGGGTATGTCGACCGGTACGGCGGTCCGCTCAGGTGATGCCACACTGGACGGCATGACCCCGGTGGTGAGGGAAGGAGGCGGGCAGATGATCGTCCTGAGAAGGGAGATCGGCGACGTCCTCCGTGGTGCGCGCCAACGGCAGGGCCGGACGCTCCGAGAGGTGTCGTCCGCCGCGCGCGTGTCCCTGGGTTACCTCTCCGAGGTCGAGCGCGGCCAGAAGGAGGCGTCGTCCGAGCTCCTGGGGTCGATCTGCGACGCGTTGGACGTGCGCATGTCGGCGGTCCTGCGTGAGGTGAGCGACAGGGTCGCCGTGGCTGAGGGCCTGTCGATCCCCGACACCGTCCCGGCGGACCTGGCCGCGTGCATGCGCCGCGGTGACGAGCGCTGGAGCGAGGAGCGGGCCGCGCTCGCACCTATCGGCTGATCCGGTCATCTCTCCCGTCCTGCCGTCTGGCAGACGGGGCAGTGGAACGCCGGACGTTCACGGGGCGGGCGCCCGACGGGTGCGACCGCCACCGGTGAGCCGCACCGGGTGCACGGCTTGCCCGCCCTGCTGTGGACACGGCTCTGCGTGCCCCGTACCGAGCTACCGGTCGCGGTCGGGGTGGGCGCCGCCACGGACCGGGCCATGAGGTGCCGGGCGGTCATCAGGATGCTCGGCACGTCGACGTCGGCGACGACCGCCCACGGGTAGGTCTGTCGCAGGAACAGCGACTCGGCCATGTAGATGGTGCCGATGCCCGCCACGAGCCTCTGGTCCAGCAGCGCCTCCCCGATGGGCCGGTCGCCGTGGCGTTCGAACGCCGCCAGGGCCTGGGCGAGACCCGCCCCGGGGAAGTCCGCGGCGAGGACGTCGGGGCCGAGGTGACCGACGACGGTCGCCTCGTCGGCGGTGGTGATCAGGTCGAGCATCCCGAGCCTGTGACCGAACGTGGTGTGCCGGCTGGTGCCCAGGACGGCGCGCACGTGCGGGTCGCGGGTGAGTCGGCGGGCCGGGGCGGAGCCTGCGGGTTGGATGATCCAGGACCCCTCCATGCGCAGGTGGGTGTGCAGCGTCCGCCCGTCCTCGAGGCGGGTCAGCAGGTGCTTGCCCACGGGCACGACTGCGGTGACGACCGTGCCGGTCAGGTCCGTCCCGCCCAGGTCGCCCCACCGCAGCTCGCCGGTGGTCAGCTCGTGCCCCACGAGCACCGAGGTGAGCGTCCGGGCGGCCCGGTGCAGGATGTCACCCTCGGGCACGGGCCCGGTCCGGTGTCAGGCGCAGCCCACGAGGGGTGGTGGTGAAACCGGCGGCGAGCAGGGCCATGGCCGCCGGGGTGGCGAGCACCGCCCGTTCCAGGACTTCCGCCCCGTCCAGACGGCTGAGGGTCAGCGGCCCGGTCGTGCCACGGGTCACGGACGTGGCGAGCGCGCCTGCTGCGCGCGCCAGGGCGGCCTGGTCGGCCGTGAAGGTGAGCAGTGACCTGCCGCCCCGTTCGACGTAGAGGACCAGGTCGCCGCCGTCCAGGACGACCAGCGCACCTGCCTTGCGGCCCGGGCGGTGGGCGACGTCGGCGTGGGTCGGCCAGCCGAGGGCCCCGCCGTAGGGGTTCGCCGGGTCGGCCGCGGCGAGGACCACGGGGTCGGGTCGTTCGCCGGGACGGTCGTCCTCCAGAGTGGACGCGTCGTTGCGCAGCTCGTCGACCGCGCCGGGCAGCGCGAACTGCGAGCCGCCCAGGTGCTCCACGAAGTACCCGCGACGGACGTGTCCCGCCTCCTCCATCCCGGCCAGGACGCGGTAGACGGCCGGTGCGCGCTCGCCGAGGCCCTCGACGCCGGAGACCGCCCGGGTCAGGACGCCGTGCCGGTCCAGGAGCTGGGCGGCGAGGGCGTGGGCGCGGACGGTGTCGTCGGGCACCGGGTCGGGGAGCAGCGACCACCGGCCGTTGCGGTCCGC
>NZ_AXCZ01000079.1 GCF_000767165.1 Cellulomonas bogoriensis 69B4 = DSM 16987
CGCGCGCCGGGCACCGTCGGGCGGCTGGGAGGTCGTCGTGGTGCGGTACGGGCGCCTGGCAGCGACCACGACCACACCTGCCGGCGTCGACCCGAGCCCGGCGATCGACGCCCTGCGTCGGACGGCGGAGGTGGTCCCGCCCCCGGCACCACCCGCGACCAGCGCCCACCCCGAGGAGTCGGCTCTGGTGATGGCGTGGCTCGAGCAGGACGGCGTCCGCCTGGTCGACGTCCAGGACGGGTGGGCCTGCCCGGTCCGCGGCGCCGAGGGGGTTGCACGCCTGCGCGACGCCGTCGGGGTCCGCGTCGCAGCCGACCCTGTCGAGGAGCCGCACCTGGGACACGTGCCGATCAAGGCATGAGTGTCAGTCGCTCGACGCAGCGACCCATCTGTCCAGGACGTCCCGGGCGTGCCCCGCGTCCACCGCGGCCGCGGCGACCTCCAGCGACGACCGCAGGCGCTCGGTCAGCGACTGCGCACCGCCGGGCCCGTGCACCGCGAGGCCTGCAGCAGCGTTGAGCAGGACCGTCTCGCGCACCGCGCCGCCGCGTCCGTCGACCACCGCGCGGAGCACGGCCGCGTTGGCCGCGGCGTCACCACCCCGCAGGTCCTCGAGCGTCACCGGTGCCAGACCGAGGTCGGTGACGGGGTCCAGGTCGAGCTCGGTCACCGTTCCCTCGTCCACCCACCACAGGCGCGCCGGCCCGGTGGGCGCCAGCTCGTCCAGGCCCTCGTGGCCGCGGAACACCAGAGCCCGACGGCCGCGGCGGGCCATGACACCCGCGATCAACCGGGCGAGCCGTACGTCGGGCACGCCGATCGCCGACGCGTGGGGTTGGGCCGGGTTCGTCATCGGGCCCAGGAGGTTGAAGGCGGTCGGGACGCCCAGCTCCCGGCGCGCCTGAGCCGCGTGGCGCATGGCGGGATGGAACGTCTGGGCGAAGCAGAACGTGATCCCGACCTGAGCTGCCGTCTCGGCCACACGCTCCGGCGGATGGTCCAGCCGGACACCGAGCTCCTCCAGGACGTCAGCGGTCCCGCTCGCCGACGACGCCGCCCGACCCCCGTGCTTGACGACCCTCGCACCGGCCCCGGCTGCGACCAGGGACGCCATGGTCGAGATGTTCACCGTCCCGTGCATGTCACCGCCGGTACCGACGATGTCCAGGCACCGGCCGGGAACCTCGATGCGTCGGGCGTGGGCGAGCATCTCCTCCACCAGGCCGCTCAGCTCGTCGACCGTCTCGCCCTTGGCGCGCAGCGCCACCAGGAACCCGGCGAGCGGGACCGGGCCCGCCTCCCCCGTCATCACCCGCGCCATGGCCCAGCGCGTCTCGTCGGTCGTGAGGTCCTGGCCTGCGAGCAGGGACTTCGTGAGCCCGGGCCAGGTGAGGTGGTCGCCCGTCATCCGTCGACGAGCGCGCCGCGCAGCACCCGGGCGACCGTGTCCTGCACCACGACCGGGTCGATCGGGCGGCTGATCACGCCCTCGGCGTGGGACCAGGCCGCGAGCCACGCGTCCTGGGGCCGCCCGACGAGGACGACCACCGGCGGGCACCGGTAGATCTCGTCCTTGAGCTGACGGCACAGCCCGAGCCCGCCGACCTTCCCGGTCTCGCCGTCCAGGACGAGCAGATCGACTCCTCCCGCCTCGACGGCCGACACGACAGCGGCCGCCGTCGCCACCGGGACCAGCTCGATCTCGGGGAGATCCTTGGCGACCCGTCGGCCCAGGGACAGGCTCACGGCCTCCCGAACCTCGACGTGGTCGCTGTAGACCAGCACACGTACCCGCTGTCCGGTCGCACCTTCAGCGGCGTCCCACTCGTCGTGCTGCGTCCCCTGCTGCCCGGTCGCTGCCATGCTCGCCTCACCCGTCCTCTGCCTCGGGGCACGCAGGTGCCCGTTCACCACGAGCATCTTGGCACGGCCCGGGCGTGTCGCGGGGTCCGTGCGTCACAAGCAGCCGCTCCGCGTCTCAGCATGGGTCCTTGGACCCACGCGCTCGCTTCGTCGGTCATAATGACAGCGTGTCAACCGCAACGTCTGCCTCCCCGACCCGACCGCACCTGAGCGTGAACCGGCCCAACCCGGTCTCGATCGGGACGATCGTGTGGCTCGCGAGCGAGCTGATGTTCTTCGCGGGCCTGTTCGCGATGTACTTCACGATCCGCTCGACGATCCCCGAGCTGTGGGCCGAGGAGACCCAGCTGCTCAACTTCTGGTTCGCACTCGGCAACACCACGATCCTGGTGCTCTCGTCCGTGACCTGCCAGTTCGGGGTGTGGGCGGCCGAGCGGTTCCAGCCGGTGCGCACCGGGCGCATGTGGCAGGTGAGCCGGTGGGGCATGACGGAGTGGATGACCGCGACCTACATCATGGGGTCGATCTTCATCGGTGGTCAGATCTTCGAGTACGCCGAGCTCGTGGAGCACGGTCTGACGATCTCCTCCAGCCCCTACGGGTCGGTGTTCTACCTGGCGACCGGCTTCCACGGGCTGCACGTCATCGGTGGCCTGATCGCGTTTCTCCTCCTGCTCGGCCGCTCGTTCGCGGCCAAGCGGTTCGGGCACCACGAGGCCACCACGGCCATCGTGACCTCTTACTACTGGCACTTCGTCGATGTGGTGTGGGTGGCGCTGTTCGTCGCGATCTACATCATCCGGTGAGCCGGCAGCACGACCGGTACGACCCGCCCGGCCCAGCCGGACGCAACGAGAGGGCTTGTTCGTGAAGGCAATCGCCGCCCGCAGGCACCACCGGCACGCGCCGATGGTGCTGCTCCTGCTGGCACTGCTGATGACCGGCGGGCTGTACGCCGCGTTCGCACCGAGCGCCGTCAGCGCCGCGGCGCCGTCCGAGGACGACATCGCGGCCGGCCGTGCCCTGTTCATCGCGAACTGCGCCACGTGCCACGGGCCGTCCGCAGAGGGCCGTGACGACGTCCCGTCCCTGATCGGTGTGGGTGCGGCGTCCGTCGACTTCCAGGTCGGCACCGGACGCATGCCCATGCAGATGGATGGCCCTCAGGCCGCCGCGAAGCCACCGCAGTTCGACCAGGAGCAGATCAACCAGCTGGCCGCCTACGTCGCGTCTCTGGGTCCCGGACCTGCAGTGCCCAGCGCGCAGCAGGTCGACCCTGCGCTCGGCGACGCCGCCAACGGTGGCGCGCTGTTCCGCACCAACTGCGCCATGTGCCACGGCGCGATCGGCGCCGGAGGCGCGCTGACGGAGGGCAAGTGGGCGCCCTCACTGGCGGACAGCACCCCCACGCAGGTGTACACAGCCATGGTCACGGGCCCTCAGTCGATGCCTGTGTTCAACGACGCCAACCTCACCCCGGACGAGAAGCGGGACATCATCGCCTTCCTCGAGGAGCAGCACCGGGGTTCACCCGGCGGGATCACCCTGGGTTCCCTGGGACCGGTCGGTGAGGGCGTGTGGGTGTGGATCGTGGGGATGGGTCTGTTGATCGGGGCGTCGGTGTGGATCGGAGCGAAGTCGTCATGAGCAACAACGAGAAGGGCACCGACCTGGAACCGCGGTCCTCAGGGGCGGACGTCGACCAGGCGGGGGCCGCCGGGCCCGAGCGCTTCGACAACCCCGGCCTACCGACCCACCGGGACCGCGCGACCGACCGCGACCCGGCAGCTGCACGCCGCGCCGAGCGCACCGTGATCGTCCTCTTCGCGCTCTCGGTCCTGGGGACCATCGGCACCGTCGTCGCCTACATCATGGTCCCGACGGGCGAGAGCGTGGAGAACATGCGCCTGTCGAACCTGCTCCTCGGGCTCGGCCTGTTCCTGAGCATGTTCGGCATCGGTGCCGCTGCCGTCCACTGGGCCAAGACCCTCATGTCGGACCACGAGCAGGCCGAGGACCGCCATCCCCAGCGCGGCGACGCCGAGACCCGCCAGGCGGCGATCGCCGCCCTAGGAGCGGGCGCGGAGGACTCGGGCATCGGCCGCCGTGGCGTGCTCAAGGGAGCCGTCGTCTCCGCCGTCGCGCTGGCACCGCTGAGCGTCGCAGTCCCGCTCGTGGGTGAGCTCGGCGGGGACTGGAACGTGTCGAAGTTCCGCCACACGCTCTGGGAGCGCGGCCGTCGACTCACGCGCGACCCCTCCGGCGACCCCATCCGTGCCGCCGACGTCACCATCGGCTCGGTGTTCCACGTCATCCCCGAGGGCCTGCGGGAGGGCGACCACGCCGACCACTGGATCGAGGAGAAGGCCAAGGCCGTCGTCCTCATGGTGCGTCTGGACCCCGCGGACCTCACCGAGGCAGAGGACCGCCGCGACTGGTCCTACGAGGGCATCGTGGCCTACTCCAAGATCTGCACCCACGTCGGCTGCCCGGTGGCTCTCTACGAGCAGCAGACCCACCACCTGCTGTGCCCGTGCCACCAGTCCACGTTCGACATCTCCGACGGGGCGAAGGTGGTCTTCGGACCTGCCAAGCGCGCACTTCCGCAGCTACCCATCACCGTGGACGACGAGGGCTACCTCGTCGCGCAGGACGACTTCAACGAACCGATCGGGCCGAGCTACTGGGAGCGCCTGAAGTGAGCCAGACGACAGCGCAACGGGCAGCGGCCGGCACCGCGGACTACCTGGACCAGCGCACCGGGATCAGCAAGGCCGTCAAGGGCTTCGCGAGGAAGATCTTCCCCGACCACTGGTCGTTCCTGCTGGGCGAGATCGCGCTCTACTCGTTCGTGATCCTCATCATCAGCGGGATCTTCCTGACGATGTTCTTCGTGCCCAGCATGGGCCTCATCGTCTACGAAGGCCCGTTCGCGCCCATGAACGGGCTGGAGATGTCCGAGGCGTTCGCGTCGACGTTGGCCCTGTCGTTCGAGGTGACCGGCGGCCTGCTCATGCGCCAGATCCACCACTGGGCTGCGCTGCTCTTCATCGCCGCGATCGTCACGCACATGATGCGGGTGTTCTTCACCGGGGCGTTCCGCAAGCCCCGCGAGGTCAACTGGGTCGTCGGGTTCGTCCTGCTGATCCTCGGCATGGCCGCGGGCTTCACCGGGTACTCCCTGCCCGACGACGTGCTGTCAGGCAACGGCCTGCGCATCACCGACGGCGTCGTGAAGTCGATCCCCGTGGCCGGGTCCTACATGTCGTACATGATCTTCGGCGGGGAGTTCCCCGGCGAGCACATCATCCCCCGGCTGTTCACGCTGCACATCCTGGTGATCCCCGGCCTGATCCTCGCGCTCATAGGCCTCCACCTGTTCCTGGTGGTCCTGCACAAGCACACGCACTTCCCCGGGCCTGGTCGCACGCAGCGCAACGTGGTCGGGTTCCCCCTGTTCCCGGTGTACGTCGCCAAGGCCGGCGGCTTCTTCTTCATCGTGTTCGGCGTGCTCGCCCTGATGGCAGCCACGATGACCATCAACCCGGTGTGGAACTACGGGCCGTACGACCCGTCCCCGATCGGCGCGGGGGCCCAACCCGACTGGTACATCATCTTCCTCGAGGGTGCGCTGCGCCTCATGCCCGGCAACACCGAGTACGTCATCGGTGGCTTCACCCTGTCGTTGAACGTGCTGATACCGGCCGTGATCATCCCCGGCATCCTCTTCACGCTCCTGGCCGTCTACCCCTTCATCGAGGCGTACGCCACGGGCGACAAGAAGGAGCACCACCTGCTCGACCGGCCGCGCAACGCACCGGTACGCACCGCGACCGGCGTGGCCATCCTCACGGCGTTCTTCGTGCTCCTGCTGGCAGGCGCGAACGACATCATCGCCACGCACTTCTCGATGTCGCTCAACGACATCACGTACATCTTCCGAGCCTCGCTCCTGATCGGCCCGTTCATCGCGTTCTGGATCACCAAGCGCATCTGCCTGGGCCTGCAGCGCAAGGACCGTGAGCTCGTCCTGCACGGGCACGAGACCGGCCGCATCATGCGGCTGCCGCACGGGGAGTACATCGAGGTGCACAAGCCTCTGGACGAGTTCGAGCGGTGGACGCTGGTGCAGCACGAGCCGAACCGACCGATCGAGCCCGCTCCTCAGCACGACGAGCGCGGGGTGCGTCGCAAGGGGTACCGGCGTGACGCGATCCGGGCGCGGGTCTCACGGTTCTTCTACGAGGACCGCGTGGAGCCGGTGACCCCGCAGGAGCTCAGCCGTGCACAGGCCCACCACCACGGGCCCGAGGGGCTAGTCGGCACCGGGGACGGGACGGTCGCCTCCGTGGACCACGGAACGACGGACGCCTACCGGTCCGTGCAGGCCGGCGACGCCGGCACCGGTCAGGGACCGGTGCCCTCCCCCGCCGGCGAGCGTGAACGCTGATCACGCGTCACAGTGGTAGTCGTCCTCAGCCGCGCCCCTCGACGGGGGCGCGGCTGAGGCGTACGCAGTAGCCGAGCCGTCGCACACCTGTGCGACCTGACCGGAAGGGCCTCACATGGCTGACTACACCCTGCCCGATCTTCCGTACGACTACGCCGCTCTCGAGCCGCACATCTCCGGCCGCATCATGGAGCTGCACCACGACAAGCACCACGCTGCGTACGTCGCCGGGGCCAACACGGCCCTGGAGAAGATGGCGGAGGCCCGTGAGGGCGGGGACATGAGCACCGTCAACATGCTCGAGAAGAACCTGGCGTTCAACCTCGGCGGGCACATCAACCACACCGCGTTCTGGCAGAACCTCTCTCCCGACGGTGGCGACAAGCCGACCGGGGAGCTCGCGGCCGCGATCGACGACGCCTTCGGTTCGTTCGACGCCTTCCAGAAGCACTTCGCCGCGAACGCTGCCGGCATCCAGGGATCCGGTTGGTCGATCCTCGCCTGGGACTCCCTGGGTGAGAAGCTCGCGATCTTCCAGCTGTACGACCAGCAGGGCAACGTGCCTCTCGGGCTGACCCCGATCGTGCTGCTCGACATGTGGGAGCACGCGTTCTACCTGGACTACGTGAACGTGAAGGCCGACTACATCAAGGCCTGGTGGAGCATCGTCAACTGGGCCGACGCCGAGCAGCGGTTCCAGCGGGCCCGGACTCAGACCGCAGGGCTCATCGCCCCCGCCTGAAGGCCGGCACCGCCGCCAGCACACGGAAGGCGGGCGGGTCGCACCGACTGGGTGCGACCCGCCCGCCTTCCGTGTACGTCCGTCTCAGTGGGCGTGCTGACCCCGGGAGAACTCGTAGACCCAGCCGACAAGTGTGATCACCGTGAGTGCCGAGCCGATGTAGAAGAGCCACCACCCGACTGCAAGACCGAGGAAGCAGATGGCACCGGCGGCGGCGATCGCGATCGGCCACCACGACCCGGGGCTGTACACGCCCAGGTCTCCGGCGCCCTCCTCGATCTCACCGAACGCGTCGTCCTCTGGGCGAGGGTCGATCCGGCGACCGACCAGCCACAGGTAGAAGCCGATCATCCCGGTGAGGCCCGCGGTCAGGAGCAGCGCTGTGCTCCCGACGGGCTCCCATCCGCTCCACAGGGCGTAGACGATCCCGATGAAGACGAAGAACGGCGTCGGGAACAGGAACAGCTTTGCCTCGAACTTCACCGCTGACCCTCCGTGTGGTCGCCCTCGCCGTCGGTCGGCGGGTGGTCACCGTCGTCGACGATCGTCGACGACGACTGCTCGGGCTCGGCCTCCCCGGCCCCCATCCGCTCTGCAGCGGCGCTCGGCTGGCCACGGCGGTCGGCCTCCCAGTCGAGCACACCGGCGTCCGGCTCCACGTGGTCCATCGCCGCGACCTCAGGGTGATGCAGGTCGAAGGCGGGTCGCTCGGACCTGATCCTGGGGAGCGAGGTGAAGTTGTGCCTCGGTGGCGGGCACGACGTCGCCCACTCCAGGGAGTTCCCGTAGCCCCACGGGTCGTCGACCGTCACCAGGGGCGCCTTGCGCCACGTGACGTAGACGTTCCACAGGAACGGCAGCGTCGAGGCAGCGAGCAGGACCGACGACACCGTCGAGATCTGGTTCAAGAACGTGAACCCGTCCTCGGGCATGTAGTCGGCATACCTACGTGGCATGCCCTGGATGCCGAGCCAGTGCTGCACCAGGAACGTTCCGTGGAACCCGAAGAACAGCGTCCAGAAGTGCCACTTGCCGAGCGCCTCGTTCATCATGCGTCCGGTGAACTTGGGCCACCAGAAGTAGAACCCGGCGAACATCGCGAAGACCACCGTGCCGAACACCACGTAGTGGAAGTGGGCCACCACGAAGTACGTGTCGGAGGTGTGGAACGTGAGAACCGGGCTCGCCAGGATAATGCCGGTCAAGCCACCGAACAAGAACGTCACCAAGAAGCCGATGGACCAGAGCATCGGGGTCTCGAAGGTGAGCTTCCCCCGCCACATCGTGCCGATCCAGTTGAAGTACTTCACACCTGTCGGCACAGCGATCAGCATGGTCATCAGCGCGAAGAACGGCAGGAGCACCGCGCCGGTGACGTACATGTGGTGGGCCCACACCGTGACCGAGAGCGCCGCGATCGCGATCGTCGCGTAGACGAGGCCCTTGTAGCCGAAGATCGGCTTGCGGCTGAAGACCGGCAGGATCTCCGAGACGATCCCGAAGAACGGCAGCGCGATGATGTACACCTCGGGGTGGCCGAAGAACCAGAACAGGTGCTGCCACAGGATCGCACCCCCGTGATCGGGGTTGAAGACCTGAGCGCCGAGCCGCCTGTCAGCCCCGAGCGCGAACAGGGCTGCGGCGAGCGGCGGGAACGCCATCAGCACCAGGAGGCTGGTGACCAGCGCGTTCCAGGTGAAGAGCGGCATGCGGAACATGGTCATGCCGGGGGCGCGCATCGTGATGATGGTGGTGATGAAGTTGACCGCGCCGAGGATGGTCCCGAACCCGCCCATGGCCAGGCCGAAGACCCAGAGGTCTCCCCCTAATCCTGGCGAGAAGGTCGTACTCGACAAGGGGGCATAGGCGAACCACCCGAAGGACGCCGCGCCCTGGGGCGTGAGGAAGCCCGCGACCACGATGATGCCGCCGAACAGGTAGACCCAGTAGGCGAACGCGTTCAACCTGGGGAACGCCACATCAGGTGCGCCGATCTGGAGCGGGACCAGGACGTTGGCGAACCCGGCGAACAGCGGGGTGGCGAACAGCAGCAGCATGATCGTGCCGTGCATCGTGAAGAGCTGGTTGTACTGCTCCTTGCTCTGCACGAACTGGATGCCCGGCTCGAACAGCTCGGCACGGATCACCAGGGCCATGAGGCCTGCGATGCAGAAGAAGATGAACGACGTGATCAGGTACAGGTACCCGACGGTCTTGTGGTCGGTCGAGGTGATCCACTTCACGACCGTCCCGCCACGGCCCTGCCGCCTCGGGCTCAGGCCCGGGACCTCGGCGTCACGTGCGGCCATCAGGCGCCTCCCTCTCCGGCGGTGTTGTCGTCCCCAGGGGTCTGCAGTCGGTCCAGCTCCGGACCGAGCTGACCGGTCTGCCCCCGCTCACGGAGCGACTCGATGTGGGCGTCGTACTCCTCACGGGACACGACCGCCACGTTGAAGAGCATCCCCGCGTGATGCTGGCCGCAGAGCTCGGCGCACTTGCCCGCGTAGACGCCCTCTCGGGTGGGCACGACCTGGAACACGTTCACGTGGTTCCCCGGGAACATGTCCTTCTTGTACAGGAACGCCGGAACCCAGAAGGAGTGGATCACGTCGCGGGACCGGAGCTGGAACTCGACCCTCTCGTCGACGGGGAGGTAGAGGGTCGGCAGCGTGTCCGGGTTGCCCGGGGCTCCGATGTCGATGACGTGGACGCCGGTGTCCCACACGTCGTCGTCCACGTAGTTGAAGTCCCAGCTCCACTGCTTCCCGTACACCTCGACCACGATGTCGGGCTCCTGCGAGACGTCCTCGACCTCGCTGAGGTCACGCGCGGTGAAGTAGAAGAACACGCCGACCATGAAGATCGGCAGGACGACGTACATGACCTCGAGAGGCACGTGGTAGCGCACCTGGACAGGCAGGACCTCGTCGTCCTTGCGCTTGCGGTAGACCGCCACGCACCAGAGGATCAACCCCCACGTGATCGCACCGACGATCAGCGCGGCGATCCACGACCCCGTCCACAACGAGGTGAGGCGCTCGGTCATGTTCGTGACCTGCTGGCCGTCCTCGTAGCCAGGAAGCCAGCCGCGCTGGACCTCCGCGGTGCAACCACTGAGCGCGAGCGCGACCAGGGCGGCGGCGGCGGAGAGTCTGACGGTGGTCGACCGACGGCGACGTGGGTGTTGCGCGTCCAAGGGAACCTCTCATGTCGTGCGCCCGCTGCGCGCGGCATCGACGCACACAGGTGGGACTTTGGTCCTCGACAGCGGCAGCCTATCGTGCGCAGGGCACTGCGAGGGTGCCCGGACACCTGTCGTCCCACGACTGCGGCCGTTAGCGTGATCCGGTGACCCCGTCCCGTGTGTATCTCGATGCCGGAGGGCGCGCTCCCCTGCACCCCGTCGCCCGAGCCGCCTACGAGGCGGCGGCCGACGAGGGATGGGCCGATCCACGCAGGCTCCACGCCGAGGGCCGGCGAGCACGGCTCCTGCTGGACGCCGCACGGGAGACCCTCGCCGCAGAGGTGGGGGCACGCACCGACGACGTGCACCTGGGCCCAGGTGTCACGACCGCGCTGCACCACGCCGTGCTGGGCTCGGCGGCGGCTCGACGCCGCGTGGGTGCCACGGTGGTCACCTCCGCCGTGGAGAGGGCGGCCGTGCACGCTGCTGCCCGGTTCGTGGTCGAGCCCGTCCGCGCTGCTGCGGACCAGGCAGTCGGAGAACCGCCTCGGGTCCCCGTCGACCGCAACGGGCGGGTGGAGGTCGACCGGTGGCGTGCAGCGGTCTCGGCGCCAGGTGTGGCCGTCGCCGTCCTGCAGCAGGCCAACGGTGAGGTCGGTACCCGGCAACCGGTCGAGGCGGCGTACGAGGCGTGCGCCGTCCACGCGGTGCCCCTTGTGCTGGATGCCACGTGCGCACTGGGCCATGAGCCGGTGAGCGACCACTGGGACGTCCTGGTCGCCGACCCCGCTGACTGGGGGGCCTTCCCCGGGGCCGGCCTGGTCGTGACCCGTCCCCGGACCCGCACGGCACGAGCCTGGCCCGAGGACGAGGACCGGTGGTTCCCCGGCGGTGCCGACGTCCCCTCGGCGGTCGCGGCGGCAGCCTCCCTGCGCGCGGTGGTGGCCGAGCAGGAGCGGGCGGGACGGGTGCGTCGCGAGCTCGTCGACCTGGTCCGGTCGCGGGTCGCTGCCGACCTCACGGACGTCGCCGTTGTCGGTGACCCCGTCGACAGGCTCCCCCACGTCGTGACGTTCTCACTGCTCTACGTCGACGGAGAGGCGATCCTGACCGAGCTGGACCGACGCGGCTACGCGGTCGGCTCGGGATCTGCCTGCGTGACGGGTACGACCGAGCCCAGCCACGTCCTGCGGGCGATGGGGACCCTCACGCAGGGCAACGTCCGCCTGTCGCTGCCGGTCGGCATCTCCCGTGAGGAGGTCACCTCGTTCCTGGCGGTGCTGCCGCAGGCCGTCGACGACGTCCGGCGGATGGTGGGCGGCCGGTGACCCGGGACCCACCGCCCGGGTCAGGCGAAGGAGCCCCCGCAGGCGCAGGAGCTGCCTGCGTTGGGGTTGTCGATGGTGAAGCCCTGCTTCTCGATCGTGTCGGCGAAGTCGATCGTCGCGCCCTCGAGGTACGGCACGCTCATCCGGTCCACGACGACCTCGACCCCGTCGAAGTCACGCAGGGCGTCACCGTCGAGCAGCCGCTCGTCGAAGTACAGCTGGTAGATCAGACCCGAGCAGCCGCCGGGCTGCACCGCGACCCTCAGGCGGAGGTCGTCACGGCCCTCCTGCTCCAGCAGGGTGCGGACCTTGTCGGCGGCCACCGCCGTGAGCTCAACGCCGTGGGTCGTGGTGTCGGTGGTCTCGGTCATCGTCACTCCGGTGAGGTGTCGGGGTGTGGCACGTCAGTCCTAACGCCACGGCCTGTCCAGGTGTTCCCAGCCTACGCCCCACGGCGACCGCGCCCCCCGGCCCTCATCTGGACCAGGTGCGGGCCACCCTGCGTGCCCGGTCGGCCAACGACCGTGCCGGCGCCGCGACGGACCCGGCGACCTCGTCCGGGTGCTCGGCCACCGCGTACGCCCCGCTGAGCCCTGCCGCGCCCCACTCCCGCCGGCCGAGCTGCACCTGACCTGCGACCGCGACGACGGGGACGCCGTGCGACAGCCCCAGGCGCGAGACCGCCGCGACGACCTTGCCGTGCAACGACTGCCAGTCCAGCGACCCCTCACCGGTGACGACGAGGTCGTGCGTGGCCACGTCCTGGCCCAGACCGGTCGACGCGGTCACGACGTCGGCACCCGGGAGGATCCGGGCACCGAGCACCGCGAGCGCGAACCCGACGCCGCCGCCGGCGCCCGCACCGGGGAGCTGGGCCCACCCCCGACCGGCC
>NZ_AXCZ01000162.1 GCF_000767165.1 Cellulomonas bogoriensis 69B4 = DSM 16987
CGCACCACCGGACCGCGGGCCCGGCGGGCGCGGCGCACGCGCAGCCGATGAGCTGGGCGAGCCCGCACCCGCGGGTGGTGACGGCGCCGGGGTCCACCCCGTGCAGGACGACGTCGACGTCGACCTCGTGCTCGTAGGGGCGCACCGCCCGCACCGTGTAGGTGCGCAGGGGGTTGCGCTGCTCGTCGGGCAGCTGTCGCCAGGCCGAGAACCAGTCGGGGTCGGTGAAGCGTGCGACGTCGACCGGTGCACCGCAGGCCGCGGGCAGGACGAGCTTGATCCGCTGGTCCAGGCCGGCGGTGCCGAAGTCGGCGAGGTCAGGACCGGTGAACGTCATCCGCAGGAAGCTGGGGCTCAGGCGCCGGGTGCGGGCGACGCGGACCTCGAACCCCCGGTACGCCGGCTCGACCCGCGTGGGGGCGACGGTCGTGGCGGTGCTCATGGGACTCCTCGGACGGACGGTACGGCCGAGTCAGTAAAGCATAGGCTTACCTAAGGTAGGTAGCCCTTCTCCCATGCTCCTCGCACGAACGGTCGTCAGGCGTACGCCTGCAGGTCCAGGTTTTGGCCGGTGAGCAGGCGGTACGCCTCGAGGTAGCGGTCGCGCGTGCGCTCGACCACGTCAGCAGGCAGCGGCGGGGGCGGCGCATCCGAGGCACGGTCCCACCCGGATGCCGGGGAGGTGAGCCAGTCACGGACGAACTGCTTGTCGAAGCTGGGCTGGGCCCGTCCCGGCTCCCACTGGGCCGCGGGCCAGAACCGTGAGGAGTCCGGGGTGAGGACCTCGTCACCGAGCACCAGTGCGCCCGCGTCGGGGCCCTGCGTCGCCCGACCCAGCTCGAGCTTGGTGTCGGCCAGGATCACGCCACGCTCCCGGGCGATGCCCTCGGCCCGGGCGTAGACGCGCAGGGTCAGATCACGGAGCTCCTCGGCGAGCTCGCGCCCCACCTGCCCGGCCACGACCTCCAGGCTGACGTTCTCGTCGTGCTCCCCCACCGCGGCCTTGGTCGCCGGGGTGAAGATCGGCTCCGGCAGGCGGGAACCGTCCACCAACCCGTCCGGCAGCGGGATGCCGGTGACCTGACCGGACTCCCGGTACTCGGCCAGGCCCGAGCCCGTCAGGTAGCCGCGGGCCACGCACTCCACCGGAACCATGTCCAGCCGTCGGCACACCATCGCCCGTCCAGCGACCTCGTGCGGGACTCCGCCCGGCCCCGGCTCCGCGGTCACCACGTGGTGGGGGACCAGGTCGGCGAGCTGGTCGAACCACCACAGGCTCAGCTGGGTCAGGACCACGCCCTTGCCCGGCACCGGGGTGCTCAGGACGTGGTCGTAGGCGCTGATCCGGTCGCTGGCCACGACCAGCACGACCGCGTCGTCCCCGGCGGTCGGCTCGTACAGGTCACGGACCTTGCCCGAGTAGACGTGACGCCAGCCGGGCAGCTGCAGAGGCTCAGTCATGCCCCGAGTGTCCCAGGTCGCCCCGCACCGACCGCGTCGGGGACCACAAGGTGGTGCGGCTCAGGCGAAGATCTCCACCGGGGTGCCCAAGGGCAGTCCGAACTCCTCGGCCATGCGCGTCACGTCCTCGTCGAGCATGCGGATGCACCCGTGCGAGACGTCGGTGCCGATCGACTCCGGCTCGTTGGTGCCGTGGATGCCGATCACCCCGTCCCCACCCGCGAACGACTCCAGCACCGGCGAGTAGCCCGACAGGCCGTAGGCGTAGGCGCCGTAGGGCCCACCGGCCTGCGGCGGCTGGAGCAGCTCCTTGATGTAGTAGACGCCACCCGGGGTGGGCACGTCCTCACGACCCACCGCCACCTTGACGTTCATGACGACCGCGTCGCCGTGGTGCAGCAGCAGGCGATGGTCGTCCAGGTGCACCTCGATGCGGAACTCGGTCGAGGTGAGGCTCACGTCCTCGGCACGCAACCACCCGGTGGTGCCGTTGGGCCTCACCGGCAGGTGGACCTGCACCCAGTCGTCCTGCTGCTCGGCCACCAGGAACGTCAACGGGATCTGCCCCGGGACCGACACGACGTCCTCCGCTGCCAGCACGGTCCCGGGCTCGGAGTCCCCGGGGGACGCGAACACCTCGACCCGCTCCTCCCCCGCGGTCGCGATCCACGACTCCGCCGGGAGCTCGCTGGTCACGGGAGCCGTGTCGTGCCCGGTGGGCTCGGGCTCCGCCGAGGAGCAGCCGGCCAGCACCACGGTCAGCAGGGCCACCGCAGCGGCCGCAGGTCGTAGACGTCGCATGCGCGCCAATCTACTCAAACCGGACGGGGGCCCCGTTCTTCCACAGGACCAAAGCCCCTGTGTCCGATTTGCCCCACTCGAGCATCTTTTCGTCTAGTGTGCGAGGCACATCCTGACGACCGACGAGGAACCCCATGCGCACACGTGTTCTGACAACCGCCGCCGCTGTCGGTATCGCCGCCCTGGTGACACTGGGCGCGTCGCCGGCAACCGCTGCCGTACCCGCCACCGGCTGGGGCGACAGGGACTCCCACTCCTCCGCCTGGGCCGCCCACTGGGAGCGCAAGAAGAAGTCCTCCAGCTGGGACCAGAGGACCAGCACCGACTGGTCCGCCCACTGGGAGAAGAAGAAGAAGAAGTCCTCCAGCTGGGACGAGAGGGCCGCCGCCGACTGGGCCGCCGACTGGGCCGCCCACTGGGCGAAGAAGCAGGGCAAGTGGGACAAGAGCAAGAAGTACACCAAGTACCCCTGGTGGAACTGCCCCGGCAAGACCCAGCCCGGCACCCCCCCGGTCGAGCAGCCCTCGCTGCCCGTCCCGCCGTGCGAGACCGAGGGCCAGGGCCCCTGCCTCGAGCTGCCCGACGCCGGGTGCGAGGCCATCTGGGTGTGCGAGGCCGGCACCGACGAGTGCGTCGCGGTGATCGAGTGCACCGAGGGCGACGTCCAGATCCCCGGTGTGCCGGAGGACATCGAGTGGGAGGACGCCCCCGAGGCTGAGCCCACGCCCGAGCCCACCCCGGAGCCCACGCCCGAACCGCAGCCCGAGGCCCCCGCCGAGGAGAACCCCGCACCCGAGGCACCGGAGACGCCTGAGGCACCGGAGCCCACGCCGGCACCGGCCCCTGAGGTCCCCGAGGGCGCTGCGCCGCCCGCCACCCCGATCGTGGCCGAGCCGACCTTCACCGGCTGACCACTGCACCACCCTTCACAGATTCACCCCCTGCACACGTCGGGCCCCACCTTCCGGTGGGGCCCGACGTGTGTGTGCTCCAGCTCGAACGGCTCAGGCCTCGGGGCCCTCCACGACGGGCATCCTGGCCGCGATATCCGTGCGGTGGTGCGAACCACGCAGGCCCACACGGGCCACGGCGTCGTAGGCCACGGCGCGCGCCGCGTCGACGTCCTCGCCCGTGCCCACGACTGACAGGACCCGGCCACCGGCCGAGACCAGGGACCCGGTGCCTTCCTGCGCGGTACCGGCGTGCAGGACGTGCGCCCCCGGTACCTGCTCGGCCTCGTCCACACCCGTGATCTCGTCACCGGCACGGACCGCACCCGGGTACCCGTGCGCGGCGACCACCACGGTCACCGCCGCGTCCGCGTGCCACCGCAGCCCAGGGTGCTCGGCCAGTCGCTCCGTGGCGGCAGCCAGCAGCACCTCGCACAGCGGCGAGGCCAGACGTGCCAGCACGACCTGGGTCTCAGGGTCGCCGAACCGGGCGTTGAACTCGATGACCCGGACCCCGCGCGACGTCAGCGCCAGCCCGCAGTACAGGACCCCCACGAACGGGGTGCCACGGCGGTACATCTCGTCCACGGTGGGCTGGGCGACGCGGGCCACCACGTCCTGCACCAGGTCCGCGGGCGCCCACGGGAGCGGGGAGTAGGCCCCCATCCCCCCCGTGTTGGGGCCCTCGTCGCCGTCCAGGGCCCGCTTGAAGTCCTGGGCCGGGGCGAGCGGCACCACCGTGCGCCCGTCGCTCAGGCAGAACAACGACACCTCGGGCCCGTCGAGGAACTCCTCGATGACCACCGCGCCCCCGCCACCACGGCGGTCCAGGCAGCCGGCCGCGTGACGCAGCGCCTCGTCACGGTCCGAGGTCACCACCACGCCCTTGCCGGCGGCCAGGCCGTCGTCCTTCACGACGTACGGGGCCCCGAACGCGTCCAGGGCCTCGGCGACCTGGTCCAGGTCCGTGCACACGTGCGCCATCGCGGTCGGGACCTCGGCCGCGGCCATGACCTCCTTCGCGAACGCCTTCGACCCCTCCAGGGCCGCGGCCTGCGCGCTGGGGCCGAAGCACGGGATGCCCGCCTCACGGACCGCGTCCGCGACACCGGCGACCAGCGGGGCCTCCGGGCCCACCACCACCAGCGCCGCACCCAGCCCGGTCGCCAGTGCCGCGACCGCGGCCGGGTCCACCGGGTCGACGTCGTGCAGCTCGGCGAGGGCCGCGATCCCGGGGTTGCCGGGGGCGGCGTGCAGCTCGTGCCCGCTCGGGCCCTCAGGGCCCGTGGCCAGGGCCCGGACGACGGCGTGCTCACGGGCACCGGAACCGATGACGAGGATCTTCATGTGCTCAACCCAACAGGTCGTGGCGTGCGATGGTCGCGTCCCGGCCCGGCCCCACACCGATCGCCGAGACCCTCGTGCCGGACATCTCCTCCAGCGCCAGGACGTACCTCTGCGCGTTGGGGGGCAGGTCCTCGAACGTCCGGCAGTCGCTGATGTCCTCCCACCAGCCGTCCAGGTGCTCGTAGACGGGCGTCGCGTGGTGGAAGTCCGACTGGCCCACCGGCATCTCCTCGTGGCGGGTGCCGTCCACGTCGTACGCCACGCACACCGGGACCTTCTCCAGCCCGGTCAGGACGTCCAGCTTGGTCAGGACCAGGTCCGTCAGACCGTTGATGCGGCTGGCGTACCGGGCGATGACCGCGTCGTACCAGCCGCACCGGCGCGGCCGGCCGGTGGTGACCCCGAACTCGCCACCGGTCTTGCGCAACCACTCACCGTGGTCGTCGTTGAGCTCGGTGGGGAACGGGCCCTCGCCCACCCGGGTGGTGTACGCCTTGATGACGCCCACGACCCGGTCGATGCGTGTGGGGCCGATGCCCGACCCGGTGCACGCCCCACCGGCGGTGGCGCTGGAGGACGTCACGAACGGGTACGTCCCGTGGTCCACGTCCAGCATGGTCGCCTGCCCCGCCTCGAACAGGACGTTCTTGCCCTCGTCCAGGGCCCGGTTCAGCTCCAGAGCCGTGTCGGTGACCATGGGCCGCAGCCGCTCGGCGTACGACAGGAGGTGCTCGACGGTCTCCTCGACGGTGATCGCCCGCCGGTTGTACACCTTGAGCAGCAGGTGGTTCTTCTGGTCCAGGGAGCCCTCGACCTTCTGGGCGAGGATGTTCTCGTCGAACAGGTCCTGGACCCGCACCCCCACACGGTTGATCTTGTCCGCGTAGGCGGGACCGATGCCCCGGCCCGTGGTGCCGATGCGCCGCTTGCCCAGGAACCGCTCGGTGACCTTGTCGATCGTCTGGTGGTACGGGGCGATGATGTGCGCGGAGGACGAGACGAGCAACCGGGAGGTGTCCACCCCGCGGGCGTCCAGCGCGTCGAGCTCCTGGAACAGGACGGCCGGGTCCACCACCACGCCGTTGCCGATCACCGGGGTCACCCCCGGGGACAGGATCCCCGACGGCAGCAGGTGCAGCGCGTACTTCTCGCCATCGATCACCACGGTGTGGCCCGCGTTGTTCCCGCCGTTGAACTTCACGACGTAGTCCACGCGGGACCCGAGCTGGTCGGTGGCCTTGCCCTTGCCCTCGTCACCCCACTGGGCGCCGAGCACGACGACGGCTGGCATGTGTGTCCCTCTTCTCGACGGCCTGGGGGCGCGACGGACCGGGCGAACCGATCGGGCGCCGCACCGAGGTTACCGGAGCGGCTCCTGCCGCAGGGCCCGGACCTCGTCCGCGGACGTGCCGCACTCACCCAGGAACGCCCGGCAGCGCTCGGCCTCGGGCGTCTCACCGATGCCCTCGGCCGCCTCGGCCAGGGCCAGGAGCGCACGCAGGAACCCCTGGTTCGCCTGGTGGGTGGCCGGCACCGGGCCGGC
>NZ_AXCZ01000159.1 GCF_000767165.1 Cellulomonas bogoriensis 69B4 = DSM 16987
GGGCGTCCAGGCCCCGGTGGTACCCGGTGCGGGCGTAGGCGTACGCCGCGATCGGGTCCGCACCCCCGGGGCGGGTCAGCTCGGCCTCGGCGAGCAGCGCCCACAGCAGGCACGCCGCCGGGTGCCGGGGGACGACGTCACGGACGTCCGCACCGTCGGCGAGCTCGGCACGGGCCGGGACGTCGGCGTGGTCGGAGGGCAGCAACGTGGGTGGCGGGCCACCGAGCAGGTTCTCCATGCCCCCATCCTGCACCCGCGAGCCGGTCACCCGGGCGGCCCAGGCACGACGTGCAGGGCAGCTGCCCGCTCGGTAGGGTCGGCCACCGGCACGTCCCAGCGCACGCTCCCCCGCTCCAGGAAGATCCCGCTCATGATCGAGATCGCCAAGTCCGCGGCGACGACGACCCTCGTCATCACCGGGGACCTCGACCTCGGTGAGCGGAGCCAGTTCCCCGAGATCACCGCCCGGGTCACGGGGCTCCGCCGCCAGCTGCTCGTCATCGACATGTGCGGCGTCACCTTCATGGACTCCACCGGCGCGGCGTTCCTCATCTCGCTGGCCGACGCGGGTCGCAAGCGCGGAGGCGCGACGGTCCTGCGCGGCTGCGCCGACCGGGACCTGTTCGTCCTGGAGGTGTGCGGGGCCCTGGACCTGTTCCGCATCGACCAGGGCCACGCCTGCGAGGACGAGGTCCCCACGACCTGAGGGCGCCTGCAGCGGCCCGCCGCCCGGGCTCACCGTCCGGCGCTCAGGACCGGGCGCTGCGCCGCATGGCCTCCTCGAGCGGCAGGGGGTGCACCCGCGCCCACACCAGCTTGCCGGTCCCGGCCGGGCGCCAGCCCCAGTCCGCGAGCCGCTCCACGATCCTCATCCCGAACCCACCCACACGGCCCGGGTGCCCGTCGGTGGCGACCGGTGGGGCCGGGTTGGCGTCCTCGACCTCGATGCGCAGGCCCTCACCGGTGTCGAACAGCCGGAGCACCAGGTGCCCCCACCCGTGCAGGACGGCGTTGGCGACCAGCTCGGAGACCACGAGCTCGGCGCTGCGCCCGCCCTCGACGTCCCACGCGGCGCAGGTGCGCAGCACGGCCTGCCGGGCTCTGCCGATCGAGGACGCCTCGGACGGCAGCGACCACCGTCGACGCCGCGGCACGCTGGAGTCCGGCGCGGTGGTGCCGGACGGGTCCGGGACGCGCACCACCACCACGGCCACGTCGTCCTCGGGGTTGTCGGCCAGCCGGGACAGCACCACCTCGCCGGCCCCGGCTGCGTCCTGACCGCCCACGGCTCCGATGACGTCCTCCAGGGCCTCCAGGCCCTCCCGCATGGCACGGTCGCGGCGCTCGATGAGGCCGTCGGTGTACAGGACCAGGACGTCACCGGGCACCAGGTGGGTGCTGGAGTCCTGCCGGGTGCCGTCACCGAACCCGACCATCACCCCGCCCGCCCCGGTGAGCCGGCGCACCCCCTCACGGCTGACGACCAGCGGCGGCAGGTGGCCCGCCCGGGAGTAGCGCAGCGCCCACCCGTCGCCCTCACGCGTCATCGTCGCCAGCACCAGGCTCGCCGAACGCGGCACCCGCATCCCGGCGACCAACGAGTCGACCCGCTCCAGGACGACCGCGGGATCGACGCCCTCCTGCACGTAGGAGCGCACCACCGACCGCAGCTGCCCCATGGCCGCGGCCGCCTCGACGTCGTGACCCACGACGTCCCCGATCACCAGGGCGACGTGCCCCTCGGAGACCTGCAGGACGTCGTACCAGTCACCGCCCACCTGGGCGTGCGCGGCGCTCGGGGCGTAGTAGCTCCACACGTCGAGCTCCTCGACGTCGTCCTGCTCCGGGAGCATGGCCCGCTGCAGGGCCTCGGCCAGGCGGTGCTCCCGCTCGTACAGGCGGGTGTTCTCGACCGCGGCACCCACCCGGCGGGCCACCAGGTACAGGACGGTGCGGGTGCTGTCGTCGTCCAGCGCCGCCGCGTGGTGGGGCACGGCGACGAGCACACCCAGGGACCGCCGCCGCCCGGGGACGGCGTGGACGTGCACCACACCGGGCGACACGCTCTCACGCAGGTGCGTGGTCAGCCACGTCGTCGTCGGGCCGCCGGTGGCCTCCAGGTCCAGCTCCAACGGACCTTCGCGTCGGCCGTCCAGGAGGTCCTGGACGGGGTCCTCGACCTCACCGGGGACGGCGGGGGTCCGCCGCGGGGCGCCCTCGTGCACGCGGCTGACGTCAGCGCCGTCGGCCGGCCGGAGCCCGTCGTCGTCGAGGAAGAACCTCGCCCAGGACACCACCGTGGGCGCCAGCAGGGAAGCGATCTCGTGCAGGACCATCGGGTCCTCGAGATCGGTGAGGATGTCCGAGACCTGGGACACGATCGTCAGGCCCGAGCGCGCCCGACGCTCCGCCGCGATCGACTCCTGCTGCTCCACCTCGTGCCGCACCTGGTCGGTCACGTCCACCTGGATGCCCACCCAGTGGCTGACCGTGCCGTCGTCGTCGGGGACCGGGGAGACCGAGACCTGGTTCCAGAACGTGGTGCCGTCCTTGCGGTAGTTGAGCAAGGTGGTGGTCGCCGACCGCTCCCCCGCCACGGCCGACCCCAGGAGGCGCGCCTGGGCGACGTCGGTGGCGGGCCCCTGGAGGAACGCCGGGTTGCGCCCCAGGACCTCCTCGGCGCTGTACCCGGTGGTCCGCGTGAACGCGTCGTTGACCCACACGATGGGCCCGTCGGGTGTGGCGGCGGTCACGACGAACGACACGTCGCTCGCCCGCAACGCACGGTCCCGCACGGCCGCCAAGGGATCGTCCGGCTGACCAGTGGCGATGAAGTTGACCACTCCCACCTCCGATCGTCTAGCGTTCGGGCAGAACCTCCGCAGGTTCGCCCCCTATCCTCGGGGGCGAACCGGTCCAGACGGGGCGGAACGTTCAAGGCGAACCGAGGAGTGCGACGTGCGAGACGGTAACAGCCGGGAGCCGGGTGGGCCCACGCAGTCCGAGGTGCCCCAGGGCTCTGCCGCCGTGGGTTCCGAGCCAGGTTCGGTGCACGTGATCGTGCACTCGGACCGCACGCGGATCGTCCTGTCCGGTGAGGTCGACGCCGACCTCGGCCCCGACCTGACGGAGGCGACGTCCGACGCCGAGGCCACGGGCCTGCCGATCGAGGTCGACGCCCAGCACGTGACGTTCATGGACTCCTCGGGCATCGCGTTCCTGGCCCGGCTGGCGACCCGCACGAGCGAGCGGGTGCGCGTCATCAACGCCCCGGAGACGGTCCTGTTCCTGCTCGAGGTGACGCGCATCGGTGAGCTGCTGGACGTCGTCGACGAGAACGCCGGGTCGGACGACGAGCCTGCGACCGTCGACCACGGGCTGCCGACCATCGGCCCTGGCGGCCGGTCCCGTGGCGCCTCACCCGAACCGGACGACGTGGCCTGACCCGCAGCCGTAGACGACGAAGGCGCCCCCGCACCTGGTGCGGGGGCGCCTTCGCTGCGTCAGAGGACGCTCACGCCATCTTGTTGCCGGCCGAACGCAGCTGCTCGCACGCCTCGGCGATGCGCTTGGCCATCCCGGCCTCCGCCAGCTTGCCCCACGCGCGCGGGTCGTAGGCCTTCTTGTTGCCGACCTCGCCGTCGATCTTCAGCACACCGTCGTAGTTGCGGAACATGTGCTCCACGACCGGACGGGTGAACGCGTACTGGGTGTCGGTGTCGATGTTCATCTTGATGACACCGTTGTCGACGGCCTCGGCGATCTCAGCGGCGGTCGAGCCCGAGCCGCCGTGGAACACCAGGTCGAACGGGTTGGCCTTGCCGACCTTCGCGCCGACGGCGTCCTGGATCTCCTTGAGGAGCTCCGGGCGCAGCTTGACCGCACCGGGCTTGTAGACCCCGTGCACGTTGCCGAAGGTCAGGGCCGTCAGGTAACGGCCCTTCTCGCCGGTGCCCAGCGCCTCGACGGTGGCCAGGCCGTCCTCGACGGTCGTGTAGAGCTTGTCGTTGATCTCGGCCTCGTGGCCGTCCTCCTCACCGCCGACCACACCGACCTCGATCTCGAGGATGGTGCGGGCCGCCTGCGAGAGCTCGAGGAGCTCAGCGGCGATGACGAGGTTCTCCTCCAGCGGGATGTCCGACCCGTCGAACATGTGCGACTGGAACAGCGGGTTCTTGCCGGCCTTGACCTGCTCGGCCTCCAGGGCCAGCAGCGGGCGGACCCACGAGTCGAGGTTCTTCTTGGTGCAGTGGTCGGTGTGCAGCGCCACGGTCACCGGGTACCCGGCCGCGACCTCGGCGGCGTAGGCGGCCATCGCACGCGAACCGGCGATGCGGTCCTTGATCGTCGCACCCGACGCGTACTCGGCACCACCGACGGAGACCTGGATGATGCCGTCGGACTCGGCCTCGGCGAAGCCCTGGAGCGCAGCCGTGAGGCTCTGCGAGGAGGTCACGTTGACCGCGGGGTAGGCGAACTTGCCCGCCTTCGCGCGGTCGATCATCTCGTTGTAGACCTCAGGGGTGGCGATAGCCATGGAGTCTCCTGCTGTGAGTGAGGGGTGGTCTTCGCCCCCATGGTGTCACGAATCCCCCGCCCCACGCCGGGACCTCCAGCACCCGGCGGCGGGTGAGATCAGGCGTGGTGCGTGATCCAGGTGTGCATGGCGATCGCCGCGGCGGCGCCGGCGTTGATGGACCGGGTCGAGCCGAACTGGCGGATGTGCAGGACGTCCTGGCACGCCGCACGCGCCTCGTCGGACAGCCCGACGCTCTCCTGCCCGAACAGCAGCACGCACTCACGAGGCACGGGGTACCCCTCCAGGGGCACCGACCCGGGCAGGTTGTCCACCCCCAGGACCGGCACCCCGGCCGCCGCGGCCCAGTCGGCCAGGTGAGCGACGTCCGGGTGGTGCCGCACGTGCTGGTAGCGGTCGGTGACCATCGCCCCGCGCCGGTTCCAGCGCCGCCGCCCCACGATGTGGACCTCGGCCGCGGCGAACGCGTTCGCCGTCCGCACCACCGACCCGATGTTCAGGTCGTGGGTCCAGTTCTCGATCGCGACGTGGAACGGGTGCCGTCGGGTGTCGAGGTCGGCGACGACGGCCTCCACGGTCCAGTACCGGTACCGGTCCACGACGTTGCGCCGGTCGCCGTGCTCCAGGAGCTCCGGGTCGTACCGGCGCACCCCGTCGACGTCCAGGTCCGGCCACGCCTGCCGCCCACCCGGCCACGGGCCGACCCCGACGGTGCCGTCAGCGCTCATCGGACCGCCACGCCTGGGTGGCCCGCAACCGGCCGGCGGTGTGCAGCACCGACCGCGAGTACAGGCGGGCACCCACCGCGACCAGGACCGCCGCGGTCGCCGCGACCACCGCGGCCGCGACCACGGGCTCCCACGGGGCGGCGTTGCCCAGCACGATCCGGGTGGGCATCATCAACGGCGCCGTCAGCGGCACGTACGACAGCACCCGCTGCACGCCCCCCGGCTCGGTGGTGAACACCGCCGCCAGGAACGTGGCCACCACCAGCACCTGCATCGGGATGGTGGTGGCGTTGAGGTCCTCCACGCGGGACGCCAACGAGCCCGCCGCCGCCCACAGGCACGCCAGCATCGCGAACCCCAGCAGGAAGAACACCACGAACCACACCGACGCGCGCACCAGGTCACCCACGACCGCCCCGTGCCCGGCGAGCCACGCTCCCCCCAGGCCGACCGCCACGACCAGCACCACCTGCCCCACGGCCATCGCCGTGCTGCCCAGGACCTTCCCGGCGAGCAGCACCCGCACCGGCACGGCGGCGACCAGCAGCTCGACCACGCGGGACTGCTTCTCCTCCACGACGCTCTGCGCGATCGACATGCCGAACACCAGGACCGACAGGAAGAACAGCGACCCGAACACCACGACCAGCACCTGCGGGGGCACCGGCCCCTGGGGCCGGGCGTCCAGCAGCACGACGGCCGGCGGGGTCGCCGTCGTCAGGTCCCGCACCTGACCTGCCGTCAGCCCCTGCGCAGCGGCGGCCCGCTCGACCTGGACCTGCCCTGCGGCCGCGGTCAGCAGGACGTCCAGCTCCCACCGCACCGACTGCGAACCCAGCACCCGCAGCGCCGCCGGGTCGTCCCCGACGACGGCCGCGTCCACGTCGCCGTCCACCACCATGCGCTGGACGTCGCCGTCGGGCTCCAGCTCGATGAGGGTGACGTCCGCCGGGGGCAGCCCTCCGGCGCCCAGGAGCCGGAGGGCGGGCTGGAGCCCGTCGTCGG
>NZ_AXCZ01000080.1 GCF_000767165.1 Cellulomonas bogoriensis 69B4 = DSM 16987
CTCGGGCTGCGGGGTGGTCCCCGCCGGTGGGGCCGCACTCGAGGGTGACGGTGCGCCAGGTACCGGTGCCCGTCAGGTCGGCGGCGACCTGAAGCTGCGTGGCCGGCGGCGCCGGACGGTCGGTGCCGACGTCGGCGTGCGCCACGCCTGTCCCGGCCGCCACCACCAGGGCGACGGTGGTCGCGAGCGCGCGACGCCACGTGGATGGTCGATGCGTGTGGAACCTCATGAGTGACCCCCTTGTCTGCGGGGCTCGTCGGTGAGCCCCGGCCTCACCCAGCATCACCGCCCCGGCGCTCCGGGGGAATGGGGGTGCCGCCAGGTGGGACGCCGCCGGACCGGGCCCGGGACCCGGTCCGCGTGTCACCATGGGATGTGCACGACGAGCAGGTGGCGGTCACCTTCGCGGGCCCCGTCGACGTCCGCCGGACGATGGCCCCCCTGCGTCACGGCCGTCACGACCCCACCCACCAGGTCGTGCCCGACGGCGTGGTGTGGCGCACGACGGTGACGTCGTCCGGCCCGGCCACGCTCCGGGTCGAGCAGCTCGACCCGACGTCGGTGCGGGTGACCGCGTGGGGCGCGGGCTCCGCTGAGGCGGTTGCGCTGGCTCCGGGGTTGGTGGGTGCGTGGGACGACCCCACGGGCTTCACCCCCGGTCCGGGGCCCGTGCGCGAGGCGTTCAGACGTACGTGGACGGTCCGGTTGACGCGGTCGGGCCGGGTGCTGGAATCTCTGGTCCCGATGATCCTCGAGCAGCGCGTCATCACCCGGACGGCGACCGATGCGTGGCGGTGGCTGGTGCGTCACCACGGCTCGTGCGCGCCGGGCCCCGCACCCGACGGGATGCGCGTGGCACCCGATGCGCGGACGTGGGCCGGGGTGCCGAGCTGGGACTTCCACCGGGCGGGTGTGGACCCGCGACGTGCCCGGACGGTCGTCGCGGCGGCGCGCCTGGCGCCGTCCCTCGAACGAGCGGTGGTGCTCCCGGCCCAGCAGGCGCTGGCGCTCCTGAGGCAGGTGCCGGGTGTCGGGCCGTGGACTGCGGCTGAGACGGCGCAGCGGGCGTTCGGGGACCCGGATGCGGTGACGGTGGGTGACTTCCACCTGCCGCACCAGGTCGGATGGGCGTTGGCAGGACGCCGTACGGACGACGCGGGGATGCTGGCACTTCTGGAGCCGTTCCGTGGGCACCGTCACCGTGCCGTGCGGCACCTGATGCTGGCCGGCGCCGCACGGGAACCGCGGCGGGCACCCAGGCTCGCCGTCGAGGACCATCGGAGACGGTGAGGGCGGTGGACGGAGGGCGACGCGGACCGGCCCCGGCCCCGTGAAGGAGGCCGGGGCCGGTCCGCGGTTCTCACCTCCCGGGTGGTTCACCACCCGGTACGGCAGGTGTCAGCTCGCGGTGCAGGTGGCGGTGACGTTGCCGGGCGAGCCGCTGCCGATGAACCCGATGGTGGTCGAGCCGCTGGCGGCGAGGTTGCCGTTCCAGTCCAGGCTGCTGATGGTGTTGCCCGAGATCGAGCCGTTCCATGCCTGGCTGATGTCGGCACCGTCCACGGTGACGCTCCAGCCGCTGATGGCGCTGGACCCCGCGGTGACGCGGATCTCACCCTGGTAGCCACCGCCCCAGGAGTTGGTCACCTCGACCGTGGCCGAGCAGGCACCCGAGACCGGGGGCTGCGTGGGCTCCGGTGCCGGGGGGTCCGTGGGCTCGGGTGCCGGGGGGTCCGTGGGCTCGGGTGCCGGCGGGTCCGTGGGCTCCGGCGTGGGAGTGCCGCCACCGGTGCCACCGATGTTGATGTCGGAGCACAAGTAGTACGGCTGGTCCATGTGGCTGGCCTGCCAGATGGTGTAGAGCACCGCGCGACCGGTCCGGTTGGTCGGCAGGCTCACGTCCGTCTGCAGGATGCGGGCCGGGGCGAAGCGGCCGGTCTCCGTGACGAGGTCCAGGTCGCCCCAGCCCAGGCTCTGGGTGGTGGGGTCGAACCCGGGCTTCGAGACGTAGATGCGCAGGTAGTCCGCACCGTGGGACGCGTCGTCGGTGAGCGTCAGGGTGAAGTTGTGCGGGACGTCCTTGGCGATCCAGGGCCCGGGGGTGTCCATGTAGTCGTAGCGCCCGCCCTCGGTGTTGCCACCCGAGCAGAGGGTCCCGTCGGGGATGACCTGCTCGTGACGCCCACCGACGTTGTCGCGGTAGAGGCCGTTCCAGTTCCACATGGCGCTCGGGTCCGCCTGGTAGGCGCCGTAGCACATGGGGTCGACCTGCTGCATCTCCGGTGCGAGGTGGTTGTCGCGCCACCGGTCCAGGCAGCCGAAGTTGCGGGTGGGCGGGTCGGTGACCGAGCCGTGGGCGGCTGCGGGGCCGGCGGCGACGGTGCCCACCAGGAGCGGAGCCATCACGGCGAAGGGAAGTGCGTACGCGAGTTTGCGCAGACGCGGACGAGTCGACATTCGTTCTCCAGGTGCTCGAGAGTTACGGCCCGAACTGCTGGCCTCTGTACGTCGCGCGCGCCGACGGTCGACGACTGTGTCTCCCGTGGGTCCGTGGACCGCTGCGGCTGCGCGCACAGACACCATGCGCACCGCAGCAAGGGACCAACTACCTTATGAAGCGTTTAAGTCACAGCGGGGCGACGGATCTGCATTTCCGGTCATGACGGGACCGGGCGAATCGGACGCAAGGACGATCGTCCCGATGTTTGTCACGGCGCGAGGGGTGAGTATTGCTGGTATGCGTACCCGACCTCGTACCCCGGTCATGGCCCTCGTCGCGCTCGGCGCCCTCGTCCTGGCAGGGTGCTCGCCGACCGAGGAGGTCGACCCGTTGCTGCAGGAGCACGGCCTGGCGGGCATGGACGGTCGGCAGATCGTCGAGCACCTCGAGGCGACCGGCCAGGCCCGGCCCCTCCCGTACGGGGCCTCCGTCCGCGAGACGGAGGTGCTCCTCAGCGAAGGGGAGCACGAGGTCGCCGTCCCTCTCCCGTCGGGCCAGCACTACGTGTCCATCGCGCCGTACGTGGACGTCACCCACGACTGCTACTACCACTCGCTGGCCACCTGCCAGGGCGAGCTGGTCGAGCAGCCGGTCGAGGTGACGATCACCTCCGACGACGGCGAGGTCCTGGTCCAGGAGCAGGCCGTCACCCACCCCAACGGGTTCGTCGGCTTCTGGGTGCCCAGCGGCACCGCCGGGACCATCGAGGTCACCTACGAGGGGATGGCCGGCGCCGTCCCCTTCACCACCGAGGACGGCGACCCCACCTGCATCACCACGCTCCAGGTCACCTGACGACGACCGCGGCGACCACATGCGTCAGGTGGAGCCGGACCTGCGGGTCGCGGTCACTTCCGAGCAGGCCGGTCGACCACGTCCAGGCGCCGTCATCGCCGCTTGAGCGTGATCAGACCGCTCGGGTGCCGGCACGGGAGTTCCGCCGGTCGGTCGCTCGAGGTCGAGCATCGTCGGCAGTGCCTACATTGAGTCATGACCTCGTTCTCGCTCTCCAGCATGCCGGACCTGTCGGGCCGGACGGCAGTCGTCACCGGTGCGAACAGCGGCCTCGGCCGAGTATGTGCCCGGGTGCTCGCCGCTCACGGGGCGCGCGTCGTCCTCGCCGTGCGCGACCCCACCAAGGGGGCGGAGGCGGCACGGGCGATGTCCGGTGACCTCGACGTCCGCACGCTCGACCTCGCCGACCTGGCGTCGGTGCGGGCGTTCGCCGAGGGCATCGACGAGCCGGTCGACCTGCTGCTCAACAACGCCGGGCTCATGGCACCGCCTCTCGGCCGGACGGCCGACGGCTTCGAGCTGCAGTTCGGCACCAACCACCTCGGCCACTTCGCCCTCACGAACCTGCTGCTTCCTCGCCTCCGGAAGCGGGTCGTCACGGTGTCCTCGACCGGCCACCGGACCGGGTCGATCGACTTCTCCGACCTCAACTGGGAGCGGCGGCCCTACCGGGCGATGGCAGCCTACGGTCAGTCCAAGCTCGCCAACCTCCTGTTCACCGCCGAGCTGGACCGTCGGTTGACCGAGGTCGGCTCTCAGGTGCGTGCGACCTCGGCCCACCCGGGCCTGGCCGCGACGAACCTGCTCCGCGCTCCTTCAGGACGGCGCGAGGCACTCGGGCACCGGCTGTTCACCGCACTCGCCCGGGATGCGGAGCACGGAGCCATGTCCATCCTCTTCGCGGCGATCGGGGACGTCCCGGGTGGGAGCTACGTGGGGCCGGCTGGAGTCCTGCAGCGCGGCGCACCCGCGGTGGTCGGCCGGTCCCGTGCCGCGCGTGACGGCGACCTCGCCCGCCGCCTGTGGGACGTGTCCGAACGACTCACGGGGACCTCGTTCCCGGTCGGGGTGGTCCCGGGGTGAGCCCTCGGGCCGTGCGCCCACAGTGTCCACCGGGGCCTCCGACGCGGCGTCATCTCGGCGAGATCCGCTCCTGCCCCCGCTCACTCGAACGCGGAGAGGACGGTCGCGGCGGTGCGGGACACCAGCGCGTCGTCGTACGCGGCTCCCGGGGCCCTCTTCTCGGTCAGGATCGTGACCAGCACCGGGTCGCGTCCGGGTGGGAGGACGACCGCGACGTCGTTCCTGATGCCGCCGGCCCCTCCGGACTTGTCGGTGACGACCCACCCGGCGGGTGCACCGGCACGCACCAGCGCGTCGCCGGTGGCGTTCCCGGTCATCCAGTCCAGGAGCAGCGCGAGATCCTCCTCGCGGAGGTTCTGCGGCTCGAGCAGTGCCCGGAGGTTCGCCGTGAAGGCGCGCGGGGTCGTGGTGTTCGCCCCGCTCGCCAGGTCGGCGTCGTTGATGCCGGGCTCCACGTCGACGACCCTGGTCGTCGAGTCGCCCAGGTCGGCAAGGGCGCGCTCCATGCCCTCAGGCCCCCCGAGGGCGCGGAGCACGAGGTTCATCGCGGTGTTGTCGCTTTCACGTACCGCGGCCTCGGCGAGCTCGGCGAGCGTGAGCCCGTCGGCCACGTGCTGGCCGGCCGTCGGGGAGTAGCCGGCCGCGCGCACGTCCTCCTGGGTCCAGGTGACGCGGGCGTCACGCTGGTCGACCGGCACCTGGCGCAGGAGCTCGGCCGCAGCGAAGAGCTTGAGGGTCGAGGCGAACCCGAACCGCTCCTGCGCGCGATGCTCCACCGTCGTGCCCGTACCGGTGTCGACGGCGCTGACACCCACCCGGGCGTCGAACTCCTCCTCCAACCGCTGCAGCTCAGCGGACACATCAGGCTGTTCGGTGAGGGTCTCCGGCGTCTCGGTCAGTGAGGCCTCGGGCACCGTCTCGGGCTCGGGTGCAGCAGACCTGCACCCGGGGAGGGCGAGCACGAGGCCCAGCAGGAGCACGAGCCCCGTCCCACGTCCGAGGAGTCCTGTCATGAGGCGGTACGGGCGGTGTCTGAAGCCGTGCCGGGCTCCTGCCTCCTCGGGGCGCGCAGGGTGCTCGACGTGCTGAGGGCGCGGATGACGAGCACCCGCTCGCGGTGGAACGTCGGCACGTCGAGACCGACGACGGTGAGCAGGTCTCCGCAGAACGCGAGGCTTCCCGGGGTCGAGCCGCCCAGCGGTGGGACCTGACGGAGCCACGCCGGGACCAGCCACGGGGGCGCGAGCGAGGGTGGTTGAGCCACCTCGAGGCGGAAGCTCTGGTCGGTGGCCAGTCCGGGGAGCCTCACCTGCCTGCGGGAGTCGGCGGACAGCGCCGGGGTGACGACGGTGAACACGCCCTCGCTCCCGTCCTCGGCGACCACCCCGCGCACGGACGGGGCGTCGGGGTCGAAGTCACCGGCTCCGACCACCCTGCCGGTGGCGATCAACCCGCGCAGGTCCCGGTAGGCGGCGATCCAGCGGGTCAGCTCGGAACGGTCCGCCTCGTCGAGCACCCGCAGGTCCCACTCGACGCCGAAGTGCCCGAGGAAGGCAGCCGCGCACCGGGTGTGCAGGTCGTAGGTCCGTCCGGTCGCCTCGGACGTGGCCGACGCCACGTGCGAGCCCAGCATCTCCGGCGGCACGAGCAGCCCCGTCCAGCGCAGCATCCGGACCCGGTCGAGCGGGTCGTGGTTGTCTGAGGTGTGGACGCGGTCCGTGCGCTCGAGGATGCCGAGGTCCACCCGCCCACCTCCGGAGGCACAGCTCTCGATCTCCAGGTCGGGGTGGCGGGACCGCAGCTCGTCCATCAGCGCGTAGACCGCACGTGTCTGCTCGGCGACGGCTGCGCCGCCGCTGCCCGGGTGCCCCGCATCCACCAGGTCCCGATTGTGGTCCCACTTCAGGTAGGCCAGGTCCAGGTCGGTGACCAGGGTGTCCAGGGCGGCCAGGATGTGCGCGAAGGCGTCGGGGTTGGTCAGGTCGAGCAGCTGCTGGTGGCGCTGGCGCGCCGGCAACGCCTCCGGGCGTGCCCGGAGGACCCAGTCCGGGTGCGCACGGGCCAGGTCGGAGTCCTCGTTGATCATCTCCGGCTCCACCCACAGCCCGAGCTCCATCCCTTCGGCCGCGACGTGCCGCGCGAGCGGGGTCAGGCCCTCGGGCCACACGACCGGGTCGGGGGTCCAGTCGCCCAGACCTGCCCGGTCGTCCCGGCGTCCGCGGAACCACCCGTCGTCCAGCACGAAGCGCTCCACCCCGAGCGCCGCGGCCTGCGAGGCCAGCGCTGTCAGGGTCGGCAGGTCGTGCTCGAAGTGCACCGCCTCCCACACGTTGCAGGTGACCGGACGTGGACGCCGGGCCGCGCGCGAGCGGCGACGCAGGAAGCCGTGGTACCGGTGCGCGGCTGCGTCCAGGCCATCGCCCCAGCTGCCGTAGACCCAGGGAGTGCGGTACTCCTCCCCGGCGGTCAGCCGGACCTCGCCGGGGAACAGCAGCTCACCCCCACGGAACGCGAGATGACCGTCGGTCCGCTCCAGGGCGTGCTCGTGGTTCCCCCCGATCCCGACGTGGCACAGCCAGACGTCACCGGCCCCGGCGTCGAAGCCCGGGACGCCGACCGCCAGGGTCCCCGTCGCGTCGAGCCCGGTCCGGCCGCGACGCGACTCGCGGGTGTGCGTGCCGACCACCACGCGGTGCCGCTGCGGCATCTTCTCGGTGGCCCAACGGCCGGCGAAGTCCAGCACCTCGTGCGCGCGTGGCGGGACGGCGAGTGCGAGGCTCACGCCCGAGACGTCCAGCGGCTCAGCGTCGGACCGGTCGCTGCGGATCGTCGCCCCGGTGCGCAGCAGGCCGTCGACGGTGAGCTCGACCGTGCAGACGACCGTGATCCCGACGTGGTCGTCACGCGCCAGCGCACTGACCGTCCCGGGCCCGGACTGCACGGGCGTACCCGGGTGCACGGTGCGTCCGTCGACGTCGATCGACTCCAGGGCCAGCCGTGGCGACCAGCCCACGCCACCTCGGTGCACCGACAGCCCCGGCCGCCCGCCCCAGCCGTGCGTGTGCTCCGGCAGCAGGCTCGGCTCGTACGGCAGGTCCGAGACGCCGTCGATGCCGGAGCGGACGCCCGCCTCGGCGAACGCTCGGAGGTCACCGAGCTCTGAGGTCAGGCGCCGACCCCAGTGGGCGATCGTGGGGAGCAGCGCGCCACGCTGGACCATCAGCACAGAGACGTCGGTGGTGACGAGGTGGATCACCCGTGTCGGGTCCATGTCCTCTTCCTCGAGGAGTGGGCGGGCCGGCGGGGTGCCGGCAGCATGCGTGAGAGATCGATCGCTCGGGCGAGTCTGGCATGAGGTCGTCGCCGTGTCACGGGGCTAGGTGCGGTCGGCGGTCGGCCCGGTCCAGTCGAGCCGCACGGTCGAGGCGTGCACCGGCACCAGGAGACGATCGTCCCGGACGGCCTGGCCTGAGGCGACGAACGGCCGGCCGGCGCGGAGCTGCACACCGCCCTGCGGAGCGAGCCACGCGGCCTCCGGGAGCCGCCGGACCGTCAGGCTACATCCGTGCGCGTCCCAGGCGAGGCGGTCCATGACGAGCCCGCCGCGGGCCCGCAGACCCGTCACGCAGCCGGAGGGCCACGCATGGGGAAGAGCAGGGAGAACCGTCAGGGAGTCCGACGTCGAACCGAGCAGCATCGCCGCGACCAGCGCTGGGAGCCCGCCGCTCGCATCGACGTTGAAGATCACCCCGGCGTCGTGGGTGGTGGTGAGCGTCGGCCGCCAGTGGTCGACGGCGAGCCATGTCACGCAGGTCAGCGCCGCGTCGGCGTCACCCAGCGCGGCCGCGGCCAGGCCGAGCTGGACCAGTCCGAACGCCATCTCCATCCGGCCCGGCGGCGGGGACGGGTCGCCCCTGCGCCAGGCGATCTTGGAGTGCACGGTCGCCTGCGCCGCCGCCCGCAGCCGCACACCGGCCAGGCCCTCGAAGGCGGGATCAGCCTCGTACCAGAGGGGGTACAGCTGCGAGGCGTGGCGGTGGGCGACGTTCTCGGCCCAGGCTCCCGAGATCCACTCCGCCAGAGTGCCGTCGTCGGCCACCCGGTACTCCGGGAGCGTCGCGACCAGTGTCGCCCAGCGATCGTCGAGGGAGCGGTCACCCCGCGCCGCCCCGAGCAGTCGGGCCGCCCGGGCCGCGTCGCGCAGGATCGCGACCTCCATGGTCGTGTCGACCGTGAGGGGACCGGCGGCGCCGGCAGGGGTGTTCTCGGGGGAGTAGCCGGGCACCAGGTGACGGCGACCGTCCACGAGCACGGTCGCCGTCTCGGCGAACCGCAGGACACCTTCGACGAGCGACCACAGGGCGTCGTCGACGACCGTGCGATCCCCGGTGGTCGACACCAGGTCGGCCGCCAGACGCAGGACCCACCCTCCGCAACCGGTCCAGAACACGTGCGGGTAGTCGGCGCTGACGTGGTTGGCCCGGCCGTGCGTCGACATCCGCGCCGGCAGGAGCATCCCCTCGGCGCCGTACACGAGGCGCGCGTTGTCGCGGTAGTCGTCCAGGTGCTCCAGCGCCAGGGTCAGCAGGGACCGGGCGAGCTCGGGGGTGCCGGTCGGGATCAGTCCGGCCACGGCTCCGTTCTGCACGTTCCCGTTCCTCGTGTAGTCGGCCGACCAGGCGGGTCGCCGCGCCGCGCGGCCGCCCACAGGTGCTCCGTCGTCCCCTCGACGTCGCCCCCGTCCAGGTCAAGCACGGAGGTCTCCACGAGGCGACCGTGCGTGCTGGCCTGCCGGGCCCGCACGTCGGCCCAGGAGACCGTGTCCGGGTGCTCCGGCCCGGGTGCTGCGGCGTCGACGCCTGCCACCGTCTGTACGTCGATTCGGAACGTGCTGCGTCCTCCGGCTGGTACGACCAGCCGGGAGGTCAGGGACGCGCCGTCGGGGTGCCAGGGCGCGGGCACTCGTGCGGTGACGACGGCTGTCACCTGGTTGGTCGTGGCGGTGAGACGACCGCACCGTCCACCGACGACGGTCACCTGGACCGCGGCGGAGCCGTCCCCGCCACCGGTGTCCAGCACGGTGTCCCGGGAACCACCGAGAGACATCTCGAGGGGGAGGGTGAGCTCGTGCTCGGACTCGACCGCCACGCACACGGACTCCTGGTCGCGGGGCGTGATCACCCGCAGGCTGCAGTGCCCTCCGTCGTCGTCCTGCCAGTGCACGGTCACCTCGCCGTGGGTGAGGTCGATCTCGCGCCGCAAGGTCCCGGTGCCACGCCTGGGTGTCACCACCAGGCTCGCGCAGATGCCGAGCGGGTCGGTCCACACGAGCCCGTCCGGGTAGCCGCACGCCCGGGTGCGACCGGTCAGCAGCTCTCCTGCACGCCGTGGGTGGCCGGCCGTGACCGCCCGGCGGATGTCGGCGAGCACGGGGCGTAGATCAGGTGCTGCGGGACGCGGGTGCAACGGGACGAAGAACCGCTCGTGCGCGATCGACAGGACGTGCCGACCTCGCTCCTCGTGCACGACCACACCGACCCGGCCGCTACCGACGACCAGACCGTCCTCCCACGAGGTCGGGGTCGAGCGGGTCTCGAATATGGGTGAGGTCATGCCGCACCGTTGCCCGGGCGGGCGGGTCGGCCGTCCCGGTCGGGCACTACACGGACTCGCGGAGCGTCAGGGTGGTGGGCAGCATGACCGGCGCGCCGGCGGTGGTGTCGCCCTCGAGCATCTCGATCACCAGAGAGGCCGCCTGTACACCCATCTCGGCGAAGGGTTGCCGTACGGTCGTCAGCGGTGGGCTCGCGGTCGCAGCGACGACCGTGTCGTCGAAGCCGACGACCGAGACGTCGTCCGGCACACGCCTGCCCGCGGCCTCGAGGACCCGCAGCGCTCCCACCGCCATGAGGTCCGATGCCGCGAACACCCCGTCCAGGTCGGGCGAACGTCGCAGGATCTGCGCCATCGCGGCCGCGCCCGAGGGCAGGTCGAAGTTCCCGCGGACCGTGGGACCGGGTGCGAGGCCCCACTCGGCGAGCTCGTCCCGGAAACCCTCTGCCCGCCGGGTGGCAGGCAGGTAGTAGGACGGACCGGCGATGTGCGCGATCCGGCGGCGACCGGCGGTCAGCATCGCCCTCGTCGCCTGCCGTGAGCCGCCGTAGGCGTCGCAGGCGACGTAGACCCGACCGTCGTCGAGCTCCCCGGTGGGGTTCCCGATGAACACCAGAGGGATCGGCACCTCCTCCAGGTGCCGGAAGATCAGCTCGGTCTCGCCCTGAAGGATCACGATCGCCGCGTCCACGTGCGCCGACGAGAGGTGCCGGACCAGAGGCTCGATCTGGGAACCGTCGTCGAACAGCAGCACCGGCAGGAGGCCGGCTCTGAGCAGGGACTTCGACGCGGCCTGCAGCGGAGTGCCGACGAACGGGCCGAGGAGCCCGTCCATGTCGTTGCCCGGTGCCGCTACGAGCGCCACCGCACCGGCCCGGCCACGACGCAGGGCCCGGGCCGCCTGGTTGGTGCGGTAGCCCAGCTGCTCGGCGGCAGCGTGCACGCGCTGCGCGAGATCGGCGCGGACCGTGGACTCACCCGCCATGACCCGTGCGGCGGTCGCCCGGGACACCGAGGCGGCCCGCGCGAGGTCCAGCAACGTCGGTCGGCTCGGGAGGGTGCTCACGATTGAATGATTTCACCGAGCAGGTGGGCGTGTGGTCGTCGCGGTGCGCCGACCGTCACAGGGCCGGGTGAACCTCGCGGTGACGTCGACCACCACCGGTCGGGACACCGCCTCGAGGACGGAGACGAGCGCCCAGGCGGACAGCGCGAGGATCACGTCGGAGCCGAAGGCCGTGATCCCGAGGGCGACGACGAGCAGGGAGATGTACACGAGGGTCACGCGCCACTGCACCACGAGCATCGCCGCACCGACCCGCGCCGCGTCCCTCGTCCTGAAGGAGAAGAAGGTCGTGATGACGAGCATGTGTCCCGCCCACAGGACCAGGAGCGCGGCTGCCGCTGCTGCCACCGGACGGAGCAGCTCGGCACCCGGGACGGTGCCGCTCGCCCACACGTTCACCGCGAGGACGGTGGCGACGAGGACCGTCGGGATCCACCACCGCAGGACGTCCCAGGTGTTGGCCCGCAGCCCCCGCCAGAGGAGCGCGAACGGACCCTCCTCCGGCTCACCCCGCCACGCCCGGACCGCGTGCAGGCCGGCCGACAGCACCGGCGCCACGGGAAGCTGCGCGAGCACGAAGAACGGGACAGCCAGGGGAGAGGGCGCCAGGAGCGTCAGCATCACGAGCGTGGGTGCGCACCCGAGGACGAGCCACACGCCGAGCGCCATGTGGTGGTAGACCGCCTGGGCGATCTGCGACAGCGGCCCGGTCCCGACCGGGTCAGTCGGGTCGGTCACCCCTTGACCGATCCGAGCATGACGCCGGAGACGAAGTACCGCTGGACGAACGGGTACACGCAGAGGATCGGGATGATCGTCAGGATCATCGTCACCGACTGGATGTTGGCGTTGATCGCTGCCGTGGTGCTCCCGGCCGCCGCGGCCCCTTCGGATGCCGAGCTGGAGGCGCCAGCGACGAGGTTGCGCAGGAAGAGCGTCACCGGGAACAGCTCCTGCTTGTCGAGGTAGAGGAACGCCGGGAACCAGTCGTTCCAGATCGCCACCGAGTAGAACAGGATCATCGTGGCGATGACCGCCTTGGACAGCGGGAGCACGATCCGGGCGAAGATCCCGAACCAGCCCAGTCCGTCGATCTGGGCCGCCTCCTCGAGCTCGACAGGCAGGTTCTCGAAGAACGACTTCATCACGAGCAGGTTGAACACCGAGATGGCGCCGGGCAGCACCAGGGCCCACATCGTGTTGGTCATCCCGAGGGACGAGATGAGGATGTAGTTCGGGATCAGGCCCCCGTTGAAGAACATCGTGAA
>NZ_AXCZ01000259.1 GCF_000767165.1 Cellulomonas bogoriensis 69B4 = DSM 16987
GGCACCTGCCTCCAGCACCGTGACCTGGGCACCTGCGGCGGCCAGGTCACGGGCCAGCACCAGGCCACCGAGCCCGGCACCCACCACCACGACCGCGCGCCCCACGGGTCAGGACTCCCCGTGCGCCAGCGCCACCACGCGCGTCAGGACGTCCGGGTCCGTGCCGGGCGGCACACCGTGCCCCAGGTTCAGCACGTGCGCCGGGGCCTGCGCGCCCTGGGCCAGGACGTCCCGCACGTGCGCCTCGAGCACCGGCCACGGCGCACCGAGCAGGGCGGGGTCGATGTTGCCCTGCACCGGTGTGGTGCCACCCAGACGCCGGTTCGCCTCGGCCAACCCGATGCGGTGGTCCACACCGACGACGTCCGCGCCCACGTCCCGCATCGCGACCAGCAGCTCGGAGGTGCCCGTCCCGAAGTGCACCACCGGCACATCCAGGTCGCTGACGTGCGACAACGCGCGTCGGGACGCGGGTGCCACGTGCGTCTCGTAGTCGGCCAGGGACAACGAGCCCGCCCAGGAGTCGAACAGCTGTGCCGCGCTCGCACCGGCCAGCACCTGCGCCCGCAGGAACGCCCCGGTGACGTCCGCCGCCCAGTCCATGAGCGCCGTCCACGTGGACGGGTCGGCGTGCATGAGGGTCCGTGCCCGCAGCTGGTCCTTGGACGGGCCGCCCTCGACCAGGTAGCTGGCCAGCGTGAACGGCGCCCCCGCGAACCCGATCAAGGGTGTGCTTCCCAGCGCCTCGACGGTGCGGGCCACGCCCTCGGCCACGGGGTCCAGGGCCCCGGCCTCCAGGGGCCGCAACCGGGCGACGTCCGCCGCGGTGCGCACGGGCTCGGCGAACACCGGGCCCGTGCCGGGCACGATGTCGACCTCGACGCCCGCCAGCAGCAGCGGGACGACGATGTCGCTGAAGAAGATCCCGGCGTCCACCCCGTGCCGCCGCACCGGCTGGAGGGTGATCTCGCTGGCCATCGCAGGGTCCAGGCACGAGTCGAGCATCGCCACGCCCTCCCGCAGGGCCCGGTACTCCGGCAGCGACCGGCCGGCCTGACGCATGAACCACACCGGGGTGTGGCGCAGGTCACCACTAATGCGGGGCGGGTGCCCGCGGAAAGCGCGGACCAGCGCGGATTCGGACGTCAGCCCGGCGGCCAGAGGGTGGTTCCCAGGAAGATTCACCCCCCGATTGTGCCGAACATTCCCGCGCCTGGTTCAATCAGGCCGTTGTGGTGCTCATGACGCTGACGGCGAGTCACCGCGATCTCGATCTGGACGTGCTCGAGCAGCTGAGCTCGGGAGCGCACTCCGTAGGGACCGAGGTCGTGGCTGACAGCCACGAGATCACCGGTTGCGTCGTCCTGGCGACGTGCAACCGGTTCGAGGTGTACCTGGACGTCGCCGAGTCGTGCCGGGGCACCGACGACGCGCTGGCCGCCGTGACCGCGACCGTCGCCCGCACCAGCGGGCTGGCCGTCGCCGACGTGCGCGACTCCCTGCAGGCCCGCGTCGGCGCGGACGTCGCCCAGCACCTGTTCGCGGTGGCGTCCGGGTTGGACTCGATGGTGGTGGGGGAGCGGGAGGTCGCCGGGCAGGTGCGTCGCGCGCTGCACACCGCCCGCGCCCAGCGGACCACGTCGCCCCGCCTGGAGCGCCTGTTCCAGACGGCGTCGCGCACGTCCCGTGCGGTGGGTGCCCGCACCGGCCTGGCCGGTACGGGTCGGTCGGTGGTGGGGGTGGCCCTGGACATCGCCGGGCATGTCCTGGCCGACGAGGGCCTGGACCTGGCCCACGCCCGGGTACTGCTCATCGGGACCGGCTCGTATGCCGGTGCGAGCGTCACCGCGCTGCAGGCGCGCGGCGTGAGGGACGTCGCCGTGCACTCCCCGTCGGGCCGGGCGGCGGTGTTCGCCGCCGAGCGTGACCTGGAGGCCGTGGACCCGGGCACGTTGCCGGACCAGCTGGCCCGCGCGGACGTCGTCCTGTCGTGCAGCGGGGCGCTGGGGCCGGTGATCGACACGGACATGGTCGTGGCGGCACGCCGCGCGGCCACGGAGTCGGGCGGGAGACCCAGACCGGTGGTGCTCATCGACCTGGCGCTGCACCACGACATCGACCCGAAGGTCGCGGGCGTGGACGGGGTGCACCTGGTGGACCTGGCGACGGTGCAGCAGCACTCACCGACGACCGTCACCCCCGCGGTCACTGCCGGGCTGGACATCGTGGACCGCGCCGCGCAGGAGTTCGAGGCGGGGCTCGCCGAGCTCGAGGTGGTGCCCGCGGTGGTGGCGCTGCGCACGGAGGTGGACCGCACGGTGCGCGCCGAGGTCGACCGGGTGCGGGCACGCGCCGGTGCCGAGGCCGCCGCCCAGGTCGAACGGTCACTGCGGCGGGTCACCGCGGCGCTCATGCACGGCCCGACCGTGCGGGCACGGGAGCACGCCCGCGCCGGCCAGGTGGACCGGTACCGGGACGGCGTCGAGGCGGTGTTCGGCGTGACCCTGCCGTCAGGTGTCGAGCCCGTGCCGGGCGACCGTGAGGCCGGCCAGGGTGTGGCGGGGG
>NZ_AXCZ01000100.1 GCF_000767165.1 Cellulomonas bogoriensis 69B4 = DSM 16987
GGGCGGCCGGTGAGGCGGCAGGGCCCCCTGTGGACGGGCGCTGAGGGTTCCCCGCCCCGACGTCTACTGTGCGCTGGCACCACGCTCACCTGCAGCTCACCTGAACGGCTGGGCCGTAGCGCACCCAGGAGACACCATGACGCACACCCCGCCGGAGCACCCCGAGCCCCAGCACGGCGAACCGGGCCCCCAGCTCGCGCAGCCGTACCCCCAGCCGTACCCCCAGCCGCACCCCCAGCCGTACCCCCAGGCAGGCCACCCGTACCCGGCCCCTGGCGCGCCCGCGATGCAGCCGCCGGGGTACCCGCACCCGGTGCCCGCGGGGCCACCCCTGGCGCACTGGGGTTCACGGGTGGGCGCGTCCCTGATCGACGGGGCCCTGACGACCGCACCGCTGCTCGTGGGCTACCTGGTGTTCGTGGGCTTGTTGGTGGGGTGGGCGGACGCCGGCGACCCCTACGCCTCACCGAACCCCCCGGTCGCCGCGTTCGTGGCCCTGATCCTGGGGTGGGCCGGCTACATCGCGATGTTCATCTGGAACCGGGTGTTCCGTCAGGGGCGGACCGGCCGGTCGGTCGGCAAGCAGCTGGTCGGCCTCACCCTGATCGCCGAGGCCACGGGTCGCCCGGTGGGTGCGGGGCCGGCCTTCCTGCGTGACCTGGTGCACGTCGTGGACGGGTTCTTCTACATCGGCTACCTGTGGCCGTTGTGGGACGAGAAGCGCCAGACCTTCGCCGACAAGATCATGGCCACGGTCGTCGTCAAGGGTTGAGACTTCACCGCCGCAGATCCGGTCACTAGGCCGAACGGGTGAAGGTCGCGCCGGGAGTCACAGCGGGTCATCCGTGACTGATACGGTCTGCGGCACCATGAGCCGGGCGGCCATGGGGCCGAACTTCGATCATGGGTACGGCGGCTCGGTGCCCGCGCATGCCGGCGCCTGTGGAGAGAAGAGCACGTCATGCGGGAGAAGTCTGTCCGGTCCCCTCTCAGGTCGCTCGGAGCCGGGGCGGTGGTGCTCGCGGTCACGCTGTCGGTGACCACCCCCGCGGCGGCCGCGACTCGCCACTCGTTCTCCGCAGTGACCGGCGAAGCACGCACCGTCGCCGTCGAGGCCGTTGGGGCGGGCGACTCAGTGATCGCACCTGCGGGTGAGGCCGGGTCCCACTCGAGCGCCGCGAAGCCGTCCTCGCGGACCGCGCCGGTCGTCGCCTTCATCCGTAAGCTCCTGCGGCTCTTGTGGCCTGCAGCGTGGCCGGTACCCGCACCGACGCCCAGCCCCACGCCCAGCCCCACGCCCAGTCCCACGCCCACCCCGACGACGCCTGCGCCGACCCCGGACCCTGTCGACGCAGCGGTGACCGTGAGTGGCTTGCGCACGTCGAGCCCGACCGCCGCCTGCGTCACGGACTCACCGGTGTACCTGCGATCGGCAACGCCGGTACTCCGGGCGACGGTCGACGTCCCGCGGGGCAACGCGACGGCAGAGTTCACCCTGGTCGAGGTCGACTCGGGCGAGATCCTCTGGTCCGCGGGGCGGACCGCCGCCCAAGCGGGCGGGAGCGACCACACCGCGCGGGTGCCCGAGCTGGGTCTGCACGAGGACGTCCTGTACCGGTGGACGGTCGTGGGGTATGACGTGGACGGTTCTGCCAGCGCGCCCGCGTCGTGCGACGTGATCTTCGACCTGACGTCTCCTGCGGTGCCGCACGTCGAGGCCGTCGACGACGGCGGGGTCGTGTACCTCGATGGGATCAGCTCAGGCGGCATCGGGCAGACCGGGACCTTCCACTTCACCAACAACGGTTCAGAGGACGTCGTGGGTTACATGTACTCGTTCCTGACCGACAGCATGGGTGCCTACGTGGAGGCTGAGCCGGGGGTGGTGACGTTCGCACCGGTGATCGATGGCCCCCACACCCTGCACGTCCAGGCGGTCGATCGGGCCGGGCGGACGAGCCCTGTGCAGACCTATCGCGTGGTTGTGGCGATGGCCTCGATGGTCGACCACTGGTGGCTCGACGAGGGCGAGGGAGCCGTGGCGTACAGCACGAGTGGCTCCGCTGGGCAGGAGCTGCACCTCGCCGACGGCGTGACCTGGGGTGACGGGCTGTACGCGAGCTTCGGGTTCGATCCGTACGACCGAGGGCTGGTCTTCGGGCCGGGAACCGGCGGCGCGGCATCGACCGATCCCGGTGTCGCGACCGCGTCGTACAGCGTGGGTGCGATCGTGCAGCTGGACGACGCCTCTGGTACCGCCACCGCGGTCAGCCAGGACGGTGGCGTGGCCAGTGCCTTCGAGCTCGGCTTCCGGCATGACGCCCGCTGCTCCGGCGGCAGTGGCTGCTGGGCTTTCGCCGTCACCGGTGCGGACGGCGTCGTGAGCGTCGCGACGTCCGACGTCCCGGCGGTCGAAGGTGCCTGGTACGGACTCGTCGGTGTGCGGAACTCCGTGACCGGAGCGTCGACCGTGCACGTGTGCGACCTCGGTACGGCGGACTCCCCGAAGCCCGGGTGGCCGGTTGAGGGGAGAACCATCACCGCACCCCAGGCGCGTGCGCACGAGGGGCCGTTCCGTCTCGGCCACGGCCGGTCCGACGCCGGTGACGTGCACCCCTGGGTCGGGACCGTGAGCGCGGTGCGTACCTGGTCCGGTCCGATCTCGACCAGCACGATCCGCCGCTTCTGCATCTGACGTCGGTGACGGGGCGGAGGAGCGCCCGCCCAGCCGTTTTCGCTGTCTTTGGAGTGGGGCGTTGACCGGGCAGGACTACCTGCACACCGCCAGCCGCCTCTTCGACCTAGTCTGTCCCGGGCCCCACGCACGCTCGCGGCTGCAGGTCGTGCGGTGAGCCGGGCCAGCGCACCGGGCAAGGACGTGACCTGAGCGACTCATAGAAGACCCCGGACGGTCGACTTCCTTTGCGCTGGTTTGGCCGGCTGACTTGCTGAGGACCACGGGCCAGACTGTGATCCGGTGATCTAAGCGCAGCAGGCAGGCGTCGGCCCATCCAATGCCCTAAGGGTCAGGATGAGTTGAGGCCGGTTTTCATAGCAAGTCCGCCGTCAGGCGTGGGGCGTGAACCGCCGGACCGCTGCAGCGGTGCCGAGCTCGGCACGCAGGGCGGGGTAGCGCGCGTAGAGGTCGAGCACTTCGAGGAGCACAGCGGGTGGGGCGGCGACGTCGAGGGTGCTGATGAGCAGGTGCGGGGCGAACTTGACCTCGCGTTGACCCCACCACCGGCTACGCCGGGTGACGGGCGGGGCGCCGGGCGTTGGCCGGGCGACGACACGCACCGCACGCTCCGGGGTGGTCACCGGCACCACGGCGACGACCGCGTCCCACGGCACGAACGCGTCTGCAGACCAGGACGTGTGCCTGATGCCCCGCGCCGTCAGGATGACGGCGCCCCGTCGGATCCGGCCACGGGCGATGTCGCCGAACAGCACGACGCCGGCGAAGATGCCTATCGGCGCGAGGAAGGCTGCGCCGATAGTGCGGGAGTCTTCCCCGAACCGCGCCCACCCGTCGACTGTCAGTACCAAGGAACTTGCTGCGAGGCACGCCAGCATCACCACACCCCCCACCGCGACCGGGCGGCTGTAGGGCAGAGCGAGCCCGGGGAGATCCGACTCCTCAGCGCGCGTCTGGCGGACGTGACGGAAATCGAGCCGCCGAGGACGGACCGTCCTCGCTGCATACAGTGCGGCGCCGATCAGTGTTCCGGGCAGCAGCAAGGCACCCATCGCCGCACGCGGGTCCGGGTCCCCCCGGAGGACCGCCACGAACGTGGCGCCGCCGAGTGCGGCGAACGGGGCCACGACCAAGATCGTACGGAGACGGTTCGTCCACGGCCGCCGTGCCCACCGATGCGGGTCCGTCGCTGCGCCAGGGACGTGGTGCCCGTGAGGGGTCGGGGTGCTCAGAAGATCGCCTCCCAGCGCTCACCAATCGCGTCGCCTGCGGTGTCGATGACCGACCCGACTGCTCGGCCCCCGTCCACGAAGAAGTCGTCGACCTTTGCCCTCGCCTCTTCCGTGGCGCCCTTGATCTGCTGCGCCGGTGGGTAGGTCGTTCGTGGCATGAGACTCTCCGGTCGCGCTCACCGGACACCCGCTTGTGTCGGCTTCAGCGTCGAGGGCTGCGCGTCACCGCAGCAGGCGACCAGTCGGTCTGGGGCTTTGTAGACGAGAAGGGCGAGCCGACCGTCCTTCGTCTCACGCATGTCGAGGGCGGTCTCGCGGTTCGCGCGCCCTCCCGCCGTCGGCACGTACAGCACTGGAGGTGGACCTCGTGGTGCAGTCATGTGACATGGGGGCCTCCTTCCAGGCGAGGACCGTACAGCACCGCATCTAGCGGTGCTCGCACTTGGCGACCACCACTGTGGTGCGACGTGCCTGGCCCGAGCCGCCGGACACGACCGCCAGGACCGGCGCGTCGGTCAGGTCCCTAGCACGCCCGACGGCGGCGGCGTCCTGGTCCCCCCAGCCGCGGCCCAGGTTTCGCCCACGCGCAGTGACGGCGTCTCGGGCCACCCTGAACGGCGCAGGGACGCCGACCACGTGTCTGACAGCGGTGACGAGGATGGCGGCGAGCATGATCGCGCCCATGCGGACGCGGATGGCCCAGTCCGGGCCCCGGGATCACCTGCGCGGCGCCGGGCGCAGCGGTCAGGGGGCCGGGCTTTCCACGCGTACGCCTGGGAGGTCACCGAACCGTGCGCGAGCGTCGGTGGACATCAGGGTTCGGTCCTCGTGAGCGGCGTGCGCGGCGATGATCAGGTCGTGGGCTCCGCGGGGGGTTCCGGTCCGGCGTACGTGCGCCAGGAGGCGGGCGTGCTCGACCGCTGTTCGCTCGGTGTAGTCCAGGACGGTGATGGTGTCGGTGATCGCTGCGAGGACACGGGCCCGGTCCGCAGCCCGCTGCGGGGTGTCGGCCAGCTCGATGCCCGTGCGGAACTCGGCGACGGTGATCGCCGCGATCGCGAGGTCGTCCTCGTCGAACTGGGTGGTGTCGAACCGTCGACGTTCGTAGGCGATGAGGGTGGTGGTGTCCAGGATCAGGCGTCGCGCCACGGGTCGCCTTCGTCGGTGGTCAGCAGGGCGGTAGCGGCGGTGATGTCGTCCTCGAACGCGTCGTCCATGCCGGGGGTCCGAGCGAGGGCTTCGCGCAGCGCACGCCCGGTAGTGGGGGTCACAGGCCGCAGCTCGGCGACGACATGGCCGGCGCGGGAGATCCGTACCGTCTCTCCGTTCTCGACGGCGTCCAGCAGGTCCGAGAACCCTCGTGAGGCGTGGGTTGCCGTGAGCGTGCGCATGCCCTCATCGTATCCGATTATCTGATGCCAAGCGGCCGGTTCAGTGCCGCGTCCCTGCCTCGTCCTGCCCCGCCATGGCCGCGACCTCGTCGGTGACCTGCTGGACGGCGTGGGTCATGGCGGTGATGGATGCCCGTGCGCGGGCGGTGGCGCTGGACTGGTGCTCGGCTGCGGTGGCGATGGTGGCCTGGGCGTTGACGACGTCGGTGATGGCGGCGTCGACGTCGCGGGTGCCGGCGAGGGCGTCGACGGTGCGGGTGCGGATGGAGTCGGTGACGGTCTCGATCTGCTCGGTGGCCTTGGCGGTCTGGGCTGCGAGCTCCTTGACCTCGTGGGCCACGACGCTGAATCCCTTGCCTGCGTCACCGGCGCGGGCTGCCTCGATGGTGGCGTTGAGGGCCAGCAGGTTCGTCTGCTCGGCGATGGAGGTGATGGCACGGGCGATGTCGTGGATCTGGTCCGCGGACCGCTCCAGCGCCTCCATGGTGGAGGTGGAGGCGGCGACCCGCTGGGCCGCGGCCTGCGCGGACGTCGACGCCTGGGTGGACGCGGCGGTGATCTGCGTGGCGGCCCCGACGAGGCCGTCCATGACCTCGGCGGAGTCGTCCGCGCCGGCGCGCAGGTCGTCACCGGCGCCGGTGAGGGTGACCAGACGGGACTCGAGCTCTGCGGCGCGTGCCTGACGTTCGGCGAGCTCGCGGCGGGCCTGCTCGGCCGCTCCGGCCTGGGCCTCGACGAGGCGTTCCTGGGCGGCGATCTGCTCGGCGGCGGTCGCCTCGGCGCGTTCGCGTTCGGCGCGCATGGACGCCTCGGCGCGTTCGGTGAACCGCCAGCTGGTCGCGAGGGCCACGCACTGGGCGAGCAGCAGCCCGGCGTGCAGGGACGCCCACGGGATGGGGTTCTCCTGGGCGCGGGGGTCTGAGAACACCAGGGTCGGGTCGATGAGGCTCATCCCGATGTGGTGCACGGCCACGACCCCGACGGCCACCAGGAACGGCGCCCACGCCTGGTAGAGGGCCACGAACGCGACGATCACGAAGAAGTGCAGGTGCAGGTCCGTCATCCCGCCGGAGAGGTGCACGAGCACCACGCTCGACGTCACCAGTCCGGTCCCGACGGCCGCCCCACGGACGGCCTGGCTGCCGGCCACCCGCCCGACGACCACCAGGGCGGCCATGATCCCGAGGCCCACCCACGCCATCCACATGTGGTCCGCCGCGCTCATGGTCGCGTCGTGGTCGGCGTGCCCGGACGCCGACGGTTCCCACAGCAGGGCCAGGGCCGCCAACCCCACCAGGTGGGCGACCAGGAGCCACGTCAGGGCGTCGTGCCTGACCCGGAACGCGGCCTCGTCCAGGCGCACACCCCGGGGGACGACGTCCATGAGGCGGCGCCCGAACGTGCGGTGCTCGACGCCGTCGGGGGCTCTGGTGTCACTGGGTGCAGGGCTCACAGCAGGAGATATCGGACCGACCCTCGCAGTTGTGAGGATCGGTCCCGGGTGAGACCTGCCGGCCCGTGCTACCGCCCACGGCTCATCCTCGTGAGGTACGTCCCGGCGCGCCAGGACACTACGGTGCGTCGATGGTCAAACCGTGGAGTGCCACTCCGCGGGCCCGAGCGGCCCGCGCCAGGCGTGCGTCGAAGGTCGCGAGCCCAGCTCCGAGCCGCTCGGCCGAAGCCAGCACGCATGCATCCGGCGTCGTCAGCCCTGTCTGTGCCTGGACGACCGCGAGGGCCTCGGGCGCAGGATCCTGTCCCAGTGGCCCCAGTCCGAACCCTGCCTCCGTCAACGCCTTGAGCGCTGCGGCGTGGGCTCCAGCCTTGGCGGGGCCGACCAGGACCTCGGCCAAGGAGTGCAGGATGATCCTGCCTCGGCCGTGCTGTCAGCCGTCGAGGAACGCGACCAGCTCGGCGGCGGCCCCGGTGTAGCTGCCGGGGGTCATGGCCTGCAGGCGCGCGGTGACGTCGTCCGGCAGCCCCAGGCCTGCGACGAACTCGCGCAGGTCCTCCCCGGTGATGCGGCGGCCGCGGGTGAGCTCCTTGAGTCGCTCGTACGGCTCGTCCATGCCGGGCACCCCGGCGATGCCCGCGGCACGCATCGCGGACTGCACAGCCTCGCCCAGCACCTCCCAGTTGGCGTCCAGGTCCCGTTCCATGGCGGCCGGGTCGGCGTCGAGGCCGGCCAGGCCCCGGCGCACGTTGTCGATCGCGAGCAGGGAGTGGCCGAACGCCGGGCCGATGTTCCGCTGGGTCGTGGAGTCGGTGAGGTCACGCTGCAGCCGTGAGGTGACCAGGGTCGCGCCCAGGGTGTCGAGCAGCGCGTTGGAGATCTCCAGGTTCGCCTCGGCGTTCTCGAACCGGATCGGGTTGACCTTGTGGGGCATGGTCGAGGACCCGACCGTCCCCTGCCCACGCACCTGCGCGAAGTACCCCAGCGAGATGTACGTCCACACGTCGGTCGCGAGGTTGTGCAGCACCCGGTTGAACCGGGCGACGTCGGCGTACAGCTCGGCCTGCCAGTCGTGGGACTCGATCTGGGTGGTGAGCGGGTTCCAGGTCAGGCCCAGGTGCTCCACGAACGTGCGGGACACCCCCACCCAGTCGGCGTCCGGGACGGCCGCCAGGTGCGCCCCGTACGTGCCGGTCGCGCCGTTGATCTTGCCGAGGTACTCGGTGCGGGCGATGCGGTCGAGCTGACGCCGCAGCCGCCACGCCAGGACGGCGATCTCCTTGCCGAGGGTCGTGGGGGTGGCCGGCTGCCCGTGGGTGCGGGCCATCATCGGGACGGTCGCGTGCTCGCGGGCCATCGCGACCAGGTCCTCCACCAGGGCCCGCGCGGCCGGCAGCCACACCTGCTCCACGGCGCCCTTGACCATCAGCGCGTAGGACAGGTTGTTGATGTCCTCGCTGGTGCACGCGAAGTGCACCAGCTCGGTGACCTGCGGCAGGACGGTGCCCTCCAGGGTGTCGGGCGCGTCGGCGAGCCGCTTCTTCAGCAGGTACTCCACGGCCTTCACGTCATGGACGGTGATCCGCTCGGTCTCGGCGAGCTCGGCGACCGTGGACGCGTCGAACGTGGCGACCACGTCCCGCAGGTACCGGCGCTCGGCGTCGCCGAGGGTCGGCGCACCGGGCACCACCTGCTGCCCGGTCAGGTGGATGACCCACTCGACCTCCACGTGCACCCGCTCCCGGTTCAGCGCCGCCTCCGACAGGTGGTCCACCAGGGGCGCGACGGCCGCCCGGTACCGGCCGTCCAGGGGGCTGAGGGCGATCGTGGGGGTGACGGCGGCCAGGCTCTGCCGCTCGGACGCGGGCGCGGTGCGAGACATGCCCGCAATCCTTCCAGACACCCCGGCCGGGCGGCCGAGGTGCTCATATCGGGCGGCGTGGGCGCCACCCGTGATGCCATGATGACCCGGTGGACCGTACGACGGCGGCGGAGCACCACGGGCCGGGGACCCCACGGCCCGTGCACGACGACGCCCGGCCCACCGGTGACGGCGGCGGCCCGCCCCGCCGGTCGCTGCTGGTGGTCGCGCTCATCGCCCTGGCGGTCGTGGCGTCGGGGATCACCGGCCCCTGGTCACCACCGTTCCGTGAGGACGTCGGCGAGCTGGAGCCGGCCGAGCTGCCCCAGCTGGCACCCCCCACGTTCGAACCGTTCCCCGAGTTCGACATGGAGGCCCTGGACGTCCCCCAGTGGGACCTGCGCTGGGTGGGGGCCGTCCTGCTGGCGCTGGTGGCGCTCGCGGTGCTGGCCGTGGTGGTCCGGTGGTGGCGCCGCCGCGAACGGCCCCGCCCCCCGGACGGCCCCCCGGACCCCAGCGACGTCGAGTCCGACCTGGCCGTGGGCGCACACCCCGGCGCCCTCCCGGACCTGCCGACGTTGCGGGACGGCGTCGACGACGCCGGGGAACGCCTGCGCCGCACCACCGCCCCCGGTGACGCCGTCGTCGCCGCATGGGTGGCGTTGGAGGCCGCAGCCGAACGCACCGGGATCCTGCGGGACCGGGCCTCCACCCCCACCGAGTTCACCGTGACCGTCCTGGACCGCACCGACGTCGACCCCCAGGCCACCCGCACCTTGCTGGACCTGTACCTGCAGGCACGGTTCGGGCGCACGGCCCTCACCGACGAGGACGTCGCCGCGGCGTCCACGGCACTCCAGACCCTCGCCGACGGCCTCGACGACCCACCACGACCCCCCGCCCCG
>NZ_AXCZ01000243.1 GCF_000767165.1 Cellulomonas bogoriensis 69B4 = DSM 16987
GGCCTGACCGCGGCGCTCGCACTGGCCGCGAGCACCGGCGCACGCCTGGTGTGGTTCCCGCGCAGGGCGGGGGAGAGGGCCGCCGTCGAGGCCGGTGCCCTGCCCAGCCTGCTTCCCGGTGGTCGACCGGTCGCGGAGCCTCAGGCGCGGGTCGACGTGGCGGCGGTCTGGGGTGTGGACTCCTTGCCCGCCCAGCCCGGACGGGACGTCGACCAGATCCTGGAAGCGGCTGCGGACGGCACCCTGGGCGCCCTGCTCGTGGGTGGCGTCGACCCCGGTGACCTGCCCGACCCCGAGCTCGCCCTCGCGGCGCTGCAGCGGGCCTTCGTGGTGTCGCTCGAGGTTCGCGCGTCGCAGGTCACCGAGCACGCCGACGTGGTCCTGCCGGTCGCGCCCCCGGTCGAGAAGGCCGGGACCTTCCTCACCTGGGAGGGCCGGCCGCGGCCGTTCCCCCAGGCGCTGACGTCGACCGCGATGGCCGACCACCGGGTGCTGGACACCCTGGCCCGCGCGATGGGTGTGCTCCTGGGGCTGCGCAGCACCGCCGAGGTGCACGCCGAGCTCGACGAGCTCGGCTCGTGGGACGGGCCCCGGGTGGGCGCCCCTGCGGTGGACCCGGCGGAGCCCCCGGCCCCAGGGCCGGGCCAGGCGGTGCTCGCCACCTGGAACATGCTGCTGGACCTGGGTCGTTGCCAGGACGGTGAGGCGTTCCTCGCCGGCACCGCCCAGACACCCGTGGCACGTGTGTCACCGGCGACGGCCGCGTCCCTGGGCGTCGCGGCCGGCGACCCGGTGCGGATCGGCCGGCCCGACGTGGACGGGGCGATCACGCTCCCGGTCGCGGTCACGCCGATGACCGACGCGGTGGTGTGGGTGCCGACGAACTCGACCGGCTCGACGGTCCGCCGGACGCTCCGGGCGTCCGCGGGCGCGGTGGTCGACCTCCGGCGGGGGACCGTGACGACGGACGGAGAGGTCTCGTGATTCCAGGCACGGTGCTGCCGGCGCAGGTCGCCACGGCCGCCGACTTCTCGAACGACACCTGGTGGATCGTCCTGATCAAGGCGGTCGGCATCGTGGCGTTCCTGCTGACCAGCGTGCTGATCGCGATCTGGTTCGAGCGCAAGGTCGTGGCGCGGATGCAGATCCGGCCCGGCCCCAACTGGCACGGTCCCTTCGGGCTGCTGCAGTCGCTGGCCGACGCGATGAAGCTCCTGCTCAAGGAGGACATCAACGTCAAGGCCGCAGACCGCATCGTGTACCTGCTCGCGCCCATGATCTCGGTGTTCTCCGCGCTGCTGATCTTCGCGGTGATCCCGCTCGGGCCCGAGGTCTCGATGTTCGGGGTCACCACCCCGCTGCAGCTCACCGACTTCCCGGTGGCCGTGCTGTACATCCTGGCGGCGGCGTCGTTCGGGGTGTACGGGATCGTGCTCGGTGGCTGGTCGTCCGGGTCGACCTACCCGCTGCTCGGCTCCGTGCGGTCCACGGCCCAGGTCATCTCCTACGAGCTGGCGATGGGGTTGTCCCTGGTCAGCGTGTTCATCCTCGCCGGGTCGATGTCGACCTCGCAGATCGTGGACTCCCAGAGCCAGATCTGGTGGTTCCTGCCGCTGCTCCCCGCCTTCGTCATCTACTTCGTGTCGATGGTGGGTGAGGTCAACCGGTTGCCGTTCGACCTTCCCGAGGCCGAGGGCGAGCTCGTCTCGGGCTTCATGACCGAGTACTCGTCGATGAAGTTCGCGTGGTTCTTCCTCGCCGAGTACATCAACATGCTGAACGTCTCGGCGATCGCGGTGACGTTGTTCTTCGGCGGGTGGCGCGCCCCGTGGCCGCTGTCCGCGGTCAACGACGGCATGTTCAACGAGGGCTGGTGGCCGCTGCTGTGGTTCCTGGCCAAGCTCTGGTTCTTCATGTTCCTGTTCGTGTGGATCCGCGGGACGCTCCTGCGTTTCCGCTACGACCAGTTCATGAAGCTGGGCTGGAAGGTCCTGATCCCGGCCTCGCTGGTGTGGATCGTCGTGGTCGCGGCGGTGCAGGGCGCCCGCCAGTTCATGGAGGTCGACCTGCAGACCATGCTGTACGTGCTCGCGGGTGCGGCGCTGGTGGCGGTCGCGGTGTCGTTCCTGATCCCCGAACGGCGTCAGGAGGATGAGGAACCCCCGAGCGAGGAGTTCGACGCCTTCGCCGGGGGGTACCCGGTGCCGCCGTTGCCGGGCCAGACGTTGCCGCCGTCCCCCAGGCGCCGCCGCCTGCAGGAGGCCGACGTGAGCGCGACGACGGATCTGCTGACCGACGGCTCGACGGCAGGTGCCGGACCGGCACGGCCCGAGGACGAGGAGGAGCCCCGTGGCTGACGACGAGATCACCCGCCGGGAGGGCGGCGCCGAGGTCGGTGCACCGGCCTCGCACGAGTACACCCCCTTGATCCCGGGCAAGCGTGGTCTGGGTGCCTTCACGGCGCCGGTGGCCGGCTTCGGGGTCACGTTCTCCGCGATGTTCAAGCCGACCGTCACCGAGCAGTACCCGCGTGAGAAGGTCCCGACCAAGCCGCGGTACCACGGCCGGCACCAGCTCAACCGGCACCCGGACGGGCTGGAGAAGTGCATCGGCTGCGAGCTGTGCGCGTGGGCCTGCCCGGCCGACGCGATCTACGTCGAGGGCGCCGACAACACACCGGACGCCCAGTACTCGCCCGGTGAGCGCTACGGCCGCGTTTACCAGATCAACTACCTGCGCTGCATCTTCTGCGGGCTGTGCATCGAGGCGTGCCCCACCCGGGCCCTGACGATGACCAACGACTACGAGCTCGCAGGCCCCACCCGGGGCGGCATGATCTACGAGAAGGCCGATCTGCTCGCGCCTCTGGGCGAGGGCATGCTCTCCGCCCCGCACCCGATGGTGCCCGGCACCGAGGACGACGACTACTACCGGGGCTCGGTCACCGGT
>NZ_AXCZ01000106.1 GCF_000767165.1 Cellulomonas bogoriensis 69B4 = DSM 16987
GGTCGCCCGCTGGCGGCCCGAGGACGAGTCGCTCGCAGCCCTGCGGTCCACCGACGGCGGACGCGGCGGGGACGCGAGCCACGAGCGGAGCGAGGCATGAGCCCCACAGCCCTGGTGACACAGGTCGACCCCGGGCCCGGTCTGGCGACCCTGGTGGAGACCGGCCGGACCACCGGCGCCGAGGAGGTCCTCTTCTGGGTCCTGGCACCGATCATGGTGATCGCCGCCCTCGGTCTGGTGTTCGCGCGCCGCACCGTCTACGCCGCGATGAGCGTGGTCCTGGTGATGGTCTGCCTGGCGATCCTCTACGTCGCGCAGGAGGCCCCGTTCCTCGGCGTGGTGCAGGTGATCGTGTACACCGGCGCCGTGATGATGCTGTTCCTGTTCGTCCTCATGCTCGTCGGCGTCGATGCGTCCGACAGCCTCGTGGAGACGATCTCCGGGCAGCGCTGGATCGGTGTGGTGTTCTCCCTGGGTCTGGGTGCGGTGCTCGTCGGTGTGGTGCTCACCGCCCGGGGCGTCGCGCCCCGCGGCCTGGAGGGCGCCAACGCCGACACCAACCCCGTGGGTGTGGCGCGCGTGATCTTCGGTGACTACGTGTTCGCCCTGGAGGTCGTCGGCGTCCTGCTGATCACCGCCGCACTGGGTGCGTTGGTCCTCACCCACCGTCAGCGTCTGGAGAAGCGGATGGGGCAGCGCGAGCGCGCCGAGGCGCGGGTCGCCGAGGGTGCGGTGCTCACGCCGTTGCCGGCCCCGGGCGTGTACGCGCGCAGCAACGCGATGGACGCCCCGGCGCTCGGCCCGGACGGCCGCCCGCTCGACTCCTCGGTGCCGCGCGTGCTGCGGGTGCGGGGTCAGGAGCGTTCGGTGGCGGACGTCGCCGCGCGGCCGATCGACGGCACCGAGCACCTGATCGAGGTCGACGAGGGGCTGGGCGAGGTCCCGGGTACCGGGTCGACCCCGCCTGAGCGCGGCATCACCGGTGAGGAGCCGATCCGATGAACCTCAGCAACTACCTGGTCCTGTCGGCGGTGCTGTTCACGATCGGGACGTCGGTCGTGCTGCTGCGACGCAACGCGATCATCGTGTTCATGGGCATCGAGCTGATGCTCAACGCCTCGAACCTCGCGTTCGTGACCTTCGCCCGCATGCACGGTGACCTCACCGGTCAGGTCGTGGCCTTCTTCGTGATGGTCGTGGCGGCCGCCGAGGTCGTCATCGGCCTGGCGATCATCGTGGCGATCTACCGCACCCGCCGCTCGGCCTCGGTCGACGACGCCAACCTGCTGAAGAGCTGAGGAGCGCCGCTGATGACGTCTGCTCTCGCCTCCGTGCCCGCGGCCGCTGCCGCCGGGTCGGCCATCCCGGCGACCGGGGTGTTCGAGTACGCGTGGCTCCTGATCGCCCTGCCCCTGGCAGGTGCAGCCGTGCTGCTGCTGGCCGGCCGTCGGTCCGACGCCTGGGGACACTGGCTCGGGGTGCTCGCCTCGGGCGGTGCCTTCGTGGTCGGTGCCCTGCTGACCGTCGTGATGATGGGCGCCCCGCTCGAGGAGCGCGTCCAGGACGTGCACCTGTTCGACTGGATCACCGCCGGTGCCTTCGACCTGGCCGCAGGCCTGCGCGTGGACCCCTTGTCCTTGTCGTTCGTTCTGCTGGTGACGTTCGTCGGCACCCTGGTGCACATCTACTCGGTCTCCTACATGGAGCACGACGCGCACCGCCGCCGGTTCTTCGCCTACCTCAACCTGTTCATCGCGGCGATGCTGCTGCTCGTCCTGGCCGACAGCTACGTCCTGCTGTTCGTCGGCTGGGAGGGCGTGGGCCTGGCGTCCTACCTGCTGATCGGGTTCTGGAACCACGAGAAGCCCAACGCGGTGGCTGCCAAGAAGGCCTTCGTGGTCAACCGTGTCGGTGACGTGGGCATGCTGGTCGCGATCATGCTGCTGTTCGCGGCGTTCGGCGCCACGGACTTCGAGACGGTGTTCTCCCTGGCCGACGGCGCCAACGAGGCGCTGCTGACCGCCGCAGGGCTGATGCTCCTGCTCGCCGCGTGCGGCAAGTCGGCGCAGTTCCCCCTGCAGTCCTGGCTCGGTGACGCGATGGCGGGCCCGACGCCCGTCTCGGCGCTCATCCACGCCGCGACCATGGTGACCGCGGGCGTGTACCTGGTCGTGCGGTCCGCGCCGGTGTACGCCGGGGCACCCACGGCCCTGCTGGTGGTGGCGATCGTCGGTGCGTTCACGCTCCTCTTCGGTGCGGTGATCGGCTGCGCGAAGGACGACATCAAGAAGACGCTGGCCGCGTCGACCATGTCCCAGATCGGGTACATGATGCTGGCGGCGGGCCTGGGGCCCATCGGCTACGCCTTCGCGATCTTCCACCTGATCACCCACGGGTTCTTCAAGGCCGGGATGTTCCTGGGTGCGGGTTCGGTCATGCACGGCATGCACAACGAGGTCGACATGCGTCGCTTCGGGGGCCTGCGCCGGTACATGAAGATCACGTGGATCACGTTCGCGGCCGGGTGGCTGGCCATCCTGGGTATCCCGCCCTTCTCGGGCTTCTGGAGCAAGGACCTGATCATCGAGTCCGCGTTCGCCACCGCCAGCGGCGAGGGCTGGCAGCCGTGGGTCTTCGGCACGGTCGCACTGCTGGGTGCCGGGATCACCGCGTTCTACATGTCCAGGCTCTTCTTCATGACCTTCCACGGCACTCAGCGGTGGCCCGGTCACCGGGTCTCGCAGACGGAGACCGTGGACGAGCCGGTGCAGGACCCGCACGAGTCCCCGGCGCTCATGATGTGGCCGATGATCATCTTGGCCGTGGGGTCGGTGGCCCTCGGTGGGGTGCTGGCCTTCGGCAACGCGTTCGAGCGCTGGCTCGACCCGGTGCTCGGGTACACCGAGCACCCCGACCCGGTGCTGCCCATCCCGGTGATCATCGGCGCGACCCTGCTCCTGGTCCTCCTCGGCGCGTTCCTGGCCTGGCGCCAGTACGCCGCCGCGCCGGTCGCGGTCGTGGCACCCCGCGGGTCTGTGCTGACCCGGGCCGCGCGCCGGGACCTGTACCAGGACGAGGTCAACGAGACGTTGCTGATGCGACCCGGTCAGTACCTGACCCGGTCGCTGGTCTTCGGGGACCGTCAGGTCGTCGACGGGACGTTCACCGGGCTCGCGCGACTGGTGGGGGGCTCCGGCGAGCTCGTGCGCAAGGTACAGAACGGGTACGTGCGGTCCTACGCGTCCACCATGGTCGCGGGGGTCGTGGTGCTCACCGCGGTCGTCCTGGCCTTCCGGATCTGAGGGGAAGAGACACCACACATGCAGGATCAGACCTTCCCCTGGCTCACCACGCTGATCGTGGTGCCCCTCGTGGGCGCCGCCGTGCTGTGGGCGCTCCCGTCGGCGCTGCGCCGGTTCGCCCGGCCGGTCGCGGTCGCGTTCTCGTTGGTGGTCCTCGCCCTCGCGGCAGTGGCGACCTCGACGTTCGACGTGTCCACCGCCGGCACCCACCAGCTACGTGAGCAGACCGAGTGGATCCCCGCGATCGGTGCCAGCTACGCGCTGGGCGTCGACGGTGTCGGGCTCGCCCTCGTGCTGCTCTCGGTGGTGCTCGTGCCGCTGGTCCTGCTGGCGGCGTGGCGGGAGCACCCGGACGCCCCGGCGACGGGCCGGGCCGCGGTGCTCGGTGGCGACCGCATCCGGCACTACATGGCGCTCGTGCTGGTCCTCGAGGCCTGCATGGTCGCGATCTTCGCGGCGCGCGACGTGTTCCTGTTCTACGTCGTGTTCGAGGCCATGCTCATCCCCGTCTACTTCATGGTGGGGGCGTTCGGCGGCCTGCGTCGGCGCTACGCGGCCGTCAAGTTCCTGCTGTTCTCGCTCGCCGGTGGCCTCGTCATGCTCGCGGGTGTCATCGCGCTCTACCTCAACGGCCCCGGGGGACCGCAGGGGTTCCTGGTCGAGAACCTGATCGGCACCCAGATGTCGACCACCACCGAACGCCTGATCTTCTTGGCGTTCTTCCTCGCCTTCGCGATCAAGGCCCCGATGTGGCCGGTGCACACCTGGCTGCCCGACACCGCCGAGCAGGCCCCTGCCGGCACGTCGGTGCTGCTTGTCGGTGTGCTGGACAAGGTCGGCACGTTCGGCATGCTCACCCTCTGCCTGCCGCTGTTCCCCGAGGCATCCCGGTGGGCAGCTCCGGTGATCATCGTGCTGGCGCTGATCTCGATCATCTACGGGGCGCTGCTGGCGATCGGCCAGACGGACCTGATGCGTCTGATCGCCTACACCTCGGTCAGCCACTTCGGCTTCATCGTGCTGGGGATCTTCGCCTTCACCTCGGTCAGCATCCAGGGCGCCTCGTTCTACATGGTCAACCACGGGCTCTCCACGGGCGCGCTGTTCCTGCTGGCCGGGTTCCTGGTCGCACGGCGCGGCTCGCAGCGGATCGCGGACTTCGGCGGCCTGCAGAAGGTCGTCCCGGTCCTGGCCGGGACGTTCCTGGTCGCCGGGCTCTCGGCGCTGTCCCTGCCGGGCCTGTCGACGTTCGTCAGCGAGTTCCTCGTGCTCGTGGGCACGTTCGGGGCGAACCGCCCGGCGGCGGTCGTCGCAGCTCTGGGCGTGGTGCTGGCAGCCCTGTACGTGCTGCTCACCTACCAGCGGGTCTTCACCGGCCCGGTGCGGGACGGCTTGGCGACCACGCCCGACCTCTCGCTCCGGGAGAAGGTCGTCGTCGCACCGCTCCTGGGCCTCATGCTCGCCCTCGGCTTCTACCCGGCCCCGGCGCTGGACCTCCTGCGGGAGCCCGCCGAGCAGGCCATGGAGCTCGTGGGTGTGCAGGACGTGGAACCGGCCTACACCAGTACCAGCACCATCGATGACGGGAGTGACCAGTGACCGCGCAGTTCGTGGCGCCCGAGATCGCCTGGGCGCAGCTGCTTCCGGTGATCCTGGTGCTCGGCGCCGGTGTCGTCGGGGTGCTCGTCGAGGCGTTCGCCCCGCAGCGGCTCCGCCGCCCCCTGCAGCTCGTGCTCGCCCTGGGCGGTACGGCGGCGGCGATCGTCGCCGTGGCCGCCCTGTGGCCCCAGACGGTCGCCGACGGCGGCACGGTGGTCCTGGGCGGCTCGATGGTCCTCGACGGGCCGGCACTGGCCCTGCAGGGAGTCGTCGCGGCCCTGGGTCTGGTGGGCCTGCTGGTGATCGCCGACCGCACCGAGACCGGTGAGGACGCGTTCGCACCCTCGGCGGCAGCCGTCCCGGGCTCGGACTACGAGGAGGTCGCGCGCCGACGGGGCCTGGCCCAGACGGAGATCTTCCCGCTGGTGCTCTTCTCCCTCGGCGGCATGATGATCTTCCCGGCCGCCGGTGACCTGCTGACCCTGTTCGTCGCGCTCGAGGTCCTGTCTCTGCCGCTGTACCTGCTCGCGGGCATGGCCCGGCGTCGCCGCCTGCTCAGCCAGGAGGCCTCCCTCAAGTACTTCATGCTCGGGGCGTTCGCCTCGGCGTTCTTCCTGTTCGGCGCCGCGCTGCTGTACGGGTTCGCCGGTTCGGTGCGCCTGTCCGACATCACCGTCGCCGTGGGGTCCGTGACCGGTCTGGACCCGCTGCTGATCGCCGGTTCGGTCCTGGTGCTCGTGGGTCTGCTGTTCAAGGTCGGGGCCGTGCCGTTCCACGCCTGGACGCCGGACGTCTACCAGGGCTCGCCCACTCCGATCACCGGTTTCATGGCGGCCTGCACCAAGATTGCGGCGTTCGGCGCGATGCTGCGCCTGGTCTACGTGGTGATGCCCGGGCTGGAGTGGGACGTCATGCCGGTCCTGTGGGGCGTCGCGGCGCTGACCATGGTCGTCGGTACCGTCGCGGCGATCGTGCAGACCGACGTCAAGCGGATGCTCGGGTACTCCTCGGTCGCCCACGCCGGCTTCATCCTGGTCGGTGTGGTGGCGCTCACCCAGAGCGGCATCACCTCGGTGCTGTTCTACCTGCTCGTGTACGGCCTGGCCACGATCGGCGCGTTCGCCGTGGTCGCGCTGGTGCGTGAGGTGAACGCCGGGCCCGGTGGCGCGGTCGTGGCCGAGGCCACGCACCTGAGCCAGTGGGCCGGCCTCGGGCGGCGGCACCCCGTGCTCGCAGGTTCGTTCGTGCTGTTCCTGCTCTCGTTCGCCGGCATCCCCCTGACCGCGGGGTTCATCGGGAAGTTCACGGTGTTCTCGGCCGCGGTCGAGGGCGGGCTGTGGTGGCTGGTGGTCGTCGGTGTGCTGGCCTCGGCCGCGGCGGTGTTCTTCTACGTCCGTCTGGTCGTGCTGATGTTCTTCACCGAGCCGGCGGGCCCGGACGCACCCACGACCACCGTGGTGCGGACCGACGGGCTCTCGCAGGTGGCGATCGGTGTCGCCGCCGTAGCCACCGTGGCTCTCGGTGTGGTGCCGGGACCGGTGCTCGACGCACTCGGGGACGTGGCGGTCTTCATCCCGTGACCACCGTCCCGGTTCCCGACGCGGCCCTCGCCGAGCTGCTCCAGGCGCGCCTGGACCTCGTCGAGGAGCGTCTGCGTGACGCGGTCGCGCACACCGACGTGCTGGCCGACTCGGCCTCCCGGCACCTGGTGAACGCCGGCGGCAAGCGGCTGCGGCCGTTGCTGACGCTCCTGGCCGCCCAGCTGGGCGAGGGGCGCCGCCCCGAGGTGATCGACGCCGCGGTCGTGGTCGAGCTGACGCACCTGGCCACGCTGTACCACGACGACGTCATGGACTCGGCGCCGGTGCGCCGTGGCGCCCCGTCGGCGCACGAGGTGTGGGGCAATCACGTCGCGATCCTCACCGGCGACCTGCTGTTCGCCCGGGCCTCGGCGGTGGTGGCCGGGCTCGGCCCGGAGGCGGTGCGGATCCAGGCCGCCACCTTCGAGCGGCTCTGCCTCGGCCAGCTGCACGAGACGGTCGGCCCCCGTGACGACGAGGACCCCGTCGACCACTACATCCAGGTCCTGTCGGACAAGACGGGTTCGTTGATCGCGACGTCGGCGCGGTTCGGCGCGATGTTCGCCGGTTGCCGGCCGGACGTCGTGACCACGTTGGTGGAGTACGGCGAGAAGCTGGGCGTGGCGTTCCAGCTGGCCGATGACGTGATCGATCTCTCCTCGGACCCCTCGGAGACCGGCAAGACCCCCGGAACCGACCTGCGCGAGGGCGTCCCGACGATGCCCGCGCTGCTGCTGCGGGCCCGTGCGGCCGCACCGGGAGCCACGGCCCGGGACGTGGACCTGGCGTCCCGGCTGGACGCCGACCTGTCCGACGACGACGTGCTGGCCCACGTGGTCGCCGACCTGCGCGAGCACCCCGTGGTGGAGCAGACCCGGGACCGGGCTGGGGATTGGTCCCGGGCTGCGGTCGCTTCGCTGGGTACCCTTCCTGCGGGGGCGGTCAAGGACTCCTTGGTGTCGTTCGCCGAGGCGCTGGTCGACCGCGCCTCCTGACGCCCGTCGTCGTGGCCGCGCTCATGTCGGCCCCGGCACGCGCCGATGATCGATGTCGAGGGTGCAGCCCGGTCGGTGCGAGTGCCCCGACCGCCAGAGCGGAGAGGGGGTGCGGTGCGTACCTCTTGGGGATCAGCGACCGACCGTGGTCACGTCCGTGCCCTCAACGAGGACTCGCTGCTGGCCTACCCCCCGGTGTTCCTCGTGGCCGACGGGATGGGTGGGCACGCCGCCGGTGACGTGGCCTCACGGATCGTCGTGGAGGAGTTCTCGCACCTGGCCGGCAGGGCGTCGGCGACGCCGGACGACGTGCACGCGTGCTTCGCGCGCAGCGCCGCCCGGCTGCGCGAGGCGGTCCAGGTCGGCAGCACCGCCGGGACCACGGTGGCGGGCGCCGCGATCGCCGCTCATGAGGGTGGCGCGTACTGGCTGGTGTTCAACATCGGTGACTCCCGCGTGTACAGGTGGGCCGAGGGCGAGATGGAACAGATCAGCGTCGACCACTCGGTCGTCCAGGAGCTCATCGACGCGGGCGAGATCGGCCCCGTGCAGGCGCGCCGCCATCCGCAGCGCAACGTCGTGACGCGCGCCGTGGGCACGGAGACCGAACCGGACCCCGACTACTGGCTCATCCCGGCCGGGCCTGCCGACCGGTTGCTGATCTGCTCCGACGGGCTCACGTCCGAGGTCCACGAGGACGTCGTCGCCGGGGTGCTGCGGACGGTGCCGGACCCGCAGCTGGCCGCCCAGGACCTCGTCGACCGGGCGCTCGCCGCCGGTGGACGCGACAACGTCACGGCCGTCGTCGTCGACGTCGCCGTCGCCAGGAGCGCCGTCGACACCGACGTCACGTTGCGCGCCGTGGACCGACCGGAGACGTCCACGTCCCAGGCTCCCGGGCAGTGGGACGAGGCGGTCGACGGCGTCACTCTTCCGTCCGGTACCCGACCCGAGGTGAACCCATGATCGTGCCCACGTACGCCCCCGGTGACTGGTACGCCGTCGTGACCGACGGCAGCGTCGTGATGCTGCCGCCCGGGGTGCCGTTGGCGGCCGTGCAGGAGGTGTGGGCCTCCCTGCGTGGCGGAGGCACCCTCACCGACCAGCTCCAGGTCCTGCTCGCCGGTGGGATCGCTGCGATGCCGCCGTTCGCCCTGGTGGCGGTCGGGAGCCGGGAGGTCAGGGTCGTCGTGCGGGGGGACGTCGAGGTGGTGCTCGTGTCGGCCGCCGGCCGCAGGGTCGTGACCGGTGACCGGGTGGCGACCTGGACCGAGGAGACCGTCGAGGACGTGTGGACCGTGGCTGTCCGTGCGCCCGGGGCGCCGGGCGGTGACCACCTGCCGGTGCTGTCCGGGACGGTGCGGGCGGGTGCGGTGGGTGTCGAGCTGCGCGCCGTGGAGCGTCAGGCGCGCCGGGGTGCGACGGCACCGGCGCACACCAACGGTGAGCGGTCCCGCCGTCAGTCCCGTCAGGCCGTCACGGAGGTCCCGGGCCCCCCGGCAGACGACCTCGCAGGCGAGCGGCGCGAACCCGACCAGGCGGCGACGGCGCCACCCGAGCCCGAGCGTGCGGCACCCGAGCCCGCGGAACCCGAGCCTGCGGCACCCGAG
>NZ_AXCZ01000008.1 GCF_000767165.1 Cellulomonas bogoriensis 69B4 = DSM 16987
AGACCGCGCGCGGCGCCTCGCCGGCAGCCACCCTCCTCAGGTACGCCGCCCCGTGCGGGTACGGCGCCCATGCGGCCAGGTGCTCGGGGGTCAGCGGTGCACGCCCGCCCGACGACGGGGCGGCGTCGTCACCGGCATGTCCCGGGGCCCACTGCTCCTTCTCGGTGCGGGCGTGCCGAGGTGGCACCGCCAGGCGCAGCACGTCGGGCAACGTCCCCGCCCACCGTCGCGCGACGCGGCGGCAGAGGTCCAGGACGGTGGGCGTGAGGACCTGCTCGTCCGAGACGACACGACGCAGGGGCTGGAGCGTCCCGTCGTGCTCAGGGTGGTCCCGTCGTTCGATCAGGTACCCGTCGAGGTCCTGGTGGCCGAACCTCACCCGCACCCGGCACCCCGGCCGTGCGGCCTCGTCGGCGGGGGCCGGCACGAGGTACTCGAACGGGCGGTCCAGGTGCGGGCTGGACCGGTCGACGGCGACGACCGCCACCGGGCGCCGTTCGGCGGGCGGCACCGCCGGGCGCGCACGGCGCCTGCGAGCCGGGACCGGCACGTCGAGCAGGCTCGGCTGGGGGTCGGGCGTGCTCACCCTCGACATCCCATCACGTGGCGCCCACGCCCCCGCAGCGCCCCCACGGCCAAGGGCCCGCGTCAGGATCCACGTCGCTGGACGGCCGGAGACCGGAGGTCAGGAGAGCGCGGAGTGCAGGTCCACGACGCGGTCGGTGCGCTCCCAGGTGAAGTCCGCGAGCTCGCGCCCGAAGTGCCCGTAGGTGGCGGTGCGGGCGTAGACGGGCCGCAGCAGGTCCAGGTCCCGGACGATCGCAGCCGGCCGCAGGTCGAAGACCTCCTGGATGGCGTCCCGCAGGCGCTCCACGGGCACCGTCTCGGTCCCGAAGGTCTCCACGTACAGACCGACCGGGTGGGCGGCGCCGATCGCGTAGGCGACCTGGACCTCGCACCGCGACGCGAGCCCTGCGGCGACGACGTTCTTGGCGACCCAGCGCATCGCGTACGCGGCCGACCTGTCGACCTTCGACGGGTCCTTGCCCGAGAACGCACCACCACCGTGCCGGGCCATGCCGCCGTAGGTGTCGACGATGATCTTGCGCCCGGTCAGGCCGGCGTCGCCCTGGGGCCCGCCGATGACGAACTGGCCGGTGGGGTTGACCAGGAGCCGGTACCCGGTGGTGTCCAGGTCGAGCTCGGCGAGCACCGGGGAGACGACCGTCTCGGCGACGTCCGGGGCGAGCGTCGCGTCCAGGCGCACACCCGGGTCGTGCTGGGTGGACACCACGACGGTGTCGACCCGCACCGGCCGGTCGCCGTCGTACCCGATGGTCACCTGCGTCTTGCCGTCGGGCCGCAGGTAGTCCAGGACACCTTCCTTGCGGACGGTCGCGAGCCGCTCGGACAACCGGTGCGCGATCCAGATCGGCAGCGGCATCAGCGAGGGGGTGTCGTCGCAGGCGTACCCGAACATCAGGCCCTGGTCTCCGGCGCCCTGGGCGTCCAGGGGATCGACGTCCGCACCCTGGCGCGCCTCCCAGGCGGTGTCGACGCCGGCGGCGATGTCCGGGGACTGCTGGCCGATCGAGACCGACACCCCGCACGAGTGCGCGTCGAAGCCGATCGTGGACGAGGTGTACCCGATCCGGTTCAGGGTGTCCCGCACCACCTGGGGGATCTCCACGTACGCCGACGTGGTGACCTCACCGGCGACGTGCACCAGGCCGGTGGTCACCATCGTCTCGACGGCGACGCGGGCCCGGGTGTCCTGGGCGAGGATCGCGTCGAGGATCCCGTCGGAGATCTGGTCGCAGACCTTGTCCGGATGCCCTTCGGTCACCGACTCGGAGGTGAACAGGCGCAGGCCGGGAGAAGTCATGTCCGCAGCCTAGCCGGACCCGGCACGGCCCCGTCCGCGACGGGCTCAGCGGGCGTCAGTCCTGGGCCCTGACGGTGTGTCCCGCCAGGGGTGCGAGCCTCACGACGACGTCCCACAGGGCGTGCGCCACCGCGACCTTGGTGCCGTCCGCGGCACCGACCTCGCGCCCGTCGCGGTCGAGGAAGGTGACGGCGTTGTCAGGGGTGCCGAACCCCTTGCCGTCACCGACCTCGTTGACCGCGAGCAGGTCCGCGCCCTTGCGTCGAGCCTTGGCCCGACCGTGCTCGAGCACCGACGTCGTGACGTCACCGGTCTCGGCCGCGAACCCGACGACCACCTGCCCGGCGCGGAGCCGGTCGCGCGCGAGCTCGGCCAGGACGTCCGGGTTGGCCGTCAACGTGACGGTCTGCTCGCTGACGCCCTCGCGCTTGATCTTGTGAGCGGCGACGGAGGTGGGCCGGAAGTCCGCGACCGCGGCCGCCATCACCACGACGTCGGCGGCGCGCGCGTGCTCCCGGACCGCTGCGCGCAGCTCGGCGGTCGTCTCGACGTCGAGGACCGACAGACCCGGGGCCTCCTCCTGCCGCGCTGCCGGGACGTTCGCCGCCACCAGCACCACCTGGGCGCCCCGCTCGTGCGCGGCACGAGCCAGTGCGATTCCCTGCATGCCGGTCGAGCGGTTACCGATGAACCGCACCGGGTCCAGCGGCTCGCGGGTGCCGCCGGCCGAGACCACCACCACCCGCCCGTCCAGGTCCCCGCCCCGGGACACCCTCGGTGCAGGTTCCGGCGGGTCGAGCAGGGCCAGAGCCGCGGACGCGATGTCCTCGGGCTCGGGAAGCCGACCGGGACCGGTGTCGGCCCCTGTGAGCCTGCCGTGAGCCGGGTCCAGCACCGTGACCCCACGGGAACGCAGGGTCGCGACGTTCTCCCGGGTCGCGGGGTGCTCCCACATCTCGGTGTGCATGGCCGGGGCCATCAGCACCGGGCAGCGGGCCGTCAGCAGCGCCGCGGTCAGGAGGTCGTCCGCCCGGCCGGTCGCGGCCCTGGCGAGCAGGTCGGCGGTGGCCGGTGCGACGACCACGAGGTCGGCGGTCTTGCCGAGCCGGACGTGCTCGACGGACGGGACGTCCTCGAACACCTCGCTGGTCGCCGGCTTCCCCGACAGCGCTTCCCACGTGGCGCGCCCGACGAACTCCAGGGACGCGGCCGTGGGTACCACGCGCACGTCGTGCCCGGACTCGGTGAGCAGCCGCAGGAGGATCGCCGACTTGTAGGCGGCGATCCCGCCGCCCACCCCGAGCAGGACGCGCACGGGATCAGGCGTCGGTCGGCTTGACCGTCAGCAGGCCCGAGTTGATCTCACGCATCGCGATGGACAGCGCCTTCTCCTGGTGCCGGGCCTCGACGAGGGGCCCGACGTACTCCAGGAGCCCCTCGTTCAGCTGGGAGTAGTAGGCGTTGATCTGACGCGCGCGCTTGGCCGAGTAGATCACCAGGGCGTACTTCGAGTCGGCTGCGGCGAGCAGCTCGTCGATGGGCGGGTCGGTGATCCCCTCGGGTGCCGCCACGGTTCCGGACATCTTCACTCCATGTGTTGGCTCGGGGACGGAGCCGGACCGGGACACCCTCGGGTTCCCGCCGCTCCGGTGACGCCACGGACGCAGGACGCGCGTGGCCTGGTCAGATCCTACCGCCTCGGCAGACCCATGACCTCGACCAGCTCGTCGGTGGCGCGTTCGACCACGTCGTTGACGATCACGTGGTCGAACTCCGCGGCCGCCGCGAGCTCGACCTCGGCGGTGGCCAACCGGCGGGCACGCTCGGCCTCGTCCTCGGTTCCGCGGCCCACGAGTCGGCGTTCGAGCTCCTCCCAGCTGGGCGGCGCGAGGAACACGAATCGCGCCTCGGGCATTGCGTGCCGCACCTGACGGGCTCCGGCGAGGTCGATCTCGAGCAGGGCGGGCTGCCCCGCCGCGAGGCGGTCCACGACCGGTTGGCGGGGCGTGCCGTAGGAGTTGCGCCCGTGCACGACCGCCCACTCCAGGAGCTCCCCCTGGGCGACCATGCGTGCGAACGACTCCGGGCCGACGAACCAGTAGTGCACGCCGTCGACCTCACCCGGACGAGGTTCGCGTGTGGTGGCCGAGACCGACAACCACACCTCGGGGTAGCGGGCACGCAGGTCGGCCGACACGGTGCCCTTGCCGACCGCCGTCGGACCGGCCAGGACCGTCAACCGGGCAGCGCTGGTGCCGTCGCCGGTGACCGCGCCGGCTCGACGGCCGGGGCGGTCACCGGGTGTGGTGGGCGAGTCAGCCGAAGCGCTCGACAAGAGCCTGCGCCTGGTGGGGGCCGAGGCCCCGGAGGCGGCGGGTCTCGGAGATGCCGATCTCCGCCATGATCGCGCGCGCCTTGACCTTGCCCACACCGGGCAAGGACTCCAGGAGCGCGGAGACCTTGAGCTTGCCGATCACGTCATCGGTCTTGCCCTGCTCGATGACCTCGGCCAGGGAGCCCTGGGAGTACTTCAGACGGTTCTTCACCTCAGCACGGGCCTGGCGCGCGGCAGCGGCCTTCTCGAGTGCAGCAGCACGCTGCTCGGGCGTCAACGGGGGTAGAGCCACGCGGGGTCACCTTCTTCGCAGAGGGGCAGTGGCGGTCGGGATGAACCTAGCGACCAAGTGCGGTCATAAGCAACGCGAGCAGACATCCCTGGTCAGGCCAGCGCCGCGCCGACCTCGTCCGCGGCGGTGCGCGCAGCGTCCAGGAGCGCCTGCGGAGCCGGTCCCGCGCCCAGGACCGCACGGGAGCTGGAGGCCAGGACGAACCGGCGCGCCGCGCCGAACACGTCCACCAGCTCGGCCCGTCCCGCGCCCTGCGCACCGACACCCGGGGCGAGCACGGGGCCCTGGAGGTCCTCCAGGGCCAGGCCGAGGTCCCGGGCGGCGGAGCCGACGGTCGCGCCGACCACGAGCCCGGTCGAGCCGAGGCCCGCGCCGGTACGTGCCCGCTCAGCGGCGTTGAGGGCTGCTGCGGCCCGCGCGACCTCCCCGGCTACCGAGACCCCGTCGTCGAGGCGCGCGTGCTGCACACGCGCCCCCTCGGGGTTGGAGGTCAGGGCCAGGACGAACACGCCCCGCCCCGAGGCGGATGCCGCCTCCAGGACCGGGCCGAGGGAGCCGAAGCCGAGGTAGGGCGAGACCGTGAGGGCGTCGCACGACGCCGGTGACCCCCGACGCAGGTAGGCGTCGGCGTACCCGGCCATGGTGGAACCGATGTCGCCGCGCTTGGCGTCCAGGACCACCTGGGTCCCGCCCTCCCCCGCGGCCTCCAGGACCCGCTCCAGGACCGCGACCCCGCGGGAGCCGTGACGTTCGAAGAACGCGGCCTGCGGCTTGAGCGCGGCCACGTGCCCGGTCAGGGCCTCGACGACCGTCATCGAGAACGTCTCCAGGCCCTGGGCGTCGTCCTCCAGGCCCCACCGGTCCAGCAGCTGCGGGTGGGGGTCGATGCCCACGCACAGCGGCCCGTGGGCCGCCATCGCCCGGTGGAGCCTCTCCCCGAACCCCACCGGGCCGGGGCCCGTCACGACGCAGGCACCGGCCGGTCGGTGCCGCCGGCCCGTAGCTCGAGGGTGTGGTCCTGGAGGCTGCGCACGCCGAACGAACCCGATCGGAGCGACTCGATGCCCTGGACGGCGGCCGCGAGCTGCTGGACCGTCGTGACGATCGCCTTGTCCGCCGAGACGGTCGCGGTCCGGATCTCGTACCCGTCCGCCCGCGCCCCCTGACCGGAGGGGGTGTTGACGACCATGTCGACCTCGCCCGCGACGATCAGGTCCACGATCGTCGGTTCCCCGTCCGGGCCCGCTCCCTGGGAGTACTTGCGCACCACCCGGGACGTGATGCCGTTGCGGCGGAGCACGGCGGCCGTGCCGGCGGTGGCGAGGATCTCGAAGCCGAGCTCGGCGAGCCGCTTCACCGGGAAGGTGATGGCGCGCTTGTCGCGATCGGCCACGGAGATGAAGACCCGGCCCGAGGTCGGGAGTCCCCCGAACGCCGCGGCCTGGGACTTGGCGAACGCGCTGGGGAAGTCGGTGTCGAACCCCATGACCTCACCCGTGGACCGCATCTCCGGACCGAGCACCGTGTCGACGACGCTCCCGGTCGCTGTGCGGAACCGCTTGAAGGGCATGACCGCCTCCTTGACCGCGATCGGGGCGTCGAGCCCCAGGGTCCCGCCGTCGCCCTCGGCGGGCAGGATGCCCTGGTCGCGCAGCTCGGCGATCGAGTGGCCCGCCATCACCAGCGCCGCGGCCTTCGCCAACGGCACGCCCGTCGCCTTGGCGACGAACGGCACCGTCCGCGAGGCGCGGGGGTTGGCCTCGAGCACGTAGAGCACGTCGCTGACCAGCGCGTACTGGACGTTCAGGAGCCCTCGCACGCCCACGCCCCGGGCGATCGCCTCGGTCGAGGTGCGGATGCGCTCCAGCTCTGAGGTCGAGACCGTGACCGGCGGCAGGACGCACGCCGAGTCCCCGGAGTGGATGCCGGCCTCCTCGATGTGCTCCATGACCCCACCGAGGTACAGGTCGGTGCCGTCGTACAGGGCGTCCACGTCGAGCTCGATCGCGTCGTCGAGGAAGCGGTCGATCAGCAGCGGGGGGATCTGGCCGGGGTGACCGGCGTCCGCCGCGCCCTGCAGGGCCCGCTCGACGTACTCGGCGAGCTGCCCGTCGGAGTACACGATCTCCATGCCGCGGCCACCCAGCACGTACGAGGGTCGCACCAGGACGGGGTACCCGATGTGCCGGGCGACCGTGGTGGCCTCCTCGAGCGTCCGCACCGTGCCGAACGCCGGTGCGGGCAGACCCGCCTCCCCCAGCACCCGTCCGAACTCGCCGCGGTCCTCCGCGGCGTCGATCGCCGCGGGGGGCGTGCCCAGGATCGGCAGGCCGGCCGCCTCCAGGCGTCGGGCCAGCGACAGGGGGGTCTGCCCGCCGAGCTGCACGATGATGCCGGCGACGGGCCCCACGGCGAGCTCGGCCTGGTAGACCTCCAGGACGTCCTCGAACGTCAACGGCTCGAAGTACAGCCGGTCGGAGGTGTCGTAGTCGGTGGACACCGTCTCGGGGTTGCAGTTGACCATGACGGTCTCGTACTCCCCGCGCAGCGCCAGCGCCGCGTGCACGCACGAGTAGTCGAACTCGATCCCCTGGCCGATCCGGTTGGGGCCGGAACCCAGGATGAGGACGGCCGGGCGGTCCCGTGGCTCGACCTCGGTCTCCTCGTCGTAGGAGGAGTAGTGGTACGGGGTCTGGGCGGCGAACTCGGCCGCGCACGTGTCCACCGTCTTGTACACCGGTCGCAGGCCCAGCGCGTGACGGACCTGGCGCACGGTCTCCTCGGTGAGCCCACGGAGGCTGCCCACCTGCGCGTCGGACAACCCGTGCCGCTTGGCGCGGCGCAGCAGCTCCGCACCCAGCTCGGGTGCGGTGGCGACCTCGTCGGCGACCTGGTTGATCAGCACGACCTGGTCCAGGAACCACGGGTCGATGCCCGTGCGCGCGTAGACGTCCTCAACCGTGGTCCCGCCCTCGGTACCGACCGACCGCAAGGCCTGCTGCACGGCGATCAGACGGCCCTCGGTGGGGGTCGAGATCGTCCCCAGGACCTTCTCGAGCTCCTCACCCGCGGGCACCGGACCCTGCCAGTGGAACACCGAGCCCGCGCGGTCGATGGACCGCATCGCCTTGCCGAGCGCCTCGGCGAAGTTGCGGCCCATGGCCATCGCCTCACCGACGGACTTCATGGTGGTGGTGAGGGTCGCGTCGGCCGACGGGAACTTCTCGAAGGCGAACCGCGGCACCTTCACCACGACGTAGTCCAGCGACGGCTCGAACGACGCGGGCGTGGAGCCGGTGATGTCGTTGGGGATCTCGTCGAGGGTGTAACCGATCGCCAGGCGAGCGGCGATCTTCGCGATCGGGAAGCCCGTCGCCTTCGAGGCCAGTGCGCTGGAGCGGGAGACCCGCGGGTTCATCTCGATGACGACCACGCGCCCGGTGTCGGGCTCGATGGCGAACTGGATGTTGCAGCCGCCGGTGTCCACCCCGACCTCACGGATCACGGCGATGCCGATGTCACGCAGACGCTGGTACTCGCGGTCGGTCAGGGTCAGGGACGGTGCGACGGTGATCGAGTCGCCGGTGTGCACCCCCACGGGGTCCACGTTCTCGATGGAGCACACGACCACGACGTTGTCGGCGCAGTCGCGCATCAGCTCGAGCTCGTACTCCTTCCAGCCCAGGATGGACTCCTCCAGGAGCACCTCGGTGGTCGGCGAGTAGTGCAGCCCCGCACCCGCGATCCGGCGCAGCTCGCCCTCGTCGTAGGCGATTCCCGATCCCAGACCGCCCATGGTGAACGACGGGCGGACCACCAACGGGTAGCCCAGGTCGTCGGCGGCGGCCAGCACCTCGTCCAGGCTGTGGGCGATAACGCTGCGGGCGCTCTCGGCGCCGCAACGCTCCACGACCTCCTTGAACGCCTGCCGGTCCTCGGCCAGGTGGATCGAGGCCGTGTTCACCCCGATCATCTCGACCCCGTAGCGCTCCAGGACCCCGGCCTCGTCCAGCGCGATCGCCGCGTTGAGGGCGGTCTGCCCGCCCAGCGTCGGCAGGATCGCGTCGGGCCGCTCCTTGGCGATGATCGACTCGACGACGTCAGGGGTGATCGGCTCGATGTACGTGGCGTCCGCGAACTCCGGGTCGGTCATGATCGTCGCCGGGTTGGAGTTCACCAGGATCACCCGCAGGCCCTCGGCACGCAGCACACGGCACGCCTGGGTCCCGGAGTAGTCGAACTCCGCGGCCTGACCGATGACGATCGGCCCGGAGCCGATCACCAGGACGCTGGAGATGTCAGTGCGACGGGGCATCGGTGGTGCTCTCCTCGGTGGTGGTGGCGCCGGTGGCGCCGGTGGCACGGTCGGGCACGGTCCCGGTGGTCATGAGCTCGACGAAGCGGTCGAACAGGTACCCGGCGTCGTGCGGGCCGGCCGCGGCCTCGGGGTGGTACTGCACGGAGAAGGCAGGCAGGTCCAGGCACTCCAGGCCTTCGACGACGTCGTCGTTCAGCGCCACGTGCGACACGGTGACCCGCCCGTACCTGCCGTCCCCGAACGGCGCGACCGTCTCGCCGTCCAGCGGGGCGTCGACGGCGAACCCGTGGTTGTGCGCCGTGATCTCGACCTTGCGCGTGCGGCGGTCCAGGACCGGCTGGTTCACCCCGCGGTGGCCGTACGTGAGCTTGTACGTGCCGAACCCGAGGGCCCGGCCGAGCAGCTGGTTGCCGTAGCAGATCCCGAAGAACGGGATCCGTCGGTCCAGGACCTCGCGGAGCAGACCGATCTCGTGCACCGCCGCGGACGGGTCGCCGGGCCCGTTGGAGAAGAACACCCCGTCCGGCTCCAGCGCGAGGACCTCCTCGGCGGTGGCTCGCGCCGGCAGGACGTGGGTGCGTACGCCCCGCTCGGCGAGCCGCTGGGGGGTCATCGACTTGATCCCCAGATCGATGGCGACGACGGTCGCCACGGGCTCCGCGGCGCTGACCGGACCACGGACGGGCTCCACGACGTACGGCTCGGCCACGGTCACCTCACCGGCGAGGTCCGCACCACTCATCGGCGCGGCTGCGGTCACCTGGTCGAGGAGCTCCACGTCGGTGCGCCGACGCCCGGCGTCGTCCACGAGCGCCTCGCCCGAGAAGATCCCGGCCCGCATCACGCCGCGCTCGCGCAGGTGGCGGGTCAGCGCGCGGGTGTCGATCCCACTGATCCCGACGACGCCCTCGGCCTCCAGCCCGGCGTCGAGGGTGCGGCGCGAGCGCCAGCTGCTGGGGCGGATCGCGGGGTCGCGCACTACGTACCCCGCGACCCAGATGCGGGTCGACTCGGGGTCCTCGTCGTTGATGCCGGTGTTCCCGATGTGGGGCGCGGTCATGACGACGATCTGGCGGTGGTACGAGGGGTCGGTCAGCGTCTCCTGGTAGCCGGTCATCCCGGTGTTGAAGACGATCTCCCCGACGGTCGAGCCGGTGGCGCCGTACGCCTGGCCGGTGAAGGTCCGGCCGTCCTCCAGGACGAGGAGTGCGGGTGTCTGGGTCATGACTGCTCCTCTGGCAGTGGTGCGGGCGCAGGGGTGATGAGGGCGGCGAGCGCCTCGGCGAGGGCCGCGCGGTCGTGGGAGCTGGGCGTGTGCAGCCCGGTGTCGATCGCGGGCCCGTCAGATGCCGTGCGCCAGGTCAGGACCAGGAGCCTGCCGCGCCCCGGGTACTTGCCCACCATCCCCGCGGCCGTGCCGACGGAGACGATCTGCTCCCGTGGGACGAACAGGTCGGGGACGGAGGAGCGGGCCAGGTGCACCCCGACGGGGTGCACCTCGACGGTCGCGGGGGCGGTGGCGCCCAGGTCGTGGGCGACGACGCGGTCGTACCGGTCCCCCGCCGTGGTGGACGTCACGTAGGTGACGTCCACGGGCCCGTGGAGGGGCTCACCCAGGCCCGTGGGGACCGGTGGCGGTGCGGGGACCGCCGCAGCGGTACGTGCCTCCCGTCGGCGCCAGCCGCTGCGCATCGCCCACAACGACCCGGCGAACACCGCACCGAGCAGAAGCACGGCCCAACCGAGCGGGATCACCGTGCGGCTCCGGCCGGGGTGGCCTCCACGAGGCGCCCGTCCAGGACGGTGGGCCGTCCCCGCAGGAACGTCGCCCGGACCCGCCCGACCAGCTCGTGTCCGCCGTAGGGGGTGTTGGTGCTCGAGCTGACCATGTGCGCCGGTTCCACGACCCACGCCTCGTCGGGTGCCACCAGGGTGATGTTCGCCGGTTCGCCGACCTCCAGGGGACGACCCTGCGGGCGGTCGCCCGCGTCGATGCGGGCGATGCGGGCCGGCGCCTGGGACATGACGCGGGCCACGTCCCGCCAGGTCATGCGACCGGACCTGACCATGACGGTGCTGATGATCCCCAGGGCCGTCTCGAGCCCGGTCATGCCGAACGCCGCAGCCGCCCACTCGCAGTCCTTGTCCTCGCGGGGGTGCGGGGCGTGGTCGGTGCCGACGGTGTCGATGGTCCCGTCGGCGAGCCCGGCCCGCAGCGCCTCCACGTCGGCCTGCGTCCGCAGCGGGGGGTTCACCTTGAAGATCGGGTCGTAGGTACGGGCCAGCTCGTCGGTGAGGATCAGGTGGTGGGGCGTGGCCTCGGCGGTGACGTCGATCCCGCGTTCCTTGGCCCAGCGCACGATCTCGACCGACCCGGCTGTCGACAGGTGCAGCACGTGCAGCCGTGACCCGACGTGCTCGGCGAGCAGGACGTCACGGGCCACGATCGCCTCCTCGGCGACCGCCGGCCACCCCGCCAGCCCGACCTCGGCGGAGACCACGCCCTCGTGCATCTGCGAACCCTGCGTGAGGCGGGGCTCCTGCGCGTGCTGGGCGATCACGCCGTCGACGGTCTTGACGTACTCCAGCGCACGACGCATCAGCACCGGGTCGTGGACGCACATCCCGTCGTCGGAGAACACCCGCACCCGCGCGGCGGACGCAGCCATCGCCCCCAGCTCGGCGAGCTGGGTGCCGGCGAGCCCGTGGCTGACGGCACCCACGGGGTGGACGTCGGCCCAGCCTGCGTCCCGCCCCAGCCGCCACACCTGCTCCACGACTCCCGCGGTGTCGGCGACCGGACTGGTGTTCGCCATCGCATGGACGGAGGTGAAACCACCCAGCGCCGCCGCACGCGTGCCGGAGAGCACGGTCTCGGCGTCCTCACGCCCCGGCTCGCGCAGGTGGGCGTGCAGGTCGACCAGCCCGGGGAGGGCCACCAGACCGGCCCCGTCCACGACCTGGGCGTCCCGGGCGTCGCGGGCGCCCGCGCCGAGCGCGGCGATGCGGCCCTCCTCGACCAGGACGTCGGTGGCGTCCTCACCATAGGGGCGCACGCCCTGGAGCAGGTACCTCGTCGTCATGCCAGCGTCTCCCTCTCCTTGGCGAGCAGCAGGTACAGCACAGCCATCCGGACGGCGACCCCGTTGGCGACCTGCTCGAGGATCACCGCGCGGGGCGAGTCGGCGGCCTCCGCCGAGATCTCCAGCCCGCGGTTCATCGGCCCCGGGTGCAGGACGATCGCGCGCTCGCTGAGCATGCGCAGACGCCGGGCGTCCAGACCGTAGGACCGGGTGTACTCCAGGGGGCTGGGGAAGAACCCCGGCCCGGCGGACGCTCCACCGCTGCCCATCCTCTCCCGTTGCACCCGGAGCATCATGACGGCGTCCGGCTGGTGGTCGACGAGTGCCTGGTCGAGGTCGTACGCGATCTCGCACGGCCACGTGTGCGCGCCCACGGGCACGAGCGTCGGCGGTGCGACGATGACGACCCGGGCACCCAGGGTGTGCAGGAGCTGCACGTTGGAGCGCGCGACCCGGGAGTGCAGGACGTCGCCCACGATCACGACGGTCACGCCGTCCAGGTCGTTGCCGATGGCCTCCGGGTGGGCGGTGTCCGCCTTCAGGTGGCGTCGGATCGTGAACGCGTCGAGCAGCGCCTGGGTGGGGTGCTGGTGGGTGCCGTCACCGGCGTTGACGACCGACGTCCCGACCCACCCGGCGTGCGCGAGCCGGTGCGGCGCCCCCGAGGCCGGGTGCCGCACGACGACCGCGTCGGCGCCCATGGCCTGGAGGGTCTGGGCGGTGTCCTTCAGGGACTCGCCCTTCGACAGGCTCGACCCCTTCGCCGAGAAGTTGATCACGTCGGCGGACAGGCGCTTGGCGGCGGTCTCGAACGAGATGCGGGTCCGCGTGGAGTCCTCGAAGAAGAGGTTGACCACGGTGCGGCCCCGCAGGGTGGGCAGCTTCTTGATCTCCCGGGACTGGGTTGCGGCCATCCGCGCGGCAGCGTCGAGGACCTCCACCGCCTGGGCACGGTCCAGGTCGGCTGCGCTCAGCAGGTGTCGCATCAGTCCTCCGCCAGCCCGGCGCCGTCGATGCGGACCGAGTCGACCTCGTCGATCTCGGCCACGCGCACCTGCACCCGCTCGGCCAGGGACGTCGGAAGGTTCTTCCCGACGAAGTCGGCCCGGATCGGCAGCTCACGGTGCCCGCGGTCCACCAGCACCGCGAGCTGGACGGCACGGGGACGCCCGAGGTCGTTGAGCGCGTCGAGTGCCGCCCGGATCGTCCTGCCGGAGAACAGGACGTCGTCGACGAGGACCACGACCTGGTCGTCCACCCCCCCGGGCGGGAGGTCGGTGGAGCCCAGCGTGCGGGTGGGCTGGCGGTGCAGGTCGTCCCGGTACATCGTGACGTCGAGCGAGCCGACCAGGGCGTCGGCGTCCAGGTCGGGCTCGACCTCGGCGATCTTGCGTGCCAGGCGCCGGGCCAGGGGCAGCCCGCGCGTGGGGATCCCGAGGAGGACCAGCTGCTGCCCGCCCTTGTTCCGTTCGAGGACCTCGTGCGCTATCCGGGTGAGCGCGCGGGTGATCTCCGGTGCGGTGAGGACCTCGGCACCACCGATCGGCGCGGTGCGCCCGGCAGGGGGTCCAGGGGGCTCAGGGCTGCTCGGAGCGCCTGAGAAGGGCACGGCAGGGCCAGATGACATCTGGCGACCTCCTTCCCCGCCTCACCGGACGGGCCTTAAAGGATGTCTGACGGTCCACACCCTAGCCCACGACCCGGGCCGGTCGGGCCACCGGCAGGTACTCTCGACCTCGCACGACGACACGCGCGACCCACCCTCCGGGGCACACCCCAGCACCCGGCAGGCCCCCGCACGGACCTGGCCCCACGACCGACACGAGAAACCCGTGAACTGCTCCTCAACTTCCGCGCCGCAGCAGCCGATACTTCCGCTGTGACCGGTTTCGTCCCCCCAGCGCTGACGATCGCCCAGCTGGTCGTCGCGGGCGCCGTCGCGGGCCTGTGCATGCTCCACCTCGGGTGGTGGCGGGGTGAGCTGCGCCGCTCCGGCGCCTCGTGGAGCCTGGTGTGGACCGCGGTGCTCGCGCTCGTGCCCCTGACCAACGGCCTCGCCGCGGTCGTCCCCGACGGGGCCGCCACCGAGACGTTGCTGTTCCTCCGCTTCCTCGCACTGGGTGCGGCGGTCGTCCTGAGCCTTCCGGCGATCCACGCCTACAGCTCGGGCCCCAGCGTCCGCCCCCTGGTGGTGGGCACGACGGCCTGGTACCTGGTCGCCGCCGGCCTGTGGTTGGGGACGGACCTGGTCTACGCCCACCAGATCGTCGGGGGCGTTCCCGTGTACGGCCCCCTGGCCACGACCGTGGACCTGCTGCCGGTGGCCGTCGTCGGGGTGTACGTCGCCTCGGTCGCCCGCGCCATCCCGTGGTCCCGGGTCGGCGCGGTGGTCGCCGTCACCGGGTCGCTGTCCTCCACGATGCTGATCGCCTCGTCCATCCCCCCGCCCAGCACCCTCACCGAGATGCTCAAGGGCCTGTGGGTGCTGCCTCTGGTCGCGGGCCTGCAGGTGCTGGCCACGCACCGGATCGCGGGCGTGCGCCGGCACGCCGAGCAGCGGGCACGCATGCGGGACGCCCTGGCCTCGGTGTCGAACGCCGCGTGGTTCCTGCGCACACCGGAGCAGATCCTGTCCCGGGCACGCGACGAGAGCCGGGCGGTCCTGGACGACCCGACGATCGAGGGCACCCTGCGCCCCCTGGCCCGTGACCGCGTGGTCACGGAGTTCTGGTCGGAGGAGGGGCGCCCCCTGGACCCCGACGAGCAGGCGTTCCTGCGCGACCTCGCGCGAGTGGTCTCCAGCGCGGTGGAGCGCCAGACGCTCACCACGAGGCTCAACGAGGCCGCGTTCACCGACTCCCTGACCCAGGTCCAGAACCGCCACTCCCTGGACCGGCGCCTGACGCGGGCCCTGGAGAAGGCCAACGTGGAGCGCACCCGGGTCGCGGTCCTGTTCTGCGACATCGAGGGCCTCAAGCACGTCAACGAGCGGTACGGGCACTCCGGCGGTGACGAGCTGCTGGTCCACACCGCGTCCCACATCCGGTCGGTCGTCGGCGAGGACGCGTTCCTCGCCCGCCACAGCGGCGACGAGTTCGTCCTGGTGATCGAGCGCGCCGAGGACGAAGCCGCCCTCACCTCGCTCGCACGGCGCATCCGCGAGTCCTACTCCCCCCCGTTGACGGTCGTGAACGGGCCCGCCCTGACGATCGGCGTGGCCGCGTGGGAGCCCGGTGACGTCGTCGACCCGGACGGCCTGCTGCGGGACGCGGACCTGGCGATGCTCGAGGGCAAGAACTCCCGCGCCGGTGTGGCCCTGTACGACGCCGCCCTGCGCTCGAAGGTCGCCGAGCAGCTCGCGTTGCGACGGGCGCTGGAGACCGGCATGAACGAGGACGAGATCGTCGCGCACTTCCAGCCGTTGACCAACGCGGTGACCCTCGAGGTGACGAGCCTGGAGGTGCTGGCACGGTGGCGCCGGGACGGGCGCCTGCGCCCACCCGGGGAGTGGTTGCCGTTCGCTGAGGAGAGCGGCCTGATCGTGGAGATCGGACGGCAGATCTTCCGGGCGGCGCGGGCCGGCATGGAGGACTTCGACCTGCCGGTCGCGGTGAACGTCGCGGCGCGCCAGCTCGACGAGCCGGACTTCGTCACCCACGTGGAGCAGTCGTGGGGCACCGACGCGTGGGACCGGTTGACGATCGAGGTGACCGAGAGTGCGCTGCTGTACGACGCGACGCACGTGCGCGCCTCGTTGAACGCCCTGGCGGCCCGTGGGGTGCGGATCGCCCTGGACGACTTCGGCACCGGCTACAACTCGCTGTCACGCCTCGGTGAGCTGCCCCTGCACGTCCTCAAGATCGACCGGACGTTCGTCCACGGCGTCGGCACACCGGAAGGCGCAGCGGTGCTGCGGGCGATCATCGCGCTGGCCGAGGCCCACGGCCTGGAGGTCGTGGCCGAGGGCGTGGAGAACGCCGAGGAGCTCACCGCACTGGTGGAGATGGGTGTGGTGACCGTGCAGGGCCACATGCTGGGCCGGCCGCGGGCGAGCCTGCCCGTGCGGGGCCGTCGTGAGGCGTCGGCCGAGACCTCCCCCGCGGCCCGTCACCTGAAGGCGGTGCGGAGCGTGCGGGACCTCAGGTCGACAGCGTCGGCTTGAGGTCCACGACCCGGCCCAGGAGGCCGTTGACGTAGCCCGGGGAGTCGTCGGTGGACAGCGCGCGCGTGAGCTCGACGGCCTCGTCGACGGCCACGGCGTCCGGGACGTCGTCGTTGAAGAGGATCTCCCAGGTGCCGATCCGCAGGGCTGCCCGGTCCACGGCGGGCATGCGGTCCAGGGTCCAGCCGTGCGCGTAGGTGGACAGCACCTCGTCGATGCGTTCCTGCTGCCCCAGGACGCCCTCGACGATGTCGACGGAGTACTGGGGCAGCGGCGCCTCGGTCCCGGGCTCGGCGATGCGTGCCGCGAGCAGCTCGAGGGCACCTGTCCCCCGCTGGTCGGCCTCGAAGAGGACGTCCAGGGCGCGCTTGCGGGCCTTCCTGCGGGCGCTCACGTCAGTCGTTCACGCGACCCAGGTAGGAGCCGTCACGGGTGTCGACCTTGACCCGCGTGCCGGCCTCGAGGAACAGGGGCACCTGGATCTCGGCACCGGTCTCGACGGTCGCAGGCTTGGTACCCCCGGTGGAGCGGTCACCCTGCAGGCCCGGCTCGGTGTAGGTGATCTCCAGGACCACCGAGGCCGGCATCTCGACGTACAGGGGGTTGCCCTCGTGGGTCGCGACGATGACGTCCTGGCTCTCCAGGAGGTAGTTGGACGCGTCCCCGACCGTCGCGGCGGCGACGGTGATCTGGTCGTACGTCGAGGAGTCCATGAAGACGAAGTCGTCGCCGTCCTTGTACAGGTACTGCATGCTGCGCTTGTCGACGTTGGCGGTCTCGACCTTGGTGCCCGCGTTGAAGGTCTTGTCGACGACCTTGCCTGACAGGACGTTCTTGAGCTTGGTCCGGACGAACGCGCCGCCCTTGCCGGGCTTGACGTGCTGGAACTCCACGACGGACCACAGCTGGCCGTCCAGGTTGAGCACGGTGCCGTTCTTGAGGTCGTTGGTGGAGGCCACGTCTGATCTTCCTGTCGAGCGTTCAGGGACGGGCGAGGTCGGCCTGCATCGCTGCGGGCGCCTGGCGCAGTGCCCACCCCGGGGGCGGACCGCCGACCATCCTAGCGGCCGTCAGCCGATCAGCAGCCTCGCGACCGCCCCGGCCGCGACGGCCCAGAGCATGGAGGCGAAGGTGCCGATGACGAACCGCTCGGACGTGCCGGGGTGGTCCCGCAGCTCGGGGTAGCGCCCCAGACCCTTGACCGCGACGACGAACGCGATCCCGGCGGGATACCCGGCGAGCACGCACGCGGTGACCCCGAGCCGTTCGAGGATGCCGATCCACGTGCCACCGCGCAGGGGTGCCGGGCCGACCGGTGCGGGCGGGCGTGCCGCCGCTCCCCCGTCCGGGCCATGATCGGCGTGCTCGTCCACCTCGTCGGGGTGCTCGTCGACCTCGTCCGGGCGGCCGGCGTCGCCGGAGCGTGCGGCGGCCCGCAGGACGAGTGCCGTCAGCGGCCATCCGCCGAGCGCGCTGAGGGCGAGGGTGAGCAGGGTGACGAGGACGACCCAGGGCATGTCCATCAGTGCCTCCCGGTGGCGTGGGCGGACTCGTCGGCTGCGTCGAGCAGGCGCGCGAGGGTGGGGCGGACGGCGAGCTCCTCGGCCCACGCGGCGGCGCGCAGTCGCTGGCTGACGGCCTGCTGGGTGATGCCGAGGCGACCGGCGACGGCGTCCTGGGTGGTGGGGACGTCCACCCGGTGGAGCTCGTCGATGACGGCCCACCCCGCGGGGGTGCGACGGCTGATCACGGTGGCCAGGAGCGTGAGGACGGACTCGCAGTCGTCGGCGAGCTCGGGGACGGTGGTGCTGACGGCCAGGGGCGCGGGCCGGGCACGGGACTTGGCACGCTCGACGGCGTCGCGTGCGTGGAGGAACGCGATGCCGGACCCGGCACGGGTCTCGGCCGGCAGCGGGAGGTCGACGGGACCGATGCCGATCCCGACGCTCCAGCCGGACAGCCGCAGGACGCGCAGTGCGGTGTCGACGACTGCCGCCGAGTCGTTGAGGACGACCTGGACCTCGTCGCCGACGGTCCTCTCGATCCCCCGCACGATCCCGGGGGCGCCTGCGGACAACCGCGCCCCGGCCCACCCCAGGAGCCGGTCGACCTGGTCACCGCGCCGCCTGCTGGCCCGCTGGTCGATCGTCATCACGAACACGGGACAAGCGTAGCGATTTGTTCAGCCCATGACCAGCCCTAGGGCTTGTTCAGAAGGGTGGTGGCGAGGGCTGTGAGGGCCAGGCGGTAGGACAGGTGCCCGAAGCCGGCGATGGTTCCGGTGGCCACGCCGGCGACGACGCTGTGGTGGCGGAACGTCTCGCGGGTGGCGGGGTTGCTGAGGTGGATCTCGATGAGGGTGAGGCCGCTGGTGGTGACCTGTGCGGCGGCGTCCCGCAGGGCGTAGGAGTAGTGGGTGAAGGCGGCGGGGTTGAGGACGACGTGGGTGCGGGTGTCGACGGCCTGGTGGAGCCAGGCGACGAGCTGGGACTCCTCGTCCGTCTGGCGCACGTCGACGTCCAGGTCGAGCTCTTGCCCCCAGGTCCGGCACCGGTCGGCGATGTCCTGGAGCGTCATGATCCCGTAGATCTCGGGTTCGCGGACCCCGAGGCGCGCGAGGTTGGGGCCGTTGAGGACGACCACGGGCAGGGTGGCGGGGGCGGTCACAGGTCGATCCCGATGCCGGGGGTGGGGTCGGTGGACACCTCGGCGTAGGCGGCTGCCAGCAGGGCGGGGTCGGGTCCTTCGAGCCGCCCGGGCCGGCCGGTGCCGTCGAGGACCACGAACCTGAGCAGGTCGCCGCGGGTCTTCTTGTCGCGGCGCATCGCGGTGTGGAGCTGGTCCCACCGGTCGCCCCGGTAGGTGGTGGGCAGCCCGAGCCGGGTCAAGACGTCGCGGTGCCGGGTGACGGTGTCGTCGTCGAGGCGTCCGGCGAGGCGCGCCAGCTCGGCGACGTACACCATGCCGACCGCGACGGCTGCGCCGTGGCGCCACCGGTAGCGTTCGACCTGCTCGACGGCGTGCCCGAAGGTGTGCCCGTAGTTGAGGATCTCCCGGAGCCCGGACTCGCGCAGGTCCTTGCCGACGACGTCGGCCTTGACCTGCACGGACCTCTCGACGAGCTCACGCAGGACGGTGAGCGCCCGGTCGGTGAGCTCGGGGGCGGTGAGGGCGTCGGCGTGGGTCTCGACGAGCTCGAGGATGCGCTCGTCGGCGATGAACCCGCACTTGACGACCTCGGCGAGGCCGGCCGTGCGGTCGTGGGCGGGCAGGGTCTGCAGGGTCCGCAGGTCGCACAGCACACCGGCCGGTGGGTGGAACGCCCCGACGAGGTTCTTCCCCTCGGGGGTGTTGATGCCGGTCTTCCCACCGACGGCGGCGTCGACCATCGCCAGCAGGGTGGTGGGGACGTGGACGACCTTGACGCCCCGCAACCAGGTGGCGGCCACGAACCCGGCGAGATCGGTGGTCGCACCCCCGCCCAGACCGAGGACCGCGTCGGTGCGGGTGAACTCGGACTGGCCGAGGACCTGCCAGCAGAACGATGCGACCTCGGCGGTCTTGGACTCCTCGGCCTCGGGGACCTGGGCGAGCACGACCTGGTACCCGTGGGTGGTGAGGTCGTCGCGGACGGCCTCGGCGGTGGCGGTGAGGGCCCCGGGGTGGATGACGAGGACCTTCGCCGCGTCACCGATCAGCGGTGGCAGCTCGGCGAGGAGCTGCTCGCCGATGACCACGTCGTAGGGGTGGTCCCCGGTGACGTGGACGACGGTGGGTGCCTGGGGTGTGTCGGCCGGCATCGGCGCTCCCTGGTTGGTGGTGGTGCGCGTGGTGGTGGTGCGCGTGGTGGTGGTGCGCGTGGTGGTCAGCGCAGGTGGTCGGTGAGGTGCGCGGCGACCTGCTGGGGGTGCTTGTCGTCGGTGAGGACGGTGATGTCGGCGAGCTGCTCGTAGAGGGGGCGTCGGGCGTTCATGAGTGCCTGCCACTGCGCGCGGGGGTTCCCGACGAGCAGGGGGCGTGACTGGTTGAACCCGACGCGGGGCGCGGCGTGGGTGAGGGTCACGTCGAGGAACACGACGGTGCCGCCGTCGGCCCGGTACTGCTGGAGCGCGTCCTGGGTGCCGGCGTCGAGGACCGCTCCCCCACCGAGGGCCAGGACGCCGGGGTGCTCGGTGAGTGCGGTGCTGACGGCGCGGCGCTCGAGCTCCCGGAAGGCGGGTTCGCCGTCGTCGACGAAGATCTCGTGGATGGGCTTGCCGGCGGTGTGCTCCACGTCGGTGTCGGTGTCGCGGCTGGGCAGATCCAGGGCGTGGGCGAGGGCACGGGCGACGGTGGACTTGCCGGAGCCGGGTGGCCCGATGAGGACGGCGCGGGGACGGGTGGTGGTCACCGCTGGGCCTCGGGGATGGACGCGAGGTAGGCCTGGTGGTTGCGTGCGACCTCGGTGACGCTGTCCCCCCCGAACTTCTCCAGGACGGCGTCGGCGAGGACGAGCGCGACCATCGCCTCGGCGACGACGGCGGCGGGGGGGACGGCGCACACGTCGGAGCGTTGGTGGATGGCGCGGGCGGTGTCGCCGGTCGCGACGTCGACGGTGTCCAGGGCCTTGGGCACGGTGGAGATCGGCTTCATGGCGGCGCGGACCTTGAGGACCTCACCGTTGCTCATGCCTCCCTCGACGCCCCCGGCGCGGTTGGTGCGGCGGCGGATGCGCCCGGTGACGGGGTCGCGCTCGATCTCGTCGTGGGCGGCCGAGCCGCGCCGGGCGGCGGTGCGGAACCCGTCGCCGACCTCGGTGCCCTTGATGGCCTGGACGCCCATGAGGGCGGCGGCCAGGCGGGCGTCGAGGCGACGGTCCCAGTGGGTGTAGCTTCCCAGGCCGGTGGGCACCCCGTAGGCGAGGACCTCCACGACCCCGCCGAGGGTGTCGCCGTCCTTGTGGCACCGGTCGATCTCGGCGACCATCTCCGCCGAGGTGGCGGCGTGGAAGCACCGCACCGGGTCGGCGTCCAGGGCGGGCACGTCGTCCGGGGTGGGGAGCACCGCGTCCTCGGGGCTGCCCACGGGACCGATGGCCACCACGTGGGACACGAACCGCACCCCGACGGCCTGCTCGAGGAACCGTGCCGCGACCGTGCCGAGCGCGACCCGGGTGGCGGTCTCCCGCGCGGAGGCACGCTCCAGGACGGGCCTGGCGTCGTCGAACCCGTACTTGCGCATGCCCACGAGGTCGGCGTGACCGGGGCGGGGTCGGGTCAGGGGCCGGTTGCGGGCGATCTCCCGCTCGTCCCCGGTGCCCGCGTCGATCAGGAGCCGCTCCGGGGGCACCGGGTCGGCGGACATGACGTCGACCCACTTGGGCCACTCGGTGTTGCCGATCTCGACGGCCATCGGGCCGCCCTGCGACACCCCGTGACGCAGGCCCGCCAGCACCCGCACCTCGTCCTGCTCGAACGACATGCGGGCCCCCCGCCCGTACCCGAGCCGACGCCTTGCCAACGCCCCCTGGATGTCACCGGTGGTCACCTCGACCCCGGCCGGCAGGCCCTCGAGGATGCCCACCAGGGCCTGACCGTGGGACTCCCCCGACGTCAACCAACGCAGCATGCGCCGATCATCCCACGCGCCCCGCATGCACCGGGGCCCACGTCCGGGCAGCGGACGTGGGCCTGGGTGGGTCCTGCGGGTGACGGGTGCGTTCAGCTCGCGATGGTCTCGTCCTCGGACGGCGCCGACTCACCGTCACCTTCGGCGACCTCGCCGCCGGGGGTGCTCTGGAGCACGTACACGAACCCGTCGATGATGGTCTCGGCGTCGCCGTGCTCGGTGGCCGGCCGTCCCCCGCTCGCCTCGGCCTCCTCCTGCCCGGTGACCGTCAACCCGGTCACGACGAAGAGCCGGGTGAGCCCCTCCTGGACCGAGTCCACGAACGAGACGGTGTCGTCGTAGGTGCCGACGACGGTGATCTGCACGGGGATGGCGACGAAACCCTGGACGCCGCCGCTGGGCGGAGCCTGCTCGGGCGCCGGCCCGGTCGCTCCGGGCTCGGGTTCCGTGGCCTCGTCCCCTTCGGCGCCCTCCGGCTCGGGCTCCGCCGGCGCTGCCTCCGGCGGTGTCGCGGCGAAGAACTCCTCCGGGCGCCCGGGCGTGACGTTGAGGACGGTGACCCCTGCGCCGTCCGCGGCGTCGTCCAGCTCACGCAGGAGGTCCGGGACACCGTCGTCGAGCGGGATCTGCTCCTGGATGGCGGCGAGCTCGGCCCGGTAGAGGTCGAGGTCCTCGAACTGCTGGCGCAACGTCGCCAGGCGCTGGGCCTGGATGTCGTTCTGCTGTCGGGTGCTCTCGATCTCCTCCAGCGCCGTCCCTGCGCGCTGGAGCTGGGGGCCGATCCCGACGAACCAGGCGAGCACCAGGACGAGGACGGCACCGACAACGGCCCCGGCGATCCACGGGCCGGGCTTGGTGGCAGACATCAGTCCTCCTCCTCGACGGCGTCGAAGCGCCGCGCGTAGGCCTCGTCGGTCACCTGGACCGATCCGGTCACGTCGTAGTACTCGATCCCCTCGAGCGGGCCGGACGAGCCCTCGGTGCGTCCGGTGAACGTGACGTACGCGTCCTGGAACGCCGGGATGCTCTCGAGCTGTTCGGCCCAGCGGGCCACGTCGGGCAGCTCCAGCGCGTGGCCCTGGAACTCGAGCGTGACGACCGAGGGCTGGTGCAGCGGGTTGGACACCGTCGCACCGGGCTGCATGGGGGTGGCCCCCGAGGTGCGGATGCTCGTGAACGCCACGTCGGAGGGGGACACCGTCATGAGGTCCTCGAGATAGCCCGCCCAGAGGATCTCGGTGGAGGACCCGAGGAGGCGCGCGCGGGTCGCCGCGTCGAGGTCGGCAAGCACCCGGGGCACCTCGGAGTACTGGCGCTGCTCGGCGATCAGGCGCGCGGTCTCGGCACGCTCGGCCTCGAGCTCGCGCTCGGCGGCCTGGGCGAACAGCATCGAACCGACGAACCCGACGGCGGCGGCGACCACGACGCCCACCAGGGCCAGCGCGAGCAGCCGCTTGAGGGTCCGCAGCGAACGTGAGGCCCGGATCTCGGCCGGGAGGAGGTTGACCTGCGGCACGGCGCTGGCCCCTTGGAGGATCCCGCCCTTGGGGGTGCTCATGCCACGGCTCCCATCGCCAGGCCCACGGCGATGGGGCACTCGGGCTGGATGGCGTCCCACGCCTCGCCGGTCGGCGCAGCCCGGCCGGCCCTGAACTGGGCCAGGGGCTCCCCGATCGAGACCGGGACCCTGCCTGCGCTGGCGAGGTACTGCCCGACCCCCGGCATCTGCGCTCCACCGCCACTGAGCACCACCATCTCCACCGCGGAGCCGGGGTGGTTGCCCGCGTAGTACACGAAGGTGTTGCGCACCGACTCGATGAGCGAGCGGGTCACGGAGCTGACCGCCTCCGCGGCGCCCTGCAGCTCAGGGGTCACCTGGTACCCGACGCCGACCTGCCGCTTGATCTGCTCGGCCTCGGAGACAGCGATGTTCATCGCGGTGGTCACCGCGTCGGTGACGTCCTGACCACCCGAGGGCAGCATCCGGATGAACTCGGGTCGACCTCCGGAGACGACGGCCACGGTGGTGATCCGGGCGCCGATGTCGACCAGTGCCACCGTGCGGTCGGCGAGGTCGCCGTGGACCTGGACCCGGGCGAGTGCGAACGCGTTCAGGTCGACCATCACCGGCCGGAGGCCCGCGGTCTCGACGGCGAGGGTGTTGGCCTGGACGGTGTCCTTGGTCGCCGCGACGAGCAGCCCCTTGGCCATGAGCCCGTTGTTGGCGGCGTAGGTCGAGACGGGGTAGTAGTCGAGCAGTGCGTCCTCGACCGCCACCGGGAGCATGTCCTGGACCTGGAACGGCAGGGAGGAACGGATCTGGGCGATGGGCATCGCGGGCAGCTCGAGCTCGCGGACGAGGACCCGCTGGTTCCCGATCCCGATGACGACGTCGCGGGTGGCGAACTTCGCCTGCGCCCACAGCTGACGCAGGGCGCTGGCCACGGTCTCGGGCTCGGCGACCTCACCGTCCCTCACCGCGCCGAGCGGGAGGGGTACCTGCCCGTAGCGCACCAGGGTGGGGCCGGACCGGCTTGACCCCTGGTCGACCTCGGCCGCTCTCACGTGCGTCGTCCCGATGTCGAGACCGACGACCACTTTCTTGCCCACAGATCCTCCGAACCTCGTGTGCGTCCAGTGGTTCTATCGGGCGACGGTGCCGTGGTCTTGAGGGATTGACGGGGCGATGTCACAGCACGAGGTCGAGGTACGCCCTCCACAGCGTTTCTCCGACCGTCAGACCGAGCCATGCACCGGCCAGCATCCAGGGACCGAACGGGATCCCTGACTTGCGGCCGGCGCGGCGCGCGAGGATGAGACCGATGGAGAACAGCCCACCGAGGAGAAAAGCGCTGAAGGCGCCAATCACCACGGCCCCCCACCCGACCCATCCGAGGTACAGACCGAGGAGTCCGGCGAGCTTCACGTCACCGAACCCCATGCCCTTCGGGTAGGCCATCGCCAGGGCGAAGTACGCGATGAAGAGGATGGCACCCGCGGCTGCCGCCCTCAGCAGCGACCCGATGCCAGAGGTGGTGAGGGCAGCCGCAGACAGGGCGACGACAGCGACCACGTAGGAGGGCAGCACGATCTTGTCCGGGAGCCGGTGCACGTCGAGGTCGATCATCGCCAGGGCGATCGACACCGCAGCGAGGTACAGGTACGCGGGAAGATCCGGTCGGAAGCCAAGACCCCAGGTCAACGCCACGAAGGCCAGGGCCGTCGCGAGCTCGACGAGCGGGTAGCGCACCGGGATCCTGGCGCCGCAGTGTCGGCACCGGCCCTTCAGGAGCAGCCACGACAGGACCGGCACGTTGTCACGTGGGGCGATCTCCGCGTCGCATCCCGGGCAGCTGCTGCGGGGACGGACCACCGACCGGTCCCGCGGTACACGCCAGATGACGACGTTGAGGAAGGACCCGATCGCGAGACCGACCACCCCCACCAGGACGTAGACGAGGACCTCCATGACAGTCGACTACCGGTAGCTGCCGTCGACGTTCATCACCGGACGGACCTCGACCCAGACGGTCACGCCATAGGTGGTGGTGACCGGCGAGAGGAACTTCGGTGGTGCGACGTGCTGAAAACGCAGGTCGTAGTTGTAGTTCTTGCCGTACCCGGTGCCCACGGCCCCGCCGGAGCCGGTGCCGACCGTCCCCCGGTACTTCTGTGCGATCGCACCGTTGATCTCGAGAGTTCCGCGGTTACCGCCACGGTCGTAGTTCTGCACCATGAAGGTGTGCGCCACCGAGAGGATCGCAGCGTCGATCCGACGGTTGACGTACTGGGAGTTGTTGAGGATCTCGTTGCTGCGACCGAAGTTCCAGCTCGTGACCGTTCCGGTCCGTTCGCACGTGTAGATGCCGGAGTTTCCCGAACCACTCGTCCGGTTGCACACCCAGTTGTTGCCCGACATGACGGACGGGACGATCAACCACCACGACGCACCGGTGAGGCTCCGGGACTGGGCCACGGTCTGGTTCTCCCGGGTCTCGACGACGGCCGTCCCGCTGCTGGAGGAGAACGTCTGGCGCTCCGGGTTGTGGACGTAGACGGCGTTCTGACCGACGAGACCCAGGATGCTCTCGTTGCTGTCGACGTAGCGGACGTCGCCGGTGACGTAGATGTAGTTCTCGGCGGCGATGGTGAGCTTCGCGTTCACGTTGCCCTGGACGAAGGCGTCACCGTTGCGGCACCCGTAGACCTCGCTGTTGGCGACGTACTCGCCGGGCAGCGGGAACCCGACGGGGTTGCCTGCAGCGTTGCGGCCGGAGGACGACGTGCGGTCCTCGGGCAGGCAGGTCGGGGTGCCCGGCGCGCCGGGCGCCCAGTAGTTCGCGTCGGTGGGGTCGGCAGGAACGTTCTGGACGAACATGACGTTGTTGTCCGGCGGGGTGAACGTCTGACCGCCGGCGGACCCCAGGCCCGTGGGCCCCGGGGTGCCACAGCTGGAGTTGTTGACACCTGAGGATGGGCTCGTGAACCGCGTCCACGGGGAGTGGACGGTCACCCGCCCGTCGGAGTGGAACGTGATCCGGGTCGGCCCCGTGTACAGGCACCCGGGGCGGGGGACCAGATCGGGGATGTCAGGCCTGGTCTCACGCTTGATCTCCGCGTTCGTCTGCGGCATCCCGAGCGGCGCCTGGTACGCGGGCTGGTTGCCGGGCATCCGGGTGAAGCTGGGCGAGCCGGACCCGTGGTAGCGGGTGCCGGTCGTGTTCCAGGAGGTCGTCGTCCAACCGTTGAACGTCGGGTTCCCCGAGACCTGCATCGCGTCGTTGGTGTGCAAGGGCCCGTTGATCACGTCGGCGGTGATGAAGTTGATCGTCCCGCATCCGGACGGGGGGTTGGCGGTGCTGCGACCTTCGTAGCGGTACCGGTTGCAGGCCGCCGGGTCGGAGCCGCTGATCTCAGGATCGATGATCTCGTACTGGGTGAAGTAGAGGAACTCGATGAAGCCCCGCTGACGCAGGTCGGCGACCACCGTGCGCGTGCTGCCGTCGGCACGTCCGGTTGCCCGCACCCGCAGCGTCCCGGTCGTGTAGTAGTCGGAGTTGTCGACCTCGTAGCGGAAGTGGGCGGTACCGTCGCTCCCCGGGACCTCGGCCCACGGGCCACCCTCGCCGACACCGAACGCCGGGTTCGCCTGGTCGGGCAGGCGAACGGTCGATCCGGACGCCTGGGTGTACTCCGACTCCGGGTTGCCGAACACGAAGTAGCTGGTGTCGTTCGCGAGTCGGCTCTGGTACTCCTCGATACCGGCGTAGGCCGCGGCGAGGGCACCGTGCCAGTCCTGGTCCGACTTGGCCTTCCGTTGTGTCGAGATCGCGAACGTCGTGGCGGTGACGATGAGCATCGCGAGGACCGCCGTGACGGCAATGACCGTCACGAGGGCGATTCCCTCGTCTCCGTCGGCGGTGCGCTGGCGCCTGGCTCGGTCGGTCACAGTGCTGCTCCCACTCGGTCGATGCCCAGGTTCGGCAGACCCACCTGGTTCTCGATGGTCACCGGCGCAGCCCGGCCGGTCGGGTCCGCCTGGACGTTCAGCCGGATCTCGATGACCGCGACCTGCTGCCGGGCGTTCAGGTTGAGGGCACCGCCGGCGGGCGGTGCGAGGACGTTGCAGTTCGGTGACGCAGGTGCGCACACGGTGCTGGACCGGTACCTGAAGAGCGCCGGGGAGTCCTCCGGGATCTGGCGCGCGACGGGCCTGCTGGAGTCCGGCGGGCGTGTGGGCGAGCCGAACGTCCAGTAGGGCGCCGACCCCGCGTCGGCGTTCCACCGTTCCTCGATGAGCTGACGGTTCTCGTCGATGCGGAACCTGACCTTGATGGGTCTCGGGTTCATCGAGTCGGTGTCGAGAAACGCGTGCAGGGTGATGTCATCGGGACGGGCCTCCAGCAGGACCGGGAGGTTGTCGGTGCCGTCCTGCCTGATCTCGGTCCCGGAACGGATGACACGCGTCAGCTCGTTCATGCCGATCGCCGCAGTGTTCGTGGAGTCGACCGCGCTGCGCTCCCGCGTGAAGGAGCGCGAGAAGTTGGTGACCAGGGTGAGCACCAGGGCGGTCACGACCGAGAACAGGAAGATCGAGATGAGGAGCTCGGGCAGGCCGAACCCGGCGTCCTCGCGACGAAGCCGTGCGATCGCTGCGTTCATGAGGACCTCGGGTCGAGCGTCAGGACGTTCCCGGTGACCGTCCCCCGGCTCATGGGAGCCATCTGACCGGAGGTGATGAGGGTCGACGGGTTGGACGACGTGCCCCGGTACAGCTGCCAGGAGCCGTACGGCAGCGCCAGGACCGCGTTGCCGTCCCCGTCGATCGGTGCCGGGTTGAAGATGAACTCGTACCCCTCGGAGCAGCCCGGGTCCTCGGTACCGGGGGGCGGGCTGCCCACGGACACCGCCCTGATGAACCGGCTCCCGGTGGTGCCCGGCGTGACGGTCACGGTGACGAGGCCGGTGCGGACAGGGCCGGTCACGGTCTCCCCCGGGCCTCCAGCAAGAGCCTCCGAGCGCGCCCCTCCCGGCCATGCAGCGGGATCAGGCGACAGGCATCCTTCGGACACGCCCTCGATCGGTGCACGGTACCGGCCGGCGATCACGTCGTAGCCGGACGCGAAGGGGAAGGCGCTGAAGTTGCGGGGGTTGGTGCCCGTGGGCGCGGTGGGCTCGACGATCCCGTAGGTGCTGAGGAAGGTCGTGGGCATCGTGCGCGCCACGCTGGGGGTCGGCTCGGCGCCCTCGGCGTAGGTGACCCGGTACGTGGCTGCGGCGTCGTAGTTGAAGGACACCGAGGCGCTCGTGCCGGCCGACACGGCGGTCGAGGTGGTGGGGTTCTCGACGTTGGTCACGTCACGGTAGCCGGGCCTGCTGATGGACACCCGGTAGCTGCCGGGCTCGACCCGCAGGATGAACGCACAGCCCTGCGCATCGGTGGTGACGGCCGGCAGCGCCGAGCCCACCGGCGACCCCGCCGCGTTGGTGCGCTGGGCCGTCACCGTCACGCCGCCGGCACCCTCACCGGCGCCGTTGAGCACCGACACCAGCAGCGTCCCCCTGGTGGGGTCGTTGATGCGGGTCTTCGGGTCGATGACGGTGTCCGCGCGGGCAGGCACGCTCCCGGCGCGCATGTTCTCCCACGACACCTCGACGTTGACCCGCTTGTACCGCAGCTGGCCACCACCACCGCCACAGACGATGTCCTCGTCCGGGTCCGAGATCCACGCCGTGGAACGGCTCACGGTGAACACGTCACCGTTGAGCTCACGCGTGTACGTCGTGTCGAGCAGGTCGAAGAGGTCCTCCTCCTCGCGCGCCCGGTCCACGGCCTCGGCGGCCAGGTGGGTCGCGACCTGGCGGGCGCGGGAGTCGCGCCCGATCGTCATGACCGAGAGCATCGTGTAGATGACCCCCGACGAGACCAGGGCGAAGATGAACATCGCCACCATGACCTCGACCAGGGTCAGCCCCTCGTCGGACGACTGGTACAGCCGCTTCCGCATCGCTCCCACGTCACCGACTCCCCTCACAGGAACCCCACTAGCTCCGACGTCTGATCAATCCCCCGAACATGCGACCGGATGTGGGAACCGTCTCGCGACGGCGCCCACATCCGGTCCACGTCACAATGGATCAGGGGTTAGCGGAGTCCGTCGTGACACCCGTGGTGCTGTCGTACGTGAAGGTCCTTGAACCAGAGTCAAGACTCGTGTGGGTGCCGACCAGCGTGAACGAGTTCCCGTCCGAGGCGACGTTCGCCGTGACGGTGACGTCCTGCGTGGTGTTGAAGCCCGCGTCGCTCCACTCCGAAGCAGTGGTCTCCGAGGGAAGACCCGAGTACGAGCCGTTGTTGTTGACGGCGTACGACTCAGCGGCGATCGCGGCGTTACGGACGTCGGACTCGACCTGCGAGGCCCAGGCGTTCTGGCGCTGGTTCAGAAACGCCGGGATGGCGATGGCGGCGAGGATGCCGATGATGATGATGACGACGAGGAGCTCGATCAGGGTGAAACCCCGGTCCTTCTCCTCCATGGTCTTGTGCATGCGAGCGATCACGAGATGCTCCCCTTCGATGGCAGATTCAATGGTTGATCTCGACCGGGCCCTGCAGCCCTGTCGAGCCCTACCCCCCCTACATCGGGGGGCTTCTCGAGGTCCTTGAGCCGTGACGGCCGTCACCTGCGAAGTTTCACCCGGTCGGGCCAGTCAGAGGCCGCTGCCGTCACCCGTACGGGTCACTGGACCAGTTCGAAGATGGAGAAGATCGGCATGTACAGGGCGATGATCATGGCGCCGATGATGGTCCCGAGCACCGCGATCATCAGGGGCTCGATCAGGGACGTCAGCTGCTCGGTGGTCGACTGGACCTCTTCGTCGTAGAACTGGGAGATCTTGTTCAGCATGGTCTCCATCGACCCCGAGTCCTCACCCGTGGCGACCATCTGGACCACCATCGTCGGGAACACGTCGTGCTGCGCCAACGGAGCCGACAACGACTGTCCTGTACGCACGTTGTCCTGGACGTCCTTGACGGCCACCTCGATGGTCCAGTTGCCGCTCGTCTCACCCACGATGTCCAATGCCTGCAGGATGGGCACACCGGCCCCCAGCATCGTCCCGAAGTTCCGGGTGAAGCGTGCGATCGCGACCTTCTGGAACAGCGGACCGAAGATCGGTATCCGGAGCATGAAAGGGTCCTTCTTCGACCGGACCGCGTCGTCGTTCTTGTGCTTCTTCCACCAGATGGAGAACGCCACGACGACCACCAGCAGCACCGGGGCGACGTACCGCATCGCCTCGGACAGGAACACGAGCACCTGGGTGGGCAGCGGCAGCTCCCCACCCAGGTCGGTGAACATCTGCTCGAACACGGGCACGATGAACAGGAGCATCCCGACCACGGCCAGGATCGCCATGATGAACACCATCACCGGGTAGGTCATCGCCGACTTGATCTGGGCACGCAGCTTGACCTCGGCCTCGAAGTTGTCGGCGACCGAGAGCAGCGCCTTCTCCAGGAACCCGCCGATCTCACCGGCCTTGATGATGTTGATCATCAAGGGCGGGAAGACGTCCTTGTGGCGGGCGATCGAGTCCGAGAGCGCCGACCCCGTCTCCACGTCGTTGCGGACCTGGCCGAGGACCTTGGCGAGCGGCTTCTTCTCCGTCTGCTCCGCCAGGATCGCGAGCGTCCGCAGCAGCGACAGACCCGCAGAGATCATCGTCGCCATCTGCCGGGACATGACCGCCAGGTCCTTCAGGGTGACCCGCTCCCCCAGGCCGGCGATCGAGATCTCGCGGTTGAGGCCCGTGTTCTGGACCTCGGAGATCGACAGGGGCGCCATGCCCATGGTCTTGAGCCGGTTGGCGACCGCGGCCTCGTTGGCCGCCTCGATGCGGCCCTTGACCATCTTGCCGCTGCGATCGCGGACCGCGTACTCGTACGTGCGTGCGCTCACCGCGCACCTCCCTGACCGTTGGGCGGGCCGTACCCGGGCCGGGGCGGCTGCGGCGGGTACCCGGGCGGAGGCCCGCCGTACGGTTGCTGCGGTGCCCCGTACCCGGGCTGCTGCTGCTGAGGTTGCCCGTAACCCTGCTGGGTGGGTGCCGGGCGTGGGGGCATCGGGGGCGGGAGGGGCGGCAGGGCCTCAGTGCCCACCCCCGTCTTGGGCTCGGCCATCCCGCCGGCGCCCTGGGTCATCCGCGAGGTGCGTCCCACCAGGCGGTTGAAGTCCTCCATGTGGTGGCACTTCTCCAACCCGGTCTCGTAGGTGATCTTGCCGGAGCGCACGAGCTCGGCCAGGTGCTGGTCCATGGAGTGCATGCCCTGACCGGCGCCGGCCTGCATCGCCGAGTAGATCTGGTGGGTCTTGCCCTCACGGATCAGGTTCCTGATCCCGGGCGTGGCGATCATGACCTCGGTGGCGACCGCACGCCCAGTCCCGTTGGCCTTCTTGCACAGCGTCTGGGAGATCACGCCCTGCAGGGCGCCCGCGAGCTGCGTGCGGATCTGATCCTGCTGGTGGGCCGGGAACACGTCGATGACTCGGTCGACGGTCTGGGCGGCGTCCTGGGTGTGCAGGGTCCCGAACACCAGGTGGCCGGTCTCGGCGGCGGTCAGCGCCACCGAGATCGTCTCCAGGTCACGCATCTCACCGACCAGGACGATGTCCGGGTCCTGGCGCAGGACGTGCTTGAGCGCCGCCGCGAACGAGTGGGTGTCGGCACCCACCTCACGCTGGTTCACCAGGCACCGCTTGTGCCGGTGCAGGAACTCGATCGGGTCCTCGACCGTCATGATGTGGTCGCTGCGCGTCCGGTTCGCCAGGTCGATGATCGCCGCGAGGGTCGTGGACTTGCCCGACCCGGTCGGGCCCGTCACCAGGACGAGCCCACGGGGCAGGCCGGCGAAGTTCGCGACCGACGGCGGCACACCCAGCTGTTCCAGGGGTCGGATCTCGTAAGGGATCATGCGGAACGCCGCACCCACCGAGTCACGCTGCTTGTACATGTTCACGCGGAACCGCGAGATGCCGCGCACCGCGTACGCGAAGTCCAGCTCGAGCTTCTCCTCGAACGTCTCCCGCTGCTTCTGGCTCAGGACCGCGTACAGGCTGCGCTGCAACGCGTCCGGGTACAGGGTCGGGAAGTCCTCCAGCGGCTGCAGCGCACCGTCCAGGCGGATCATCGGCTGCGAGCCCGACGTCATGTGCAGGTCGGACGCACCACGCTCGATCATCTCCCGCAGGGCCGCGTCGAGGTCGACGTCGCCCTCGCGCACCATCTGCGCCATGCCGATGCGGGCGTTGCGCTCCGGACGGGCGGGGCCGCTCGACGCGAGGCTCGGGGCCGGTGACGGCACCGAGCCACCGCCCTGGGCGGGACCCTGCATGCTGTGGCGCGGTGCACCCGCGGCTGGGTACTGGTCGTTCACATCTGGGCCTTCCGGTCGTGCGCCCGGCGACCGGACGCTCCCGTTCGTACCTATCGACGTCTTGGGGGGTGCTCTTGAGGGAACCTGGCCTGCCCCGTCAGGCGATGACCCGCAGGATCTCCTCGATCGACGTGTCGCCGAGCAGCACCTTGGTCCACCCGTCGTCGCGGAGGGTGATCATGCCCTGCTCCCGTGCGGTCGCCCCGATCTCCGCCGAGGAGGAGTGCGCGACCGCGTGCCGCTCGACCTCCTCCGTCACGCGCATCACCTCGTGGATCGCGAGCCGACCCTTGTACCCCGTCTTCGAGCACGCCGAGCACCCCGCCGGCCGGAACAGCCGGGGCTTCTCCTCCCCCGGTTCCCACGGGAACCGGGCAGAGACCAGCTCGGTCTCGGACGGCTCGTACTCCTCCTTGCACTTCTTGCACAGGCGCCGCGCGAGCCGCTGGGCGACGATGCAGTCCAGGGCCGAGCCCACGAGGAACGGTTCGATGCCCATCTCCACCAGACGGGTCACCGCGCTCGGGGCGTCGTTGGTGTGCAGGGTCGAGAGCACCAGGTGACCGGTCAGCGCCGCCTCGATCGCGATCTGGGCGGTCTCGTGGTCACGGATCTCACCGAGGAGCACCACGTCGGGGTCGGACCGGAGGATCGACCGCAGGGCCGCGGCGAACGTGAGCCCGGCCTTCGGGTTGACCTGCACCTGGTTGATGCCCGGCAACCGGTACTCGACCGGGTCCTCGACGGTGATGACGTTGATCTCGGGCCTGGACACCGCGTTGAGGGTCGCGTACAGGGTCGTGGACTTGCCCGACCCGGTGGGCCCGGTCACCAGGATCATCCCGTAGGGCTTGACGTAGGACTCCCGGTACGTCTCCAGGTTGTCCTCCAGGAACGACAGGTCCCGCAGGTCCAGGCTCGCTGTCGAGTTGTCGAGGATTCGCATGACGACCTTCTCGCCCCACACCGTGGGCAACGTCGCCACACGCAGGTCGATCTTGCGGCCGTTGTGCGTGATCGACATGCGGCCGTCCTGGGGCTTGCGCCGCTCGGCGATGTCGATGTCGCTCATGATCTTCAACCGGGAGATGACCCCACCGGTGATGTGCTTGGGTGAGCGCTGCATCTCGTGCAGCACACCGTCGATCCGGTACCGCACCCGCAGGTCGGTCTCGGTGGGCTCGATGTGGATGTCGGAGGCACGGTCCTGGATCGCCTGCGTGACCAGCAGGTTCACGTACCGGACGATCGGCGCGTCGTCCTCGATCGAGTCCCCGATGCGGGAGAAGTCGATCTCCTCCTCGACCTGGTTGGCCTCGAAGGACGACGCGAGGTTGTCGATCTCGTCGTCGGCGCGGCAGTGCCGGTCGATGGCCTGCACGAGGTCGTCGTGGGTCGCGACCACCGAGCGGACGGGCATCCGTGCGACCGACCGCACGTCGTCGACCGCCAGGACGTTCCCCGGGTCGGCCATCGCCAGGACCACCGCACCCTCACGGATGCTGATCGGGAGGACCATGTGCCGCCGGCACATCGACCCGGGGACCAGCGAGACCGCGCCGCGGTCCACCGGGAACTCGGCGAGCTCGACGAACTCCATGCCGACCTGCGCCGAGAGCGCCCGCACGAGCTGCGCCTCGGACAGCATCCCGATCTCGACCAGGACCCGGCCCAGGGACTCCCCCCGTGCAGCGGACTCGTCCAGGGCGGCCATCAGCTGGCCCTCGGTCACGAGCCCTTCGTCCAGGAGGATGTCGCCGAGCTGCTTCACAGGTGTCCTTCCGGGGCAGCGCCGCACCCGGGGCGACCCGAGAGCAGCAGGGGGCTGTGCTCTCTGATCTATCGGCAGCGCCGGTTCAACCCTGAAGGACCCGGACCAGCGCGTCTGACATCACCCGGACCGGTGCGGTCCGACCGGTCATCAGACGCACCTGCTCGGTCGCCTGGTGCAGGAGCATGCGCTCCCCACCCACTGTCGTGCCACCGGCTCGCGTCCACGCCGCGGCCAGGGCTGTGGGGCGAGGGTCGTACGCGCAGTCCAGCAGCACCCCGCGGACGGTGGCGCCTGTGGCGCCCAGGTCGGTGGCGATGACGTCCGCCGCGTGCGGGGGCAGGGTCGAGACCACGACGTCGGTGGCGGTCAGGGCGGTCATGACCCTCTGGGGGTTGATCATCCGGAAGTCCGGTTCGACGCCCATCCGGTGCGCTGCGCGCATCGTCCCGCCGGCGCGTGCCATCGACCGCACCAGCACCAGGGGCCGGGTGCACCCCATCTCGGCCAGGGCGGCCAGCGTCGACGCCGCGGTCGCGCCCGCCCCGATCACGGCTGCCGATCCGACGCGCACGTCCTGGCCCAGCCCTTCACGCAGCGCGGCGACCACCCCGTGCACGTCGGTGTTGGCGCCCACCAGCACAGGTGCGGAACCCGCCGCGGCCTGCACCAGCACCGTGTTGACCGCCCCCACGACCTCGGCGAGTGGCTCGACGTGGTCCAGCAACCCCAGGACCGTCTTCTTGAGCGGCATGGTCAGGCTCAACCCCGCCCAGGTGGCGTCGAGGCCTGCGACCACGTCGGGCAGCTGCTCCTCGGTCACGTCGAGGGCCTCGTACCGCCAGCCGTCCAGCCCGAGCGCCTCGTAGGCGGCCCGGTGCAGGACCGGCGACAGCGAGTGGGCGATCGGGTGACCGAGGACGGCCGCGCGCCTCACAGGTTCTCCGCCTCCCACCGTCGGAGCTCGGCGACGTACTGCTGGTGCTCGCTGTAGGTCTCGGAGAACTTCGTCTCCCCCGTGTCCAGGTTCACCGTCACCCAGAACATCCACGGGCCGTCGGCCGGGTTCAGGACGGCCTCGATGGAGTCCAGCCCCGGTGAGGCGATCGGCGTGGGCGGCAGCCCGTTGTGGGCGTAGGTGTTGTACGGGTTGTCGGTCGCGTCAGAGCTGATGTCGGCGCGGGTCAGCTCCATCCCGGACTTGTCCAGGCCGTAGGCCACGGCCGCATCGATCTGCAGCGGCCACCCCTGCTCCAACCGGTTCTCGATCGCGCGCGCCATCATCGGGCTGGCCTCGGCGTTCGGCGACTCCCGCTCCACCAACGACGCCTTGTTCAGGACCGTCTCCCACTCCGACTCCGGCACCTCCCGCTCCTCCAGGACGGCGACGGTCTGCCCCACGAGCTGCGCGATCATCTCGGCAGCCTCGGTCCCGGGCTCGAAGTCGTACGTGAGCGGGAACAACCAGCCCTCGTAGCTGCCGTCCGCGGCACCGGGCAGACCGGTCGCCTCGGTGTCCTCCATCGCGGCCTCGAACTCCTCCACGGGCACCGCGGTCACCGACGACAACCGCTCGAGGATCTGCTCGACACGCTGCCCCTCGGGGATCGTGACCCGCATCTGGACACGGTTGGCCGACTCCAGCAGGGCCGCGACGGCGTCCTGCCCCCGCATCTCCAGGGCCAGCCGGTAGGTGCCGGGCTGGATCCGCTCGGCGTCCGGGTTCGCGGCGAACGCCGTCGTGAACGCCCGGGTGCTCGCCACGACCCCTGCGTCGTGCAGGGCCTGCGCCATGGCCGAGCCGGTGGCACCGGCCGGGATGTTCACCTCGACACTTCCGTGGCCGGGGCCGGGGTAGTCCTGGAGCTGCTGCTCACCGGGCGATCCGAAGTCCGACAGGACCGGCAGCACGTAGGTCACGACGCCGTACCCGATGCCGCCGAGCAGGCCGAGGGAGATCACCAGTGCCAGCACGTTGCGGCGACGGCGGCGACGTCGGCGCCGCATCCGCTCCTCGCGCTGGGCCCGACGGGCCGAGCGAGCAGACACCTGGTTCGGCTGGATGACCTCGTCGAGGAAGCTGTCGCTCACCGCCTGGTCTCCCGTCGTCCCGTCGCCCTCATGCCTGCCATCCGGTCGTGCCTTCCTGTCCGGTACAGCCGGTGCGTGCCCGTGCCCCGCGGGCTGGTCTTCCTCACCGTTCCCCCGCGGCTGGTTCTACGAGCTCGCCCGGGCGTGCACCCGTGCTGCGCTCCTGGTCGACGGCCGCCTGCAGGATCACCACAGCCGCCGCCTGGTCGACCACCCCACGGTGCCGGCGGCCCGCACGCCCCGATGCGTGGAGGGCCTGGTGGGCGGTGACCGTGCTCAGACGCTCGTCCACCAACCGGACCGGCACCGGCGCGAGGGCGCCGGCCAGGGCCACAGCGTACGTGCGTGCCAGCGCCGACGACGAGCCCTCTCGGCCGGAGAGGTGCCGCGGCAGACCGACGTAGACGACGGCCGCGTCCCGCTCGGCGACGATCTCCCTGATCCGGGCGATATCGGGGCGCTGCGGACCTGGGGTGACGCACGCCACCGTTTCCACAGGGTGCGCCACGATCCCGTCGGGGTCGCTCGCGGCGACACCGACGCGGACCGTGCCCACGTCCACTCCGACGCGCGCACCCCGGGGAAGCACCTGCACCGGTCAGGCCCCCCCGACCGCGGAGCGCACCGCGTCCAGCGCCGCGGGGATCGCACCGGTGTCCGTCCCACCGCCCTGCGCCACGTCGTCCTTGCCACCCCCGCCGCCACCGAGCACCTGGGCC
>NZ_AXCZ01000081.1 GCF_000767165.1 Cellulomonas bogoriensis 69B4 = DSM 16987
CGACGGGACGGACGGCCGTGGGCCGTGGGACCGGGCGTGGCCGCGGTGCGGCGGGCTTGGGCGGCGCAGCGGACGACGTGTCGCCGGTGCCCTCGTCGTGGCCGGGCTCCTGCGTTGTCGGCTGGTCGCTCACTGCGTCTCCACTTCCTCGATCGTGACCTCGATGGCCGGTGTCTGGTCGGTTCCCTCGGCGATGCCGGCCTCGGCGACCTCCTGCAGGACGTCCATCCCCTCCGCGACGCGGCCGAACACGCTGTACCCGCCCGCGGCGTCCGAGGGGATCTGGGAGTCGGCGTACACCAGGAAGAACTGGCTGCCCATGCTCTCGCCGTCGCCGCCGACGCGTGCCATGGCCACGGTCCCGGCGGGGTAGACGTCGTCCGCGGGCGCGTTCTCGATCGGCCCGAAGAAGTACCCGGGGTTGCCGGTCCCGGTGCCCGTGGGATCCCCGCACTGCAGGACGAAGATGCCCTCGACGGTCAGGCGGTGGCAGGTCGTCCCGGTGAAGTAGCCGTCCTGGGCCAGGGTGATGAAGCTCGCGACCGCCTGCGGTGCGGCCGCGCCGTCCAGCTCGAGGACGAGGTCCCCGGCCGTGGTCGTGAGGTCGATCTGCCAGGTGCGGTCCTGGGCGAGGGCCGGGTCGGGCGCCTCGGCGGTGGTCTGGGCGTCCTCGGGTGGGACCTCGGGGTCGTCGGCAGGTGCCGCGCCCCCGTTCTGCAGGGCGAGCACCACCGCTCCGACCAGGACGACAGCGCCGGCGAGCGCTCCCACGAACGTCCAGCGGCGCCTGGACCGTGCTCGGGCCTCGGCCTGGTGGGCCTCCCACTTCTCGTGGCGCTTGCGCGCGTACTCGCGCTCCCGCTTGCTGGTCGACACCTGCGCTCCTGTCTCGTCTGCGGCTGCCGGCGCGCCGGGGCGCACCGACAGCGCTGCCGGGCCCGCCACAGTCTAGGCAACCAGGGGTGGGACGGTCGCCTCCCGACCGCCCACCGACGTCACGGGTCGGTATCGGATCGGTCGGGCAGCGCACCTCGACGGCGACGCTAGGCTGCTTCGGTGCTGATCTGGACCGTCGTCGCACCCCTGCTGGGTGCCAGCTGTCACGTCCTGGCCGACGAGACCCTCGGGTGCCTGGTCGTGGACCCGGGTGCGGGTGCGGCGCCCCAGGTCGAGGAGCTCGTCCGGCGGCACGGTCTGACGCCGCGCGGGGTCGCGGTCACCCACGGCCACGTGGACCACACGTGGGACGCCGCCGCACTTGGCGACCTCTACGGGATCCCGGTGTTCGTCCACCGCGAGGACGAGCCCCGGTTCCACGAGCCGTTCACGACGCTCGGGCCGCTCGGGGAGCAGCTGCGGCAGATGGCCGACCACGCGGGGCTCGGGACGTACCGGGCGCCGGGTGACGTACGGACCTTCGACGGTGACGCCGAGCTCCCACTGCTCGACGGAGCCGTCCAGGCGCGCCACCTGCCCGGGCACACCGGGGGATCGACCGTGTACGTGGTGGCCGACGCGCCGGCGACGGGCAGCGCTCTGCCACCTGCCAGCGGTGCGGACGCCGGGCGCGTGGACGACCTCACGCACGTCTGGCTCACCGGCGACGTGCTGTTCGCCGGGACCATCGGGCGCACCGACCTGCCCGGGGGGGACCCGACTGCGATGGCCGCCTCGCTGGGGAGGTTCGCCGACTGGGAGGGCCCCGCGCTGGTGCTTCCCGGCCACGGCCCCCGGAGCCGCTCCGACGTCGAGTTCGCCACCAACCCGTACCTGGCCCGTCGCACGTGAGCGCTGCGGTTCCCGTGCCGACCGTGCCCGCAACTGCCCTGTGCCCGCACCTGCCCTGTGCCCGCACCTGCCCCGTCCCCTGAGAGGACCGTCCATGGCCCGCCCCGCCCCGTTGTCCGGATTCCCCGAGTGGCTGCCCGCCGACCGTGTGGTCGAGCGCGCGGTGCTCGACCGTCTTGCCCGGACGTTCGAGCTGCACGGGTTCGTGAACGTCGAGACCCGCGCGGTCGAGCCCCTCGAGCAGCTGGTGAGCAAGGGCGAGACGTCCAAGGAGGTCTACGTCCTGCGCCGGTTGCAGGAGGACCCCGACCAGGAGGGGCAGGCCGCACGCCTGGGCCTGCACTTCGACCTGACGGTGCCGCTCGCCCGGTACGTCGTGGAGAACGCCGGCCGGCTCCCGTTCCCGTTCCGCCGCTACCAGATCCAGAAGGTGTGGCGCGGGGAAAGGCCCCAGGACGGCCGGTTCCGGGAGTTCACCCAGGCCGACATCGACGTGGTGGGCCAGGGCGCCCTGCCGTTCCACCACGAGGTCGAGCTGCCGCTGGTGATGGCCGAGGCCCTGACAGACCTGCGTTCCCTGGGCGTGCCCCCGGTGCGGGTGAGGGTCAACAACCGGCGCGTCATGGAGGGCTTCAGCCGCGGCGTCGGTCTGGAGGACGTCGAGGCCGTGCTCCGCGCGGTGGACAAGCTCGACAAGGTGGGTCCTGACGTCGTCGGGGAGCTGCTGCGGACCCAGGCCGGCGCGAACCCCGCGCAGGCGGCCGCGATGCTCGAGCTGGCCGGCCTCACCGGCTCCGACGAGACGGTGGTGGATCGTGTGGGTGAGCTCGCCGCGCGGCACGGCGCCACCGGGGACCTGCTCTCGCAGGGTCTGGAGGAGCTCGGTGCCCTGGTCGCGGCCGCCGCGGCACGCATGCCGGGGGTGGTGCACGCCGATCTGAAGATCGCCCGCGGCCTGGACTACTACACCGGGTCGGTCTACGAGACGCTCCTGGTGGGTCACGAGAGTCTGGGGTCGGTCTGCTCCGGGGGGCGGTACGACACGCTGGCCACGGACGGGTCGACGACGTACCCGGGGGTGGGGCTGTCGATCGGGGTCTCCCGGCTGGTCTCCCGGCTGCTCGGCTCGGGCGCCACCGTGGCGACCCGGCAGGTGCCATCCGCGGTGCTGGTCGCCGTGCTCGACGAGGGCTCCCGGTCGGTCTCTGACGCGGTCGCCGGCCGTCTGCGGGCACGGGGTGTCCCGTGCGAGGTGGCGCCCTCGGCCGCGAAGCTCGGCAAGCAGATCCGGCACGCTGACCGGCGTGGCATCCCGTTCGTGTGGTTCCCGGGGGAGCCCGACCAGGTCAAGGACATCCGGTCGGGTGAGCAGGTCGACGCCGACGCCTCGACCTGGAGCCCGCCCCAGGAGGACACGTGGCCACGTGCCGTCCCGGGGGACGTGGGCTGACCCGGCCGGGTCGGTCCGTCAGCCGTCTGCGAAGCGGGCGGGGAACCCACCCTGCGCGACGGGCCCCCACGACTCGATCGTGACCCGGATCAACGACTTGCCCTGCGCGGCCATCGCCCGGCGGAACTCGTCCCAGTCGGGGTGCTCGCCGGCGATGTTCCGGTAGTACTCCACGAGCGGCTCCAGGCTCGCGGGCAGGTCCAGCACCTCGGCGACGCCGTCCACCTGGACCCACGGGTCCCAGTCGTCGGACACCACGCACAGGCTCACCGCGGGGTCGCGACGGATGTTCACCGCCTTCGCGCGCTCGGGGTACGTGGAGATGACGAGCCGTCCCGAGTCGTCCAGGCCGCAGGTCACGGGCGACATCTGGGGCGCACCGTCCCGTCGTCGGGTCGAGAGGACCGCACGGTGCCGGGACCGCAGGAACTCGATCAGCTCCGGGCGAGTCACCCTGGTGTTCGTGGCGATCTGCCGGGCCATGGTCGTGCCTCCTCGTGCGCGTCGGACGGTCCCCGGCGCGGGGACGTCCCTACCGTAGGGCGCGGTGAGCGGCCTCGTCCCGGCCACTAGACTCGTCCGGGCCCGTCGTCAGGCGGCGCCCGTCCCGACCTGCTCGTCCCCGGAAGGACTCCCCGTGCTCCGCACCCACACGTCCGGCTCGCTCCGAGCCGAGCACATCGGCCAGACCGTGACGCTCTGCGGGTGGGTCGACCGCCGGCGAGACCACGGAGGCGTGGCGTTCATCGACCTCCGGGACGCCTCCGGGGTCGCCCAGGTCGTCATCAGGGACGAGGACGTCGCCCACGGGCTGCGCAACGAGTACGTCCTGCAGGTCACCGGTGAGGTCGGGCGCCGACCTGAGGGCAACGAGAACCCGAACCTGGCGACCGGTGAGGTCGAGGTCGTCGCCGAGCAGGTGGTGGTCCTCAACGAGTCCGCGCCGTTGCCGTTCCAGGTCTCGGCGGCGGTCGACGAGCCCGTCGGTGAGGAGGCCCGCCTTCAGCACCGCTACCTCGACCTGCGCCGGCCCGCGCCCGCGGCGGCGATGCGCCTGCGCGCGAAGGTCAACGCGGCGGCCCGGCGGGTCCTGGACGCACGCGACTTCGTCGAGGTCGAGACCCCCACCCTGACCCGCTCCACGCCTGAGGGTGCGCGGGACTTCGTGGTGCCCGCGCGGCTCTCACCGGGCTCGTGGTACGCCCTGCCGCAGTCCCCCCAGCTGTTCAAGCAGCTGCTGATGGTCGCCGGGATGGAGCGGTACTACCAGATCGCCCGCTGCTACCGGGACGAGGACTTCCGGGCCGACCGGCAGCCGGAGTTCACCCAGCTCGACGTCGAGATGAGCTTCGTGGAGCAGGACGACGTCATCGAGGTCGCCGAGGAGGTCCTCGTCTCGCTGTGGGACCTGATCGGGTGCACGATCCCCACGCCGATCCCACGGATCACCTACGCCGAGGCGATGACCCGGTACGGCACGGACAAGCCCGACCTGCGCTTCGGGCTGGAGCTCGTGGAGCTGACCGACTACTTCACCGACACCCCGTTCCGGGTGTTCCAGGCCCCCTACGTCGGTGCCGTCGTCCAGCCGGGTGGCGCGGCCACTCCCCGTCGGGGGTTCGACGCCTGGCAGGAGTGGGCCAAGCAGCGCGGGGCCAAGGGCCTGGCGTACGTCACGGTCGGGGAGGACGGCGAGCTCGGTGGGCCGGTCGCCAAGAACCTGTCGGAGCAGGAGCGTGCGGGCCTGGTCGAGGCCGTCGGCGCAGCACCGGGTGACGCGGTGTTCTTCGCCGCCGGGCGCCCGTCCGAGGCCCGTGCCCTGCTGGGTGCCGCACGCCTGGAGATCGGGCGCCGTGGAGGCCTGATCGACCAGGACGCCTGGTCGTTCGTGTGGGTCGTGGACGCACCCCTGTTCAAGCCGACCGGTGAGGACGACGACGTGGCCGTCGGGTCCGGGTCGTGGACGGCCGTGCACCACGCGTTCACCTCACCCACCCCCGAGTGGGTCGACACGTTCGAGTCCGACCCCGGCAACGCGCTGGCCTACGCCTACGACATCGTGTGCAACGGCAACGAGATCGGCGGGGGGTCCATCCGTATCCACCGCCGGGACGTGCAGGAGCGCGTCTTCGACGTCATGGGCATCGGCCCCGAGGAGGCGCAGGAGAAGTTCGGGTTCCTGCTCGAGGCGTTCGCCTACGGCGCCCCCCCGCACGGCGGCATCGCCTTCGGGTGGGACCGCATCGTCGCGCTGCTCACCCGCTCGGACTCGATCCGGGACGTGATCGCGTTCCCGAAGTCCGGTGGTGGGTTCGACCCGTTGACCGGTGCGCCCGCCCCGATCACCGACCAGCAGCGCAAGGAGGCCGGCGTCGACGCCGTGCCCGAGGCGGAGGGCGACAGCTGACCGGCAGCGACCTGTCGTGCAGCGCGTCCAGCGCGGCGCAGGGACCGGGGAGCGCCGACCTCGACCGTTTGTGCGGGCGCTGGAGGCGTGACCGTCTGCTGCTCCACGAACGGTCGACGTGGGTCGAGGGCACACCCGTGGGGGACGAGGACGCGGTCATGGTCGCCCTCCGACGCTCCGGTCGTGTGGTGCTGCTGGGGCGCGGAGACCCGACCCGGACCGTCCAGCACCTCACGGCGCTTCTCGGGTCCGGCCCGCCGTGGGTCGGTGAGGTGGGGTGGATGAGCCTGCCGCGGCCCGCCCGGGTCCCCACCGGGCTGCTGGGTGCCGTGGGGCTCGAACCGTTCTCGACCTGGGACTGGCTCGCGCTCGACCGCGAGCCGCACCCGGTGCCGGGCGAGGAGCAGGTCCGTGAGCTGGGGCCGTGTGACACCGACGCGATCCGAGACTGCCTGGACGTCGCCAACCCGCGCAGCGGGGCCGAGGCGACGGTCACCGGCACCACCCGCTGGTGGGGTGTGGACGGGCCGGAGGGTGGGCTCCTGGGCGTGGTGCAGGCCGCGCTGCACGCCGGTGACCCGACGGGCAGCGGCCGTTCGTGGCACCTGCGCGGTCTCGCGGTCGACCCGCAGCACCGTGGGAAGCGCTGGGGTGCCGCGCTCACGGCGGCCGCCACGCGGTGGTCCCTGCGTGGGGGAGCCGACTGGGTGTCCCTCGGCATGTACGCCGACAACGACCCCGCCCGCCGCGTGTACGAGTCGCTCGGGTTCACCGTCGAGGCCGCCTTCGCGTCGTTCGGCCCCGCGGGGGCCCAACGCCCGCCGTCCTGACGCGGGGGGCGCCCAGCGCCCGCCGTCCCGACCGGGTCGTACGCTTCCTGCATGGACCTGTTCTCTGCCACGACGTCCACGGGGGACGGTCGCCCGCTCCCGGGCGCGGGGGCACCGCTGGCCGTGCGGATGCGGCCGCAGGTCCTGGACGAGGTCGCCGGGCAGGGTCACCTGTTGCGTCCCGGCTCGCCCCTGCGTCAGCTCGTCGAGCCGGGCCGCGGTGGCCCGGCCGCGCCGTCGTCGGTGGTGCTGTGGGGCCCGCCGGGCACCGGCAAGACGACCGTCGCGTACCTGATCGCGAGCGGCTCGGGCCGCCGGTTCGTGGAGCTGTCCGGGGTGACGTCCGGCGTCAAGGACGTCCGCGCGGTGGTGGAGGACGCCAGGCGCCTGCTGAGCACCGGCGGACCCGAGACCGTCCTGTTCGTGGACGAGGTGCACCGGTTCTCGGCCACCCAGCAGGACGCGCTGCTCCCCAGCGTCGAGAACAGGTGGGTCACCCTCGTGGCCGCCACGACGGAGAACCCCAGCTTCTCGGTGGTGGCCCCGCTGCTGTCCCGGTCCCTGCTCCTGACCCTGCGCCCCCTGGGCACCGACGACGTCCGCCTGCTGGTGCGCCGTGCGGTCACGGACCCGCGGGGGCTCGCCGGGTCGGTCACGCTCGAGCAGGACGCCGAGGACCACCTCCTGCGCCTGGCCGGCGGCGACGCCCGCAAGGCCCTCACCGTGCTGGAGGCCGCGTCCGGGGCCGCGCTCAGCACCGCCCCGGACGGCGACGGCACCCCCGTGCCGGTCGGGGTGGACGTGGTGGAGCAGGCCGTGGACGTCGCGGCGGTGCGCTACGACCGGTCCGGGGACCAGCACTACGACGTGACCAGCGCGTTCATCAAGTCGATGCGCGGCTCGGACGTGGACGCCGCGCTGCACTACCTCGCCCGGATGGTGGTGGCGGGGGAGGACCCCCGGTTCATCGCGCGTCGCATCGTGATCGCCGCGTCCGAGGAGGTCGGGATGGCCGACCCTTCCGCCCTGCAGACCGCGGTGGCCGCTGCGCAGGCGGTCGCGCTCATCGGGATGCCCGAGGCCCGGATCATCCTCGCCCAGGCCGTGGTGCACGTGGCCACCGCACCCAAGTCCAACGCCGCGTACCGGGCCGTGGACGCGGCGATCGCCGACGTCCGGGCCGGCCGGGTCGGGCCGGTGCCCGCGCACCTGCGGGACGCCCACTACTCGGGCGCGCAGCGACTCGGCCACGGAGCCGGGTACCAGTACGCCCACGACGCGCCGCACGGGGTCGCGCCCCAGCAGTACGCGCCCGACGACCTCGACGGGGTCCGGTACTACGAGCCGACGGGCCGCGGGCACGAGCGTGAGGTCTCGCCCCGTCTGGAGCGGGTGCGGGAGATCCTGGGCCGACGTTGAGCGGTCGTGCGGTCGGGTAGACTCCTACGGTTGCCCGGTCACGGGCGACGCCCTGGGGACCTCAGCCGCATCACGAAGGTCGGTCCCACACCCGCCGGAACACGTCCGCGGGTCGTGCCGTACGAACGACAGGAAGAACACCACATGACCAAGGTTGCACGCGCGCGCCGTCAGGTGCGCCTCTCCCGGGCCCTCGGCCTCGCCCTGACCCCCAAGGCGGTCAAGCACTTCGAGAAGCGCCCGTACCCGCCCGGTGAGCACGGCCGTGCCCGCCGCCGCACCGAGTCCGACTACGCCGTGCGCCTGCGCGAGAAGCAGCGTCTGCGCGCCCAGTACGGCCTGCGTGAGAAGCAGATGGCCCGGGCGTTCGAGGAGGCCCGCAAGACCCCCGGCCTGACCGGTGAGGCGTTGGTCGAGAACCTCGAGACCCGCCTGGACGCCCTCGTCCTGCGCGCCGGGTTCGCCCGCACGATCCTGCAGGCCCGCCAGGTCGTCGTGCACCGTCACATCCTGGTCGACGGCAAGATCGTGGACCGCCCCTCGTTCAAGGTGAAGCCGGGTCAGACCCTGCAGATCAAGCCGCGCAGCCAGGCCAGCGACCAGTTCCGGGTCGCCGCCGCCGGCGCGCACCGGGACGTGCTGCCCGCCGTGCCCGGGTACCTGGACGTCCAGCTGGAGAAGCTGAGCGCGGTGCTCACGCGCCGTCCGAAGCGTGCCGAGGTCCCCGTGACCTGTGAGGTGCAGCTGGTCGTGGAGTACTACTCCCGCTGATCGTGCTCGACCGACGCCCCGTGCCCCGGCCCTGACGGGCGGCACGGGGCGTCGCACGTTGAGGCAGGTAGTGTCGGGGCGGCGCGCACCGGCGCGCCACCTCGGACCGGAGGAAGGAACACGGATGACCCCCGGAGACATCGCCGGCCTGATCGCCGCGGTCGCGTTCGTCCTGCTCGTCGGATTCCTCGCGATGCCGCTGCTCAAGCTCGCGCGTGTGTTCGACGAGGCTCGGGCTTCGGTCAAGCAGATCACCGACCACACGGTGCCCGTCCTCGACGAGACCGCCGCCACCGTGGCCACGACCAACGCCCAGCTGGTGAAGATCGACGCCATGACCACCTCGGCCGCAGAGGTCTCCCAGAACGTCTCGGCCCTGACCGCCCTGGTCGCGGCCACCGTCGGCGGGCCGCTCATCAAGCTCGCGGCGTTCTCCTACGGGGTGCGCCAGGCCCTGGAGGGTCTGACCGGGAAGGTCCGTCGGTGATGCGGCGCCTGTTCTGGGTGGCGGTCGGGGCGACCGGGACGGTGCTCCTCGCCCGACGCATCGAGCAGAAGGTGCGCCGCTACACCCCGGCCGGCCTGGCCGAGCAGGCCCAGGACACCCGTGAGGGCGTGACCGAGGCTCTCTCCGCCGCGCGTGCCCGGTTCGCCGTCGCCCGCGCCGAGCGGGAGCAGGACCTGGTCCGGACGTTGCTCGTCACCCCCGAGGACCGCGAGGCTCGGACCTCGCGGAGCAGCGGGACCGCACGGCCGGACCCGGACAAGCTCCTGTACGACTTCTGACCCCTACCGACAGATGCGCCGGTGCTCACCGGCCCACCCAGTGAGGACACCATGCGGACCGCTGAGATCCGACGTCGTTGGCTCGAGTTCTTCGAGCAGCGCGGCCACACCGTCGTGCCGAGCTCGTCGCTCATCTCACCGGACCCGTCGACGCTGTTCGTGATCGCGGGGATGGTGCCTTTCATCCCGTACATGCTCGGGCAGCAGACCCCTCCGTGGCAGCGGGCCACGAGCGTGCAGAAGTGCGTGCGCACGCTGGACATCGAAGAGGTCGGCAAGACCACCCGGCACGGCACGTTCTTCCAGATGAACGGCAACTTCTCGTTCGGCGACTACTTCAAGGAAGGCGCCGTCCGGTACGCGTGGGAGCTGGTCACGGGCTCGCAGGCCGAAGGCGGTTACGGGTTCGACCCGGACTCGATCTGGGTGACCGTGTACCACGACGACGACGAGGCGGCCCGCCTGTGGCGGACCATCGCCGGGCTCCCCGAGGAGCGCATCCAGCGTCGGGGAAAGAAGGACAACTATTGGCACACCGGTCAGCCCGGCCCCGCGGGCCCCTGCTCGGAGATCTACGTCGACCGCGGGCCCGCCTACGGGGCCGACGGCGGCCCGGTCGTCGACGAGGACCGGTTCCTGGAGATCTGGAACCTGGTGTTCATGCAGTACGCGATCGACCAGGTCAGGGCCAAGGACGACTTCGAGGTGGTGGGTGACCTCGCCCAGCGCAACATCGACACGGGCATGGGCCTGGAGCGGGTCGCGTACCTGCTCCAGGGCGTGGACAACCTGTACGAGATCGACGAGGTCTTCCCCGTCATCGCCACCGCGCAGGAGATGACGGGCAAGCGCTACGGCGCCGACCAGGGTGACGACGTGCGGATGCGGGTGGTCGCCGACCACGTGCGGTCCTCGCTCATGCTGATCGGTGACGGCATCACCCCCTCGAACGAGGGCAGGGGCTACGTGCTGCGCCGGCTGCTGCGCCGCTCGGTGCGGGCGATGCGACTGCTCGGCGTGGACGAGCCGGCCCTGCCCACGTTGCTGCCGGTGTCCAAGGACGCGATGGGGGAGTCCTACCCCGACCTCGTCAGCGACTTCGATCGCATCTCTCGGATCGCGTACGCCGAGGAGGAGGCGTTCCGCCGCACCCTCGTCGCAGGCACGACGATCCTCGACACCGCTGTGACCCAGGTGAAGACCGCCGGAGGCTCGACCCTGGGTGGGGAGCAGGCCTTCGCCCTGCACGACACCTACGGGTTCCCGATCGACCTGACCCTGGAGATGGCCGCCGAGCAGGGGCTGACCGTCGACGAGCAGGGCTTCCGCGACCTGATGACCGCCCAGCGTGAGCGTGCGCGGGCCGACGCGAAGGCCAAGAAGGGCGGTCAGGCCGGCACCACCGTGTACCGGGAGCTCCTGGACGCCGGGGTGACCGAGTTCACCGGCTACACCGAGCTGACGACCCCCTCGACGGTCCGGGGGCTGCTGCGCGGCGGTGAGCAGGTCACCGCCGCGGTCGAGGGCGAGACCGTCGACGTCGTCCTGGAGCGCACTCCGTTCTACGCCGAGTCCGGTGGCCAGGACTCCGACGCGGGGGTCATCACCGCCGACGGGGCGCGCCTGGAGGTCCTCGACGTGCAGCGACCCGTCAAGGGTCTGGTGGTCCACACCGTCAAGGTCGCGTCCGGTGAGATCACCGGTGGTGCGGAGGTCCTCGCCCAGGTGGACCCCGAGTGGCGGTTGGGGGCCCGACAGGCGCACTCCGGCACGCACGTGGTGCACGCGGCGCTGCGCGAGGTGCTCGGGCCGCAGGCGCTGCAGTCGGGCTCGTACAACAAGCCGGGCTACCTGCGCCTGGACTTCTCGTGGCACGAGGCTCTGTCGGCGTCGGCGCGCAGCGAGGTCGAGGAGGTCACCAACCGGGCGATCCGGCAGGACCTGGGCGTCGCCTGGCAGTACATGACGCTGCCCGAGGCGAAGGAGTGGGGTGCGATCGCCCTGTTCGGTGAGACCTACGACGACCAGGTCAGGGTCGTGGAGATCGGCGGACCGTGGTCCCGGGAGCTGTGCGGTGGTACCCACGTGGACCACTCCAGCCAGATCGGCCTGGTGGCACTGACCAGTGAGTCCTCCGTGGGCTCGGGCTCGCGACGGGTCGAGGCCGTGGTGGGGATCGAGGCGTTCCACCACCTGGCGCGTGAACGCGCCCTGGTGTCCGCACTGACCGATGCGTTGAAGGTGCGCCCGGAGGAGCTCCCGGACCGTGTCGCGGGTGTCGTCGCCCGGTTGCGGGAGGCGGAGAAGGAGCTCGCCGCACTGCGGCAGGCCCAGCTCCTGGCCGGCGCCGCGACCCTCGCCGAGGGCGCGGCCCGTGTGGGCCCCGCACGCGTGGTGGCCCACACGGCAGGTGCCGTGGCGTCCGTCGACGACCTGCGCACCCTCGCGCTCGACGTACGCGGGCGACTCGGTGAGGAGGCCGCCGTGGTGGCGGTCGCCGGCGTCGCCAAGGACCGTCCGGTGGT
>NZ_AXCZ01000082.1 GCF_000767165.1 Cellulomonas bogoriensis 69B4 = DSM 16987
CACACATCCATAGTGAAGAGCCCACTTGACGGACATAGGAGGATCCCTAATCGCATACGAGCCCAGGCGCCCCCGGTTGATCCCGTTCTCCGTCCCGACGACCCGCAGGCCCCCGGGCCGTGGAAGCGGCACTCCCGAGCGACATCTGCCCCCCGCCACAACCTCACACCGCAATCAGCGCACAACGACGGTCAAACCGCCGTCGCGACGTCACTCGGTCACCGATGAAGGAACCGGGCTAACGTCTTGGTTGTCGGAGAACAAGAGCGGCAAATATGACTGCCACTACTGTCAACACCCACGCAATAGGTTGGCCCGCAGGCTGACGGGGAATATTCCACCAGAGCGGTTCTCCAGAGTCGTGGTAACCGACGGTTGTGATCACAGTGAAGTAGGCCAACGGGAGCACCCACACAAGATATCCACGTGCGCTCGACGCGCCCATCAAAGCCAGCGCAGACCAAAGAAGAACGGACCTACTGGTAGCCACCGCCGCCCCTGCCGAGCCCATACCAAATCCTGTGACTAACGAAGCCACTACGCCGGTCAGGAGCGTCACCACCACCGGGTGGAGCTTCCTGACCAGGGCGGGAGTCGGCGTGGCCAGAGCGTCCTCGTGATGCCCGCCTCGCGTAGGCCAGGTGGTCGCGACGAGAATACCCATCCCAGTGGTGACCGCGACACTCGAAGGTGTCGTGGTTGCACCGACCCATGAATCGATTCCGCCCGGACTCCGCGTACTAATCAACAGGAGGACGCTGAGGATTATGAGTCCCGCCAAGAACTCCCACCCGTGATGGGTACGCATGTACAGGGTGAGGCCAGCGGCACCTGAGCCCCTCATTCTCCCGAGCCATCGGTGACGCAAGGGATCTCCTCAATTCGCCGCAGGACGTCAGCTACCCACTCACGCTGAGACGCGACATCCAGTTCGAGAACTGCTGCAGCCTCGGCGGTATCCCCAAAGTTGCCGTGGTAATCCGCAGGTCGGCCGCCCTGGTAGGCCCGGGCAGTCAGCCAGTAGCTCAACTGAGTGTTGAGCACACGTCGCTGTTCCCAGTCCTCCTCCTCGACGGGCCAGCACCTCGTCTCCGCTGCTTGGTTGTTCAATACGGCAGAAGCGAAGCCCTCCGCGACGTGCCACAATCCAGCATCGGGCGCAATCCAGCTGAAGGTGTTCAGAGCTCCTGGGTCGGCACTCAGCCCCTCCTGAATGAACTCCTTCGGCACGGGGAGAATCCCGTCGGAACTCTCGGTGATTCTCTGGGCGAGGGGGACCAACATCGGCAAGTAGTTGGCATGCTCCGGCCAGACACAGACTTGTGGCTCTGAGCTCGAACACACCGGTGAGGCGACAGGGTCACGCGGCACCTGAACCGGGATGACCCCGGAAGCTCCGACTACTGCAAGTGCCGCCCCAGCCGCGGCGAGAACGGATGCCGTCTTCGACCACGTGAGCGCTCTGGATGATCCGGCCGTCATTACCATTGTTGGGATCCAGACCGCTGCTGCGATACTAAGTGCCATGGTCACCCCTGCAACAGTGAGGCGCCCCAAGTCCATCGTCTGGTCTGGCGGCCCTGCGAGCGGGATCCCGGCGTAGGCGGTTGTGATGAAGCCCGCGGTTGCTCCCGCGAGGGCACCGATCGGGACGGATGGAACTGCGAATCCAACTAGGTGGGCTGCACACAGCGCTGTGACCATGACGAAAGTAGCGAAGGCCATATATGGCAACCAGAGGTGCCCTGGAGGGGCGTGACCGCTGTTGTACACAGCGACAACGGCTAGCACACACACCATCGGAGCTAGGGATAGCGCTAGCCCAGCCGTGAGGTGGGCTGCCATGGCGGACCAAGTGCGTTTGCCCATCCGCATTGCTGCACGGGGGGCACGTTCGCGGCGGCGCGCGGCCTCCGCCCCGATAAGAGCCCCGAGCACGACAGCTGCGTAATCAGCGGGGGCGGTGGCGTTGGTGGTCGCTGCGGGCCATGAGCCAAGCCACATCAACGAACGTGACAACGATAGCCACGCCCACCCGATCGCGACCGGCGCAATCGCCCATAGGATCGCCGAGCGGCGAAGTTCCAGAGTCAGCGCAGTCATCGGTCCACCTCGACCTCGCCGACGAGGCTCAGATAGCCCGACTCGACAGAACCGTAGTTGGCAACGAGGTCAGCGACGGCACCCTGGTGCTGGACGACGCCACGGTTCAGCACGACCACATGCTGGGCAACATTTGCCACATCATCGGTGAGATGGGTACTGAGAAGTACGTGGGAGGCGGGCAATCGTGTGAGAACGCGGCGGAAATCGGCCCTCTGAGACGGGTCCAGGCCAACTGTCGGTTCGTCTAGCACGACCAGGGACGGGTCTCCGACGATGGCGCCGGCGATACCGGCGCGCTGCCGCATTCCGCCTGACAGCCGCCCCATCCGAGTGCTCCGATGATCGAGCAACGCCACTAGATCAAGAGCGCGATCCACTGCCCGTGTACGGCCCGTTGCCGACACCCCGCGCAACCACGCCAGATAGGTCACATACTCCTGCACCGTGAAGCGCGAGTCATAGCCAAAATCCTGCGGTAGGTAGCCGATCAACTGGCGAGCGCTGTGTCGCTGGGACGCGTTGTGTAGGACTCGGCCGTAAAGCACGATCTCACCACCGCGCACCGGCAGGTCGGTCACTAGAGTCCTCATTAGTGTGGACTTGCCAGCCCCGTTCGGGCCCAGCAGGGCGGTGATGCCCGGTTCCAAAGCAAGAGACACGTTGTCTAGGACGCAGCGCCGGCCGTACCCTTGCACTACTTTGCGGAGCTGCACATCCACAGCGGGCACTCCCTCTATCCTATTGTATGCGAATCGAACAGACGATTTGGGAACATGATGGTGGGGTGCGCCCGCGAGGCGTACCCCACCATCATGTTCAGCTGCCCAGGTAGTGCGCGGAAGCGCTCGTGACAGAGAATCGACACTGTTCCGACGACACACCGTTCCTGGTGGTTCCCTTGTTCAGGTAGGCCACTCGGCCGTTCCTGTCAACCTGTGCAGAGCAGTTTCCCTTGCTCTGGTAGTAGCCCGCAGACGAAACATCCCTACAGTTGAGCGAGAATGCTGTCGAGAACCACTGTGCGGTACAACCATTGACCGTGTTGCCGACGCCGGAAGCAGTTGCCATGGGGGCAACAGCAAGACCGAACGCCATCGCGATGGCACTCACCCACGCGACTCTCTTGACTGGGTTCTTCATCATACTTCTCCTGACTGGATTCGTGCTGGATTGCACTGGGTCAGGCGTCGCAGCCTTCGACAGACAGCTCCCTTGGCGTTGGCGTTTTGTCACACCAGGTCAGGGTCGAGTAGACCCCCGTGATGACTGCGCGATGATCTTAGCGGGCCAGATTGCGTGCAGTCCAGTAAGAACTCGTTTCAGAATGGTCGGCGTGTCTGGCGGGTTCGGCCGCTGGGGGTGGTGAAGGCTGCTGGTCGTGATCGAGGAACTCGTACCGGATGGTCTGTGGGAGCGGCTCGCGCCGCTGCTGCCAGCTGCCAAGCCGCGCCCGCGGCTGCACCACGGTCGTCACCGTCTGGATGATCGGGCGGCGTTGGCCGGGATCGTGTTCGTGCTCAAGCACGGGGTCGGCTGGGCGCATGTGCCGCGCCAGGCGCTCGGAGTCTCGGGGGTGACGTGCTGGCGGCGGCTGCGGGAGTGGACCGAAGCCGGCGTGTGGCCCCAGCTCCACGAGGCGCTGCTTGCTGAGCTTCGCGCGCAGGGGCTGCTGAACCTGGACGAGATGTCCGTGGACGGCTCGCACGTGCGGGCCCTCAAAGGGGGGCGCACGTCGGCCCATCCCCGGTCGACCGCGGCCGCGCTGGTAGCAAGCACCACCTGATCGTCGATGCCAACGGCGTCCCGCTGCAGGTCACGCTGACCGGCGGGAACCGCCACGACGTGACCCAGCTGCTGCCGCTGGTCGACACCCTGCCCCGGATCAGGGGCCTCGTCGGGCGGCCCAGGCAGAAGCCGAGGCACCTGTACGCCGATCGCGGCTACGACTTCGACAAGTACCGCCGCGAACTCCGCCGGCGCGGCATCACCTCCCACATCGCGCGACGCGGCGTGGCCCACGGTTCAGGTCTGGGCAAGAAGCGTTGGGTCGTCGAGCGCGGCTTCGCCTGGCTCCACCACTTCAAACGCCTGCGCACCCGCTACGAGATCCGCGACGACCTGCACCTCGGACTCCTCAAGCTCGCCTGCATCCTCATCTGCTACCGGAAGCTCCCCACCACCGCATTCTGAAACGAGTTCTAAGTAGCGCACACGGGTCGCCTACGGGCGAGCCACACCCGGCAGCGGAGAAGGGCTCCCACAGCGTGATGTCCGGCTAACCGCTGGTGGGCCGGCCGGCCGCGGCGGCACCCAGTCGGCGACAGCACGGCGCATCCTCGAGGCGGCGATGCCCCGGTTCTACGTCGAGGGCATCCGGGCAGTGAGCGCCGACGCGGTGATCGCCGCCGCCGGTGTCACCAAAGCCACCTTCTACCGACACTTCCCCACCAAGGACGACCTGGTGGTGGCCTACCTGAGGACTGTGGCCGCAGCCGAGCAGCACGCGGTCCGGTAATGGGTCGACGCACACGCGGACGACCCCCTGGCCGTGCTGGACGCGTACGCGACCCGCCTGGGCGAGGAGGTGTGCGGCCCGGCGTTCCGCGGGTGCCCGTTCCTCAACGCCGTCGCCGAGTACCCCGACCCCGAGCACCCCGCACGCGTGGTCACCGAGGAGCACCGGGCATGGCTCCGGGCGACCGCCACCGACCTGCTGCGACGCCTGGGCGCCCAGGACCCCGAAGGTGTGGCGGTGCAGCTGGTGATGCTGCGGGACGGGGCCATGGCCGCCGGCCCCGGGGTGACACCGCAGACCGTGGGCGCGGCGCTACGTGGCGCCGGTGCCGCGGTGCTCGCCGGCGCGGTCCCAGCATGACCGAGCGTCTGCGTGGAGCGACGGCCACCGAGTGAGGGTCAGATGAAGAACGCCCCGTTGGACTCATTGGCCTCACCGAGGAACGTGGCGACACCACCGAGCTCGACCCCGTCGATGAGGTCCTCCTGGGCGATCCCGAGCAGCTCCATGGTCATCGTGCACCCGACCAGGCGCACACCACCCTCCTGGGCCGAGGCGATGAGCGCGGGCAGGGACGCCACGTTGTTCTTGCGCATCACGGACTTGATCAGTGCGGGTCCTGCACCGGCCATGTTCATGGTCGACAACGGCAGACGCGAGGCCCCCGACGGCATCATCATGGCGAACATGCGGTGCATCAGCGGCCGCTTGCGGCGCGGTGGGTCCTGCCTGCGCAGCGAGTTCAGCCCCCAGAAGGTGAAGAACATCGACACCTCGTCGCCCATGGCGACCGCACCGTTGGCGAGGATGAACGCGGCCACGACCTTGTCCATGTCGCCGGAGAACACCACGAACGACTTCTTGTCCGTCAGTCGTGCCGCCGCCGGCGGTACCGGGCCGGCCGCGACGTCCCGCACGGGCCCTCCGGACCCGCCACCCTTGCGGACGCGGGCCGCGTAACCAGGGCCCTCCGGGGTGAGGGATACCAGGGTGTGACCGTTGCGGGTGGCCCAGGCGGGAGCGTCCAGGGCGAACCCCGGGTCCGAGACGTGGGCCACGACCTCGTCGCCCGGGGCCAGGCCGGCGACCGTCTGCTGCAGCTTCATGATCGGCCCCGGGCACGCCAGACCTGTGCAGTCCAGGTCGACGACGGTGCCCGCCCCCTCCGCGGGTGCGGGATCGGCGTGGTTCTCGGCGTAGCTGATCGCGGGGGTGGGGGCATCGAGCTCGCTGGGGGTCACGTGGTGGTGGGCGCGGAACGTCGCAGAACCACCGGACAGCGTCCGGACGTCGGCGAACCCGCGTTGCACCAGACTGCGGTAGGCCAGGTACGACCGGAACCCCACGGCGCAGTACAGCCTGATGGGCGTGTCACGGTCCCACTGCTCGGCGGCTGCGCGCAGGTCCTTCAGGGGCACGTTCTCGGCACCGGGGATGTGCCACACGTCGTACTCGTCCGGGCCGCGCACGTCGATGATGCGGGCCCCGTCGACGGCGTCGGGGTAGTCCGGGGCGTGCCACAGCTGCAGGTCACCGGCCAGGACGTTGCTCGCGACGAACCCGATCATGTTCACGGGGTCCTTGGCGGAGCCGAACGGTGGCGCGTAGGCGAGCTCGAGGTCCTGCAGGGCGGTGACCGTCATCCCTGCGCGCATGGCGGTGGCCAGGACGTCCAGGCGCTTGTCGACGCCGTCGAACCCGGCGATCTGCGCGCCGAGGATCTGCCCGGTCCCGGGGGCGAACAGGACCTTGAGGTGCATCATCGACGTGCCCGGGTAGTAGCCGGCGTGGCCGTGCGGGTGGGTGTGGGCGACGTGGTGGTCGATGCCCGCCTCGCGGAGCTGCTTCTCGGTGGCACCGGTGCCACCGGCGACCATGTCGAACACCTTGACCACGGACGTGGCCTGCACGTCGCTGAACGTGGTGTCACGCCCGCAGATGTTGTCGGCAGCCACCCGACCCTGCCGGTTCGCCGGACCCGCCAAGGGGATCAGCCACGTGCCGGGCAGGGCCGCGTGCTCGACCTCCACGGCGTCACCGGCGGCGTAGATCGACGGGTCGGAGGTGCGCAGGCGGGCGTCGACCTTGATGCCTCCTCGCGGTCCGAGCTCCAGGCCGGCGTCGACGGCGAGCGCCGTGGCGGGACGCACCCCTGCGGCCAGGACGACCAGGTCCGTCTCGACGACGGTGTGGTTCTTCAGCTCCACGCGCAGGCGCCGTTCACGGCCCGTGGTGAACGCGGCGGCTGCGGTGCCCAGGTGCAGTGCCACGCCGTGGGCGCGCAGGTGGTTCTCGACGGTCGTGGTCATCTCACGGTCCAGCGCGGGCAGGACCTGGTCGGTCATCTCGACGACCTCGACGGCCACACCGCGGGCGTGGAGGTTCTCTGCCATCTCCAGCCCGATGTACCCGGCGCCGATAACGACGGCGTGACGGGCCGGGGGACCGTCCGTCACGCCGTCGACGTCGGCCTTGATGCGGTCCATGTCCCCGATGCGGCGCAGCACGTGCACCCCGGGCAGGTCGATGCCGGGCAGCGGTGGCCGGACAGGCTCGGCGCCGGGCGTCAGGGCGAGGGTGTCGTACGGCTCGTCGTACTCCCGCCCGGTGGCCAGGTCGCGTGCGCGGACGGTCTTCGCCTCACGGTCGATCGCTAGGACCTCCACACCGGTGCGCACGTCCAGGTCGAGGGACTCGGCGAGGCTCTGCGGGGTCTGCAGCAGGAGTCGTGAGCGGTCGGCGATGACCTCACCCACGTGATACGGCAGGCCGCAGTTCGCGAACGACACGTGGGCACCGCGCTCGAGCACCACGATCTGCGCGTGCTCGTCCAGGCGACGGGCCCTGGCCGCGATGGACATCCCGGCAGCGACCCCACCGACGACGACGAGCTTCATGACCACTCCCGATCCCGACCGACATGACACTGGTCAAACCTATACCCGTACGGGTACCACGACGGTCTGGGAAGCCTTCGGGTTGGGCGAGCGTGCGTCGGCCGGGCCAGGGGTGCCCGAGCCGGCGTCGACCCAAACTCGACCAGGCGCGAGACCGCCCGCACCGCGTAGGGATGGATAACGCACCGTCGTATCCATCCCTACGGCATGGACAGCTGCCACTGATCTCCCGGCGGCGCCCCTCCGCCACACGTCTCCCTGCAGAAGAAAATCAGCCCGCGCCTTGCGGCAACGGGCTGATCGTGATCAGCCAAGGCTAGCGGGGCCCCCGTCACCCAGGCACGCGTCAGGCCGGCACCGGAGGGGGCGTGGGTGCCGGCCTGACGTCTGTGGAGCCCGGTCGAAGGGTTACCGGGCCCCGGCCCCGCCCTGCACGATCGACTTCACCTGGCTGGCGTTGTCGAGGGTGTAGGAGTACGGGATCGCCCGGACGGAACCGGTCTGCTGACCGCTGCCCGAGCCGACGAAGTGGTTGTTGCGGGCGACGAGCGTGCCCGGCCCGGAGGCCGCCTGGCCCAGGACGAACGGGTTGCGGGTGTTCTCGAAGTAGTTGCCCTCCACGAGCACGCCGGCCTCCTCGGTCGAGGCGATCCCGTAGGACCCGACGTTGCTGTACAGGTTGTTGAACACGTGCACGGGGTTGCCGAACCGCACCCGTGGGTTGCGCTGGTTGGTGCCGTCGAACCAGTTGTGGTGGTAGGTGACGCGCAGCTTGCCGCGGTCCTGGGAGCCGTTGTCGTCCGAGTGCCCGACGAGGCTGTTCTTGTCGTTGCCCCGGAAGTGGTTCCAGGAGACCGTCACGTAGTCCGCGGCCCGCTTGATGTCCACGGACCCGTCGTAGCCCGAGCCGAACGTGTTGCGCGTGATGAGGATCCGCTCAGAGGTCTCGATGTTGATGGCGTCGTCGTCCCACCGGTCGAACGTGAGGTTGCGGACGATGACGTTCTGCGACTGGCGGATGTTCAACCCGCAGCCCGTGATGCGCGCCCCGGACGCCCCCTCGATCGTCTTGTTGGACCCGATCCGGATCATGCCCGAGCAGCTGATGGTGCCCTGCACCCGGATCACCGCCGCGCTGGTGCCCGACGCCGCCGACTCCAGTGCCGACGCCGACGTCACCGTGGTGACCGAGGCACTTCCCCCACCGGTGGTGCCGCCACCCTGGGCGGCCCACCCGACCGCGCCGGTCTGGGTGGCCGGCGGGGTGGTTCCCCCACCGGGCGGGGTCGAACCGTTACCGCTGCCGACACGCACGAGCTCCCACTGCTGGTTGTACTGGTTGCGGTTCTCCAGCTGGGTGACGGTCGCGCCGTCGGCGGTGGACCGGTCGGTGACGGTGACGGCCTTGGTGCTGTGCCGGGCGATCAGTCGGACCCGGTCGCCCTCGGAGTCGACCAGCCGGAACTGCTGGTTGTGACCGTCGTGGCCCGCGAACTGGCGGATCGACGCCCCGTCGGCCGTGGACCGCTCCCACACGTCCAGGACCTTGCCCGAGTGCCGGTTCCGCAGCTGGTACCAGCCGGACCCGACGTCCACGAACCGCCACTGCTGCCACTCGCCGTCGTTGCGGGTCCACTGCTGGATGACGCCACCGTCCGAGGTGGAGAAGTCCCGGATCTCCATGGCCTTGCCGCTCTGCCGGTTCACCAGCACGTACCACGCACCCGTGTCGACGGTGGCCGCCTGGGCGGGCAGGGCGAGAGCGACCAGCGCCACCACCCCGGTCACGAACGCCGTGAGCGCCGCGACCACCGAGGTCCGCACCCGCCCTGGTCGTCTGCCGTCTCGGATCATCGATGATCTCCGTCCTGGTGCGCCTGTGACCCCGCGCCCACCGCCGTCGGTGACGCAGGCTGAACGGCGCAGGTCGTCCCGGCAGGACGCACCTCACGCCTGACCGCGACGCTAGACAAATCGGACACCGAACGGAACCTCGCGACGGGACGCGAAACGTTTCACCTCGCGGACGCCTCGTGCAGGTGTCGTGAAGGTGCAGGTCAGCCCGCTGCCGACGCCAGGCGGGCCAGACCCTCCTCAATGGTCACGCTGGGTGACCATCGAAGGTCGTCGCGGGTACGGCGCTGGTCGAACCAGTGCGCGGTCGACAGTTGCTCGGCCAGGAACCGCGTCATCGGCGGCTCCCCATCACCCCCCACGGCCTCGCCCAGGGCCTCCCGCACGGCGTCCACCGACCACAGCTGCTCGACGAGGCTCCCGGCCAGGCGCGCCACCGCACCCGGCACCCGCACCCGTGGTTCCGGCACCCCGAACGCCCGGCACATGCCCGCGAGCATCTCTGCGACCGTCCGGGGCTCGCCGTTCGTCACGACGTACGCCTGGCCGCGCACCGTGCCGTCCTGGTCCCCCAGTCGACCCAGCGCCGCGACGATCGCACCGGCCGCGTTGTCCACGTAGGTGGTGTCGATCAGCGCCGCGCCGTGCCCCAGCAGCGGCAAACGGCCCGCGCGTGCCCGCTCGACCACCCGCTCCACCAACTGCGTGTCGCCCGGCCCCCACACCACGTGCGGGCGCACCGCCACCACACCCAGGTCGGGCCCGTCGGCCGCGAGCGCGAGCAGCTCGGACGCGGCCTTGGTGCGTGCGTAGTGCCCGCGTGCGCGCTCGGGGTCGGCGGGTTCGGCGTCCGCGCCGACGATCGACGTCCCGGTGTGGGCCACCGACGGGGACGAGACCTGCACGAACCGGGTCGCCCCGTGGCGTCGGGCGGCGTCCAGGAGGTTGCGGGTGCCGTCGACGTTCACGGCGACGAACTCACCCGGCTCACCGCTCAACGACACCTTTGCGGCGAGGTGCACGACGGCCTCGACCCCGGCGACCGCCTGGTCCACGGCGGTGGGGTCGGTGACCGAGCCGCGGGCCTCCTGCGCACCGGGCAGCCCGCAGGGCCCGCGCTGGAAGGTACGCACCTGGTGGCCGGCGTCCAGCAGGGCCTGGGCGACCGCACCGCCGAGCATGCCGCTGGCGCCGGTGACGAGGACGGTCATGGGGTGGTCATCCTCCCGCCGGCCAGCACCTGCCCCGCCCAGCGGGACAGCCGCGACCGGTCGATCTTGGAGTTGTGGCGTACGTCCGTGGGCAGCTGGGGGACCTCCAGCACGGCCACCACCCGGGGGTCGACGGCGCTGCGCACCTGGGCGGTGAGGTCGGGGGCGGCGAGGCGGGGCCGGGAGGTGGTGGTCTCGGCGACGACCACGACCTGCTGGGCGCCGCGCGGGCCCACGCCCACGACGGCGGCACGTCCGACGCCGGGCACGGACTCGGCCCGCTGCTCGGGCGCGACGGGGGTCAGGGGCCCGTCGGGGGTGTGCAGCACGTGGGTGAGGCGTCCCTCGACCCACAGCCGGCCCTGGTCGTCCAGGTGGCCGACGTCACCGGTGCGGTGCCACCGGGGCCCGTCCAGGCCCAGGCGGCTGGTGCGGTCGGTCCACCACAGCCGGTCGTAGTGGTCCTTCAGGTGCGGGGCGTGGACGACGATCTCGCCGGTGACACCGGGGGTGGTCGCCGGTTCACCGGTGGCGTCCCCCGCGTCGTCCAGGGCGCTGACCCGGACCTGCACCCCGGGGGCGGGCCACCCGACGCACACCCCGCCGGCCGGGTCGTCGGACGCCGCCTGGCGGATCTGGTCCAGGGTGATGTCCGTCATGAGCAGACCCTCGGTCATCCCGTAGGGGGTGTGGGGGGTCGCGTGCGGCATCAGCATGCCCGCGGCTGCCAGCAGGTGCTCGGGCACGGGCGCCCCGGCGGACAGGAACGTGCGGATCCGGCCCAGGGCGTGGTCGTCGGCGTCGCCGAGCCCGGTGGCGGTCGCGACGACGTTGCTGAGGGCCGCGGGCGACAGGAACATGACGGTGGCCTCGACCGACGCCGCAGCGGCGGCGACCGCCCGTGCCGTGAGGGTGCGGGGTGAGGTGACGTCCATGTCCGGGGTGACGGACCGGGTGCCGAGCGCGGGGCCGAGCAGCGCGAACGGCGCGAACCCGGCGACCAGGCCCGTGCCGGGCCCGATGTCGTACTTCTGCGACAGCACGTCGCGGGCGGCGGCCAGCTGCTCGTGGGTGTAGACCACGCCCTTGGCCGGGCCGGTGGAGCCCGAGGTGAACAGGACGGCCGCGACGTCGCCGGGGCCGGGTTCGGGCGGGGCGGGCGCGTCGGCGCCCAGGTCGGCTAGGCCGACGAGGTCGTGCTCGACCCCCA
>NZ_AXCZ01000083.1 GCF_000767165.1 Cellulomonas bogoriensis 69B4 = DSM 16987
GCCAACTACACCCTCAACTGGGAAGAGCCGCCAATGTGTTGGCTGTGCACAGCACGCCAGAGCACCTCAATTAAAAAGCAGTCGCTACAGTTCTGACATGCCGCAGCACCAGCGAAGGTCGCGGATCGCCTCGCTGGCACTTCTCCTGCAACCGCCTTTCGCGATATGGCGTCCACCGGCGAACGATGAGGGTCCTCGGCGAAGAAGTTGAATAGGCTTCTCCCCTCGGGGACATAGTGCCACAGCATGACGTCGGACTTCTCGATGATCCCGCACTGCCGCGGCGATTCCGGGTCGGCGCAGAACACGGAGACTTCGGTCCCGAAGTTGGACCGGGTAGAGGGACGGGTGTTTGCCCAGTTCCGAGTTTGCCGTCCTAGCCAGGGACGCCAGAACCGCCGTAATCCTACCGGCGTGCGCATCGCTCATGGCCAGCTCATCATAGCCATGCAGCCACCACTGGACCGCCCCTGGGTCTCCTTCCTGCCGCAGTCATCCTCGTGACGCAGGTGCACCAGCAGGTCGAGGTTCGCTATCCCTCTACAACGGCACCGGTTGGAGAGCGTGCCCATCCGACCAGCGGGTTGCCCTCCCAATCTCCGGGACGGCGCGGCTGGCGAGCCGCTGGAAAGTACACCTGACCAAATTAATCCTGGCGCGATCCTAGATTCCACTCGGACCGCCACGCGACTTGCCGTTCAAAAGTCCCAGTTCGCATGCGGGATTATCTTCGAACAAAAAGACCGGTCCAGTCGCGTCGCAATTTCATCTGTGCGGAAGCTCACTAGTCCGGCTGAACCGAGACTGAACCAACTGATTGCACCAAGATATGTCGCTGCAAGTTCGCGCAGCGAACACTCGACATCTGCCCTTTGCCGAGGGGCCGCACCGAACTCTGCCGTACCGGACGAATCGACAGCCAAAGTGAAACACTCTGGACGCCGGCCACCTTCCCGGTACACGTGAAATGAAGTCGGCGGCAGCGGCGCGGCATACCCGCGATGGCAAAGCGCAGATTCGACATCGACAATACGCAGTTGCAGGCCTGCACGAAGCAGCACACGGTCGCGGCGGTAGTTCTTTATCCAGAGCAGTTCCGGACTATCCATTGCTAGCGGCGGCGTCACCGTAGATCTTCCGATAGCGGCGCTGTTCAGATACCTCCAAAGAGAAGCGCGAGCGCCTGGGTCTTGCGCGACAAGGTCCATAACCCACATCCGTGCTTCGTTGTCCGATTTGTCGCGGAACTGGGTTACGGCGGCGCCTACAACCTCACCCTTGTCGTCCGCAACTTCAATGAGGGCGGGCGCTGGGTCGCCTGAGGCCAGATACATGGGGTCGCACCACTCGGCAAGATCTTGCTCGATGACTGCGAATTGCCCTGCAGGGCCCTCGAACTGAGCATGCAGCGCCGCAAGTTGACTAAGATGGTGACTAGACAATGTCGAAGATGTCACGTGGTGACTGCTTCTCGGCAAGCGCATTCTTCCCCGGAACGAGGCTTGGGCGGATCGAGCAGCAACAGCGAACTCGCGACCGAAGTATGCGTCCTGGCGGGATGCATACGCCGCAATCACCGCGAATTGACCCGAGTCTGAGATCGCCTGCAAACACGAGTCAGCCAAAGCCTCAAATAGCCCACGCAGTTGATGGTCAGGGTGCACTGCAACCCAACTCACCCCGGCGACGTCAGCCCACTCTTGTGACGGCTTCCTCATTCTGCGATTCGAGACAACCATGGCGCCGACCACTCTGCCGCCGTGGCGGATAACACGACTGAGTGCCAGATTAAGTCGCGCCTTGAGTCGAGCCATGTTGATAGTTTCTATGCGAGAACCGAAAGCGAGCGCGTTAACCTCCGCTATCGCACCTAGGTCGCTCGTCTTCAAATGATCGATCACGTAGCCTTGCGGCAGTCGGGTCATCGAACCCATGGGTAAGCCTTTCTGTTCGTCGTGCGGATCCCTCAGAATCGCAGCCTGGAGCATCTGCGTGACCGAGAGGCCTGCTCGTGCTGACAGAAGCGCTATTGCTTCTTCGATGTCAACGAGTCACAATGACACCCTGCAAGGCGAATCCTACCCCACGAGGGGCTCCTCCGATCTAGACCTGGGTGGGCAGCCAAGCGCAGTTGTCGAACGCGACCGGGGAACTCGTTGGTGATGGTCAGCGAAGGTAGAGTCCGTGCGAGCCTTCCTGTCTTGTAGGTCGAGTGTTGACGGCGAGAGAACCTCCGGTTGAGCCTGGCTTGTTGAAGGCCCAGAGCCATCTGTAGGTCCTCGTGCTTTCCGCTAACACCTTGTGAACTCGCGGGGTCGCCAGCCTCTGATCGATCGCGTCGCGCACGAGGGGCACCTGTCGCTCACGTCGCCCGCGAGTTGGGTATCTCTCGGCCGACCGGCTACCGGCGGGGGCGCCGCTGGTGCGCCGTAGGGGTGACGGTTCTGCCGGATCGGGTGTTCCAGAGTGCGGTCAAGGACGGGATGTGCAGAGCGCCAGCTCGCGATTGGCCCTGCCTAGACGGGCCCGCCCGTGAGCCCGGGGTTCCCGTCATCACGATCACCCGGGTGCTGCGCCGGCGCGGATGCCGCTGTGACACGATCTGGGTGTACTCGGTCGTCACGTTGGTGACAGTCGGCTGATCGGTGGGAGTCCTCCGAGAGCGCTGTGACGGCGTCGAGCGTTGTAGTGCTCGAGCCAGAGGGCAAGGGCGGCGGCGCGTTCGTCGTTGGAAGTGAACACCTGCCGGTAGGGCCCATTCGCTCTGCAGGGTGCGGTTGAGGCGCTCGACCTTGCCGTTCTGCCAGGGGCAGTGCGGCTTGATGAAGACCTGCTTGGCGCCCCGCTCGGTGGTGATGGCGCGCAGCGACCACCGGTAGGCCCAGGCGTTGTCGGTCACGATCGGCTCGATCCTGGGGATGGGCGCGGGCGGCGAAGTAGGCCGCGGCCCGCGTCAGGGCGCGACGCAGGTGGGCCCCTTCTCGTCGGGCAGGATCTCGGAACAGGCCAGGCGGGAGTGGTCACCGACCATCAAGTGCACGTAGTCGAACCCGATCGGGCGGCCTCGACGACGTTCGGCGACCTCGCTGCCCAGAGCCCGCCAGCCACCGCCCTCAGGCGCCAGCCACCGCCGTCAGGGATGCGTCGGAGCTTCTTGACGTCCATGTGGCCCAGTTCGCCGGGCCGGTCACGTTCGTAGCGAAGAGCGGTGGGCTTGGACGCGCGGATCACCTGGCCGGTCAGCGGGTCCAGGTCTGCCAGCAGCGGCATGCCGCGCCGGCGCAGCACCCGGGTGACCGTGCGCGCGGGCACTCCCAACTCCTCCCCGAGCGCGCCCGGGCCGGACCTGTCGCGCGCTCGTGCAGCCCAGATCGCGTCCTCGAGCGCGACGGGGGGGGGTGCGGGTCGGGCTCAAGCGCGGCCGCGAGGACCGGTCCAGTAAGCCGGGCGCTCCCTCGGCGCGCCAGCGGCGCACCCAGCGATAGCCGGTCTGCCGGGAGATCCCCAGCCCGTGGGCGACGTGAGCGCCCGGCCGCCCCTGGTGCACGACGCGGTCGATCAGCAGCTGACGGCCGCGTGGGTTGAGCCCGGCATTAGCGTGAGGCACGAGAACCTCCGGGTGGGTGTGGGCCTCCAACAAGCCACAGCACGACCGGAGGTTCTCCCGTCGTCAACGACCACCGACGTCACCAACGTCCTGGCCGAGTACAACTAGGCCCGCTGACCGGGCGGGTGGTCCGCGGGAGCGAGGTCACCGCGGTCCGCTGCGAACGCAGCCCACCTGACGAGCGGGTCCACGCATGCTCCCTACCTCGAGACTTTCGAAGCCCGAAGCGCTGTGTGCGCTCGACCCCTCTCTTGTTACATGCCAGCAACACCCAGCATGACTCGGCGCCTCGAAGGGGGTTGACAGGCCGCACCGGTCCTCATATCTTCATGATCACGCAGAGTCTGGGACGCGCCATCAGCAATCCGGACGTCCTTTGATTGTGCGTTGCTTTTATGTCCGCAGGAACAAGCTCTAGATCGGGAGGGGGAGGTAGAGATGGACACTATCGAGATCATCGCAGTCGACGATCAGACCGCACCGTGCGGTACGAACCTTATCATTGTGTGAAGATCCTGCGCTGCGGCGGGGCGAGCGCCTCGCCGCAGCGCAGGCCTGGTCGATTGAGAAGGCGGAGAGATGAGCCTCACGAACTCGATGGAGCTAATTCGAGTTATGCCATCACCACGTGGTTACACGTGGGTAGTAGCGCCCGGGGGCGTCGCCAAGGTCTCTCGCCAGATCACTTCCACAAGCGAGTTGAGTGAGCAAGAAGTTGGCTACATGGAGGCCTCGGGCCTGACTCGAGTATCAGAGAGCAACGTCTTCCATGCTACCGTCCTCACGGCGACTGATTGCAACCTTGGGTGCGGCTACTGCTTTCAGAACACCGGGGTGAACCCTGATCGCCCATTCGCTCCCGACAGGATTCCAGGGACGAAACTCGATCCAAGCACTGTAGATGATATTGCGTTGTTCATAAAGCGTGCCGTTGTTCACGCGAACGCTTCCAGTATTTCGATGGTTCTCTTCGGCGGTGAGCCCCTTCTCGACTTTGACTCGTGCCTTAGGGTCCTGGACACCACACAGGAGGTCGCTCCGGTTGAAGCGGTCATGGTGACGAATGGCGTCTTAATGACGCCAGGACGTGCCGCACGCCTTGAGGAGACGGGCCTGCGCGCGGTCCAAGTGACGCTAGATGGAGATCGCAAAAGACATGATGCGACTCGGCACACGCGCAACGGGCGCGGCACATACGATCTCATTTGTCAGAACATCGCGGGCGTACAAGAATCGACTTCCGTTGCGATTTGCCTTCGAGTGAACATTCTTCCTGACGATCCGGATTCGTACGTGAAGATGCTTCTCGATATTGCCGGAAAGGTCGATCCACAGCAAACGTTCGTCGACTTGTCCCCCGTCCGAGATTATTCCTGGAACGAGAGCTCCGCCCTGCGGGACGGAAGCGCACGAGACCTCATTAAATCCTTAGTTGAGATCGCCGAGGTTTCGAAGCGTCTTGGCTTTCGACTTGCGCGGCCTGCAAGCAGGTTCTGTCCTTTCTGCTCTATTGCAGATGGTAAGCGAGGCGCAGTAATTGGGCCTGACGGCTCACTATATAGCAGTTGGCAGGCGGCTGGGCGCCCCGAGTTCCGTCTTGGAAACGTGAGGGACGGATACATTCAGAGCGTGATTGAGGATCGCTGGGTCACCTGCAGGCAATTCGACGCGAGGAGTTGCTCCGAAGCGGGCGACTCAACCTGGTCGGACTATTTCGATGGTGCCATCATGGACCTCACCTGGGACTTGGTGGCTGCACCAGGGCAATTTCATTGAGCGCGAAGGTGGACGAGCCTTCGCGGTTGTCCCGCTCGTTCGGGTCGTTGTTCGCCGCGTCGTCGCTGTCGAACCTCGGTGACGGGATCCTCATGGTCTCCGCGCCGCTCATCGCAGCGACCCTCACCTCGTCGGCGTTCCTGGTCGCCGCCGTGACAACCGCGTACTTCCTGCCGTGGCTGCTCCTGAGCCTGCCGGTAGGCGCGTGGCTCGACCTCACCGACCGTCGTCGGGCCTGGATGTACGCGTTGGTGTCCCGGGTCGCGGTTCTCGGTGTGGGTGTGGTCGTCGCGGTCACGGGCAACCTGTCGATCGGTGCGCTGATCGTGATCGCCCTGCTCTTCGGCTGCGGGGAGGTCGTGGGTGACTCCGCGATCTCGACCCTCGTGCCCGACGTGGTGGACCGCGAGAGCCTCGTGCGGGCCAACACCCTGGTGCAGACCGGGCGACAGCTGTCGAACTACTTCCTCGGTGCGCCGCTCGCGGGCCTCCTGGTCGCGGTGAGCGCAGGCGCCGCCCTCGGCGCGCCCGCGCTCCTCGCAGTCCTCTGCCTGGTGATCATCGGACTCGGCCTGCGCACCCCTCGGCGTCCCCGCGACACCGGGCAGGCCACAGCGGTGCCGGCGGTACGTCGGATCCGCGAAGGGCTGACGTTCCTCCTCCAGCACCGCACCCTGCGGTACGTCACGCCCGCCGGCGCCGTGGAGAACGTCTTCGGGACGGGGTTCCTGGCCGTCCTCGTCCTGTGGGTGGTGGGCCCGGACTCGGCGCTCGGCCTGCCCGAGAGCGCCTTCGGCCTGCTCTACACGTGCATGGGAGTCGGTGCACTGGTCGGCGCCGCCCTCGCAGGGAGGGTCCTGGCCCGGTGGACGTTCGTCCGGTTGATGACCGTCCTCGCCGCGGTCTCCGGAGTGCTGTACCTGGTGCCCGTGCTGCTCACCGACGGTGTGGCCCTGTACGCGTGCTTCGCTGTCCTGGGGATCGCCATCTCCCTGCGCGGTGTCCTGTGGACGACCCTCTTCCAGCGCGCCACCCCCCGGGACCTGTACGGGCGGGTCGTCACGACCAACCGGATGGTCATCTTCGGTTCGATGCCCCTGGGCGCGCTCGGTGCCGGGATCCTGGCCGAGGCGACGTCGGTGACAGTCGTCCTCATCGCGTTCCCGATCGCGTCCACCCTCGCGCAGGTCCTGCTGCTGCTCCGGGCCCGAGAGCTCGACGCGGAGTCCACGGACCGCTCGTGAGGTGACGGCAGCACGCCCCTTTCCCACAGCGCGTGACCGACAGCCGGTGCGGCGCGCGCGGCTCCCGCTACGGTCACTCCCGTGCCGCGACTCAACCCGCCCCCGCACTGGCCCGCACCGCCCGCCGGCTGGACCCCGCCACCCGGGTGGCGCCCGGACCCGGCGTGGGGTCCGCCCCCGCCCGGGTGGCAGCTGTGGATCCCTGAACCCGGGGACGGTGAGCGCGCCAACAGGACCGCCTTCCTGCGGGTGGGGGTCGTCGCCGGCGCGGTGCTCCTCGCCGTGACGCTCGCCCAGGTGGCACTCGGTGTGTTCTCCGCCTACAACCTCGGCCACTCGTTGTCGAGCACGATCGTGCCGTGGGTGATCGTCTCGTGCATCGTGTTCTTCGCCCGCCGGCGCTGGGGCTGGTGGGCGATCATCGGCACGTACTTGGGTATGTGGCTGCTGATCAGCATCATGGGGGCGACGGGGCGCATCGGCGCGTTCCTGTGAGCCGTCCGGCCCCTTCTGCGCCCAACCCTTCCGCGCCCGGGCACGCGGGCCTACGTTGACGTCATGCCCGACGCCGTCGAGGGCGACCTGACGCCCTGGGAACCTCCGCTGGCCGGCAGCGAGATCGAGCACCTGCTCGGCTCGCTCACCCGGCTGCGCACCACGTTCCGGTGGAAGACCGACGCGCTCGACACCGAAGGGCTGTCCCGCACCGTCGGGGCGTCCACCCTGACCCTGGGGAACCTCCTGAAGCACCTGGCCTGTGCGGAGGACCAGAAGTTCGGGCCGTCCCTGACCGGTGCCCCTTACGGGCCGCCGTGGGCCGGGATGCCCGGGTACGACGGGACACCGACGCAGTACACGTTCGACACCCGCGGCCACGAACCCGCCGACCTCTACCGCATGTGGGACGAGGCGGTGCGACGCTCCGACGAGCGCCTGCACCAGGCCCTCCGCACCGGTGACCTGGGCCAGCAGGTCGCCCTGGCTGCCGACGAGGGCATGGTGGTGAGCCTGCGCCGCCTGCTGCACGACGTCGTCGAGGAGTACGGGCGCCACACCGGGCACGCCGACCTCATCCGTGAGTCCATCGACGGCCTCACCGGTGAGGACCCACCCACCGGGTGGTCCGCACGGAGCGGGACCAGCCCGGTCGGCGTGCAACGCGGGCGCCCCTGAACGATGCCGACCCGAACTCCTCGCCCACGGCTCGCCCTCACCGCCGCCGCCGTCACCCTGACCGGGCTGGTCGTGTCACGTCAGGACGGGCTCGTCGCCGACCTCGCCGGCGGGGCCCTGTACGCGGTGCTCGTGGTGGTGCTGCTGGCACTCGTGCGGCCCGCTGCGCCGCCCGTGCGGGTGGGCGCGGTGGCCCTGGCCCTCTGCGTCCTGGTCGAGCTCGCCCAGCTGACGGGCGTCCCGGCCGCCGTGGTGGAGGTGGTCCCCCCACTGCGGTTCGTGCTGGGGACGACGTTCTGGGCGTGGGACCTGCCCGCCTACGCGGTGGGCGCCGCCGTCGGCGCGCTCCTCCTCACCGCCGTCACGCCCGCGCCCTGGGCATCACACCGGCCGCAGCGCCCAGGGCCGGTCTCGCCCACCCCTGGGCGGTGACGGTGGCCGCTGGCATGCTCGTCGTATGCAGCTGCACGTCCAGGGTGAGGTGGTGTGGTGGCGGGGGCCTGCGCCCTTCCACTTCGTGGCGCTGCCCGAGCCCGAAGCCGCACGCCTGCGAGCGGTCGCGTCCCACCTGACCTACGGGTGGGGGTGCATCCCCGCGACCGTGACCCTCGGTGCGACGACCTTCACCACCTCGATCTTCCCCAAGGACGGGGGGTTCCTGGTGCCGCTGAAGGTCGCCGCCCGCCGCGCCGAGGACGTCGAGCTGGGCGACGACGTTACCCTCACCGTCGTCGTCGGCGGTCCGGACGAGGCAACAGACCCCACCCGATGACCGCCCAGCGGCCGGTCAGACGCGCTCCAGGGCGGACCACGGCCGGGCCGGGAGCTCCACACGGATCAGGTCACCCGCCCGCACGACCCCACCGGTGAGCACCACGCTCATCACCCCGGTCTTGCGAACGATGTTCCCCTCGGCGTCGCGCGGGCTCACCGCCTTCAGCAGGCCCGGCATGTACGCGTTGATCTGCGCGCACGGGTTCCGCAGACCCGTGACCTCGACCACGGCCTCACCACCGAGGTGCAGCCGGGTCCCACGGGGCAGGCCCAGCAGGTCCACACCCCGGGTCGTGACGTTCTCACCGAGCCCGGCAGGCGGGACGTCGAACCCCATGGTCCGCAGCTCGTCGAACAGCTCGGCGTGGATGAGGTGCACCTGACGCAGGTTCGGTGGCGCAGGTTCACGGCCCGCCCGGCTCTGGTGCTTGACCGTCGCGCCGGCGTGGGCGTCGCCCTCCACACCCACACCCGCCAGCAACGTGATGGCGTCGACCGGGACCTTGCTGAACCGGTGGTCGTCGTCACGCGCCACGGCCAGGACGCGACCCTCCTGCGAACTGCTCACCCGGTGATCATCCCGCGTGCCCACAGGTGACGCCAGAGCATTTACCCGGCTGGTCGACGGCGGCCGCAGAGCCCTAACCGTTTCGGACATCTCCGGCTCGTACAACGTTGTAAGGTCGCGGCGCCGTGGGGGAACAGCCCCTGCGACCGCTACCCCGGCAGCGTCGCCGGGGACCCCGTTGGAGGGAGCGACACGTGCGACACACCACCTCGTCCCGGGCCCTACGAGGGCTCGTCGCGGCTGCAGCCGCGCTGCTCACCGTCGGAGGCCTGAGCGCACCCGCGTCCGGAGCCCCCGGAACCGCCGTACCCGGCACCGCGGCACCTGAGACCGCGATGCCCCTGGCCACCAGCAGCGGGTGCGGGCAACCCGCCGGCCTGACGACCGGTACCCACACGATCACCAGCAGCGGGACGTCCCGCACGTTCCGCCTGGACGTCCCCGCCGGGTACGACCCCAACCGGGCCTACCGCCTGGTCGTCGGCCTGCACTGGTGGCACGGCACCGCCGCCGATGTCGTCAACCAGAACTTCTACGGCCTCAAGCCCCTCGCGGACAACAGCACGATCTTCGTCGCACCCCAGGGCATCGACAACGCCTGGCCCAACACCGGTGGCCGTGACGTCACGTTCATCGACGACGTCCTGCGCACCGTGGAGTCCGCGCTCTGCGTCGACACCGACCAGCGCTTCGCCACCGGGTTCAGCTACGGGGGCGGCATGAGCAACGCCCTGGCCTGCGCCCGCGCCGACGTGTTTCGCGCCGTCGCCGTCCTCAACGGTGCCCAGCTCTCCGGGTGCGCCGACGGGACCCGCCCCATCGCCTACCTCGGCAGCCACGGCGTCTCGGACGACGTCCTCGCCATCTCCCAGGGCCGGGCCCTGCGCGACCGGTACCTGCGCAACAACGAGTGCCAACCACGTCAGGCACCCGAACCCGCCGCCGGCAGCGGCACCCACGTCCGCACCGAGTACACCTGCCGTGACGGGTACCCCGTGGTGTGGATCGCCTCCGACAGCGGCCACGTGTGGGACGCGCGCGACCGCGGGCAGCAGCAGTCCTGGGTGCCCGGTGAGATCTGGCGGTTCTTCAGCTCGCTGACGTCGACGACGCCCGAGCCCACGCCGTCTCCCACGACCCCGGCACCGACGCCCACGCCTCCGGAACCGACCACCCCGGCGCCGACCAGCCCGCCCGCAACGGGCACCTGCGAAGCGACCTACACCACCGTCAACTCCTGGGGCGGCGGGTTCCAGGGCGAGGTCACCGTGACGGTCAGCGGCCCGTCGACCTCCTGGACGGTGAGCTGGGGCACGTCCGGGGAGATGATCAACCAGGTGTGGAACGGCACGGTCAGCTCGCAGGGCGGCACCGTCACCGTCCGCAACGTCGACTGGAACGGTCGACTGCCCGCCGGCGGCACCGCCACCTTCGGGATGATCGGCACCGGCACACCGCCCAACCCCACCCTGACCTGCACCGCCTCCTGACCACACGTCCCCAACCGGGCCACCCCGACCGGGCCGGCCCACCACCCCCGAGTGGGACCGATCTGTTGCGGAATCCGTGACGGATCGGTCCCACCTGGCTGCTTCACGGGGATGACGCGAGGCACGGCGAGGGTGGGCGCGTCGGGCCGGCGCAGGGGCCGGCGTCGGGGTCGGCGTCAGGCAGAGGTGAGGGGCGGGGGTGAGGGGCCGGGGGCACGATGGGACGGTGCCGGCCGACGAAACACCAGCCCCGGGGCCCGTGCCCGGCGAGGCCGCCGCGGCGCTGCGGGACGCACGCGCGCAGACCGCAGCGCTGATCGGACGTCTGACAGGTCACTTCGATGACCTGGTGGCCGCGTCCGCCGGGTCGAACGCCGACGACGAGCACGACCCCGAGGGCACCACCATCGCGTTCGAACGCTCCCAGCTGGACACCATGGTGCGTCGCGCACGCTCCCAGCTGGCCGAGATCGACGCGGCCGAGGCCCGGCTCGCCGACGGCCGCTACGGGACGTGCGAGGTGTGCGGGCACCCCATCGCGCCGGAACGCCTGGAGGCCAGGCCCACCGCCCGGACCTGCATCACGTGCGCGAACGGCACGCGCAGCACCGGGCGCTGAGCGGCAGACGCCAGGTCAGGCGCCCGGGACGGACCACCGTTGGGCCCGGTTGCCGCGGCAGTCCCAGATCTGGGTGCGCTGCCCGTCCACAGCACGGCCGCGAGGGTTGTCCAGGCACCGGCCGGACGCGGGGTTGCGGTACGAGCCGCCGTGACGGACCCACGTCTGGTTCGCCTGCCCCGAGCCGCAGTCCCAGAGCTGGACCTTGGCGCCGTTGGCGGTGCCACCACCCCGGACGTCCAGGCACTTGCCCAGGGCGCGCAGGGTCCCGTCCGTGCCGAACGTCCACTGCTGGGCGGCGGTCCCGTTGCACTCGTACAGCTGCACCGCGGTGCCGTTGGCGCGGTTCCCGCCGGCGACGTCCAGGCACTTGCCCGCAGCGCCGGACCGCACCGGCCCGGTCTGCGCGGGACGTCCGTCCGGGGGCGTGGCGACCGGCGGCGCGGGGGCGGGAGGAGCGGC
>NZ_AXCZ01000084.1 GCF_000767165.1 Cellulomonas bogoriensis 69B4 = DSM 16987
CCCGGCGGGCCACCGCGCTGCGCGACGCGATCGGCTCGCTGCTGCGCACCGGCAGCCTGCCCCTGCGGCGACGCCGCGGGACGGACGTGGGGTCCGTGGCACTGGTGGGAGGTGGACCCGGTGACGAGGACCTGCTGACCGTCCGCGCGCGGCGCCTGCTCGCCGAGGCCGACGTCGTGGTCATCGACCGGCTCGCACCCCAGTCCGTGCTGAAGGACCTGGACCCCGACGTCCTCGTCCTGGACGTCGGGAAGGTGCCCGGCAGCCGCGCCGTGACCCAGGACCACATCAACGACGCACTCGTCGAGCACGCGCTCGCCGGGCGCCGGGTCGTCCGGCTCAAGGGCGGGGACCCGTACGTGTTCGGGCGCGGCTCCGAGGAGGCCGACGTGTGCCGGCGGGCAGGCATCCCGGTGGAGGTCGTGCCCGGGGTCACCAGCGCCATCTCCGTGCCCGCCGCCGCCGGGATCCCCGTCACCCACCGGCAGGTGTCCCGGGGCTTCACCGTGATCACCGGTCACGAGGACGTCCCGGCAGTCCCCGCCGCCACCGACCACACCGTGGTCCTGCTCATGAGCGTCAAGAGCCTGGACCGCACGTGCGCCCTGCTGCGCGACGCCGGACGCCCCGCGACCACCCCGGTGGCGATCGTGGAGGACGGGTACGGGCCCGGGCAGCGCACGACCGTAGGGACCCTGGAGACCATCGCCGGACGCGCCGCCCAGGTGGGTGTCCGGCCCCCCGCCGTGACCGTCGTGGGTGACGTCGTCCGCCAGTCACCCGCCTGGCGCGCGGCGCACCCGACCACCGAACCGAAGGAGCAGCCATGACGTACGTGATCAGCGAGCCGTGCGTGGACCTCAAGGACAAGGCCTGCATCGAGGAGTGCCCCGTCGACTGCATCTACGAGGGGAAGAGGTCGCTCTACATCCACCCCGACGAGTGCGTGGACTGCGGTGCGTGCGAGCCGGTGTGCCCGGTCGAGGCGATCTACTACGAGGACGACGTCCCCGAGCAGTGGAGCGAGTACTACAAGGCCAACGTCGAGTTCTTCGACGGCATCGGGTCACCCGGGGGTGCGGCCCAGACCGGCCCCATCGACAAGGACCACCCGGTGATCGCGGCCCTGCCGCTGCGCGTCCACGGGGACTGAGCACCGGCGGCCGGCCACCGGGGACCTGGCGGCCGGCCGCCGGGCGTCAGCGGCCACCGTCGGGCGGCGGCAGGTCCGGGAGCAGGGCGGCGAGGTCGTGGGCCATCCAGTCCTTGGCCAGCATCTCGCTGCGCCACCGGATCGCCCACTGTGGGTTGAGCCGGTGCAGCAGACGCGCCTGCGTCGCGAAGATCAGCGCGCGGCGGTCCTGGGCGCTCTCCGGGGCCACCGGGACAGACCACGCGGCGTGGTACGCCATGCCCTTGGCGCACCAGTACAACAGCTCCTGCGGGTCGTGGGTGGTGCGGTCGAAGATCGTGCGCCCGCGCTCGCGGGCCACGTAGTGCATGCGCCCGGACGCGTCGACCCTGACCGCCGGGGCGCTCTCGCCGTCGGCGCTGAACGAGGGCACACCGTCGTCGCCCTCCAGGCCGAACTCGGTCGCCAGGCGGCTGATCTGCCTGGTCAGGTGGGCTCGCAGGTACGTCAGGCGCGAGGGCCCGTCGAGCTTCAGGGTCCTGGCCGCTGACGTCACTGCCGCCTCCTCCACCCACGTCGGGAACGGCACCCACCGTCGGGAGCCGCACGTCGAATGCTAGGGGCAAAACGGGCACCCGGGACGAAGTGCACAGGAGGGTGGCCGTGGGGGCGCAGCAGCCGGACCGTCGCCGGCGGACGTCAGTGCCGGTCAGTGCCGGTCAGTGCCGATCAGTGCTGCTCAGTGCCGGTCGTACTCGGCCAGCAGCGTCATCGGCTCTGCGCACACCGAGCACAGCGGCATGGAGCGGCCGGCGCCGTGCGCGCCGTGGGCCTCGTTCCCGCAGAAGTCGCAGACCCAGACGGTCAGCAGGTCGCGCATGACGACGTGGTCGTGGCGGGCGGTGCCTGGGCGGGTCGTCGTCATCACGTCGCACTCCTCCGGCCTGGAACTCCTGCAGTGCGACTGTGATCGGCATCTCAGGGACCGACCTTGAGCCCGAATCCGGATCTTCTTCGAGCAGACGTCCGGGAGGGCTGTGGACAACTGCGGTGGGGCGGTCCGCCGAACCTAGCCTGCGACTCATGGGCCAAGCTGAGCGTCTGGACGGGTGGGAGGACCCCATCGCACCGGGATGGGACGCGCTCGACGCGATCCTCGCGCTCGTCTACGACAACGCCGTACCGCGGCACGTCTCCTACAGCCCGCCTGCGGCGTTCTCGACCAACCTGCAGGGGTGCGCGGCCTACGACACCGGGGAGCACTGGCACTACGTCTCCTACGGCCTGAGCGAGTTGTTCACACCCGCGCCGGACGCCGATCCCCGGTTCTCCGGGTGGGGCTTCGAGCTGTCGATGCGGGTGCCCCACCTGGGCCTGGACTACCCGCCCGACTGGCCGTTCACGATGATCAACCAGATGGCCAAGCACGTGCGGGCCACGGGGCAGGGCCTGGTCGAGGGCGACCGGGTGGACCTCAACGAGCCGGTCACCGGGTTCCCCCACGTCAAGGACGCACCCCGGACCGGCCTGACGGTGTACGCCGTGACCCGTGACCCGCGTCTGGGCGTGATCGACACCCCCAACGGGAGCGTGACCTTCCGTCAGCTCGTCGGGGTGACAGCGGCCGAGGCCGCAGAGATGCGTTACACCTCGACCCACACGGTGCTGTCCCGGCTGGCTCAGTGGGACCCGTGGATGACGACCGACCCCGAGCGGGCCTGAGCACCCCTCCCCGAAAGTTGCTGGCCCCGTGGTCCGCAACTTCACGTGCCCGGGCCCGGTGCAACCGGCCCGGGTGTGTGCCGAAAGTTTTCGGCTCTCGCTGCCTAAACGATTCAGCATGTGGTTCGGGTCACAGCCGATGACGAAACTGTTCGGACGGTCGGCAGGGCTGCCATCGTCCGGTGGCCCCTGCCGGGCGTCAGGTACGAGTCATGAGCACTGCACGACTACCGAAGGAACCCTGACCATGAGATCACCGGCCACAAAGACGTCGTCGGGGCGTCGGCACCGGCTCGCAGTGGGTGCCCTGGCGACCGCGCTGGTCGCCGGAACCGCGATGGCCATGCCGGCCGCGGCGAACGACACCCTGAAGGCCCACGCGGACGCGATCGGCTTCGACATCGGTTTCGCGCTCAACCCGAACCACCTGAACGACTCCGCGTTCCGCCAGATCGCCGACAACGAGTTCAACCTCGTGGTCGCCGAGAACGCGATGAAGTGGGAGTCGACCCAGCCGAACCAGGGTCAGTACTCGTGGGGGCAGGCCGACCAGGTCGCCGACTACGCGACCTCCCAGGGCAAGAAGCTCTACGGCCACACCCTCGCGTGGCACTCGCAGATGCCGGGCTGGGCGCGCAACCTGCGCGGCACCGCCCTGCGCGACGCGATGATCGAGCACACCGAGACCGTCGCCGCCCGGTACGCCGGCACCATGCACAGCTGGGACGTCGTCAACGAGGCGTTCGAGGGCGACGGCACGCGCCGCCAGTCCGAGCTGCAGCGGGAGATCGGCGACGAGTGGATCGAGCTCGCGTTCCACGCCGCGCGTCGGGCCGACCCGAACGCCCAGCTCTGCATCAACGACTACTCGACCGATGCGATCAACGCCAAGAGCACCGCGATCTACGACCTGGTCCGTGACTTCCAGGCCCGCGGCGTGCCGATCGACTGCGTCGGGTTCCAGACGCACCTGATCCTGGGCCAGGTCCCCTCGAGCATGCAGGAGAACCTGCAGCGCTTCGCCGACCTGGGTCTGGACGTCCGCGTGACCGAGCTCGACATCCGCATGGACATGCCGGCCACCCAGCAGAAGCTGCAGCAGCAGGCCGACGACTACGCCCGCGTGTTCGAGATCTGCCTCGCGGTCGACCGGTGCCAGGGTGTGACCGTCTGGGGCATCTCGGACCGTCACTCGTGGGTCCCGGACCACTTCTCCGGTCAGGGCGCGGCCCTGATGTGGGACGACAACTACAACGCCAAGCCGGCGTACGCGGCGGTTCACGACGTGCTGGCCCGTGCGGCCGGAGACAGCCCGACCCCGACGCCCACGCCCACCACGCCTGCGCCCACACCCACGACGCCTGCTCCCACCCCGACGTCGCCCACGCCCACGACGCCGCCGACCGGTGGCGCGTGCACCGCTGAGCTCGCGGTGATCAGCACGTGGGAAGGCGGGTTCCAGGCCGAGGTGCGGGTGACCGCGGGATCGTCCGCGATCAACGGCTGGTCGACGGCGCTGTCGCTGCCCTCCGGCTCCTCGATCCAGAACCTGTGGAGTGGCTCGCAGTCCGGCTCCGGTTCGAACATCACGGTCACGAACGCGGCCTGGAACGGGTCGGTCGGAGCAGGCCAGACCACCTCCTACGGCTTCGTCGGCTCGGGCCCCGCGCCCTCGGGCGCGGTGAGCTGCTCGGCGAGCTGACCGCACCGCCGGTGACCCCCGGGTGACCGGGGACCACCAGGGCCCCTGCACGGCGACCACGGTCGTCGAGCAGGGGCCCTGGCGTGTGCCTCAGGTGCCGGTGCGGCGGACCCCGGCCGGGCCGAGCGGCATGGACGGGGACGGCCGGGGCTCACGGCGACGCTCCAGATCGGCCTGGTCGCGCTGGAGGACGACCTCGGCCGCGCGCAGGGCGTCGCCGGCGTCCTCGTACGGCTGCAGGCTCTCGACCGCGCCCACCGCCGCAGTCAGGCCAGGGAGAGATCGGGCCACCTCGACGACCGCGCCCACACGGGCGGGATCGCCGCGTCGACCGGTCCCGTGCAGCAGCACGGCGAGCACGTTCTCGCCCAGGCGCCCGATCTCGTCACCCTCCTCGGCTGCGCCCTGCAGGGAGTCGATCGCCTCCCGTAGGCGCCTCGCCGGGGTGTCGGCCGGGGTCAGCGGCCGGTCGGGACCGCGCTCCAGGCTCAGGAGCACCAGGGCGGCGTCGTAGCGCTCCGACGTCGCGGCCCGCTCCACGGCCGAACCGAGGCGATCCAGGAAGAGGGTGCGGTTGGGCACACCGGTGTCCTCGTCACGCAGCGACCGGGAGGACAGCGCGAGCTCCCGTTGCTTCTGGTCGGTGACGTCCACCAGGGCCCCGATCAACCGGGCCGGGCACCCGGCGTCGTCCAGCACCGTGATCGCCTGGCAGAGCATCCACCGGTACCCGCCGGACGCCGTACGCACGCGGTGCTCGACCCGCAGGGGTGTGGGTGACCCTCCCAGCTGGGAGGCGACCAGGGCTGAGATGCTGCTGCGGTCCTCCGGGTGGACGCGATCGAGCCACTCGGAGGGCGAGGAGCCGATCTCGTCCTCGGCGTAGCCGAGCGACTGCTTCCACTGGGGTGTGTAGTACACCGTCCCGGCCGAGACGTCCCAGTCCCACATGCCATGGTCCAGGGCCTGCATCCAGAGCGCGTGCCGCTCAGCCTGCATCCGGATCTCGTCGGCGAGGGCGTTCTCCCAGGATGCGGTGCGACGCAGGTCCAGCTCCCGTTGCCGGAGGTCGGCCACGAGCTGCTCCTGGTCCAGCGCCACGGCCAGGAGCCCCGCCCAGTGCTGGTACTTCTCACGAGAGTAGCTGGTGTGGGCGTCGACCCGGCCGTTGATGGCCAGCAGGCCCCAGTCGCTGCGCCCGGAGGTCACCGGGATCACGAACGTGAGACTCGCGCCGTCCGGTGACTCCGACCGGGTCAGGGCCGCAGGCGGGAACTCACCTCCGGTGATCGTCTGGCCGAGGAGCCTGGCGAGGGTCCCGGACCTGCCGCGGACCCCGACGATCTCGAGCTCACGCTCCTTGCACGCGCTCTCGGGGCCGGTCCAGAGGCCCAGGCAGGCGGGGGAGCGGACCGCTCGGGGGAGCCAGGTCAGACGCCGGGGGCTCTCGCCCTTGGCGGACATGAGGTCCATGTCGACCTCGTACTGGTCGGCGATGGTGCGTTCCAGGTGCCCGATCCGCGCCATCGCGGGCCGGGTGCAGCCCTTGCTCAGGGCCAGGACGACGTCCGTGGTGACCCGGTGCAGGACCGCTCGCCGTCGAAGGTCCTGAGCCACGGTGGAACCCAGCTCGTGCTCGATCTCGCGCACTGCTGCCAGGCACTGCTCGAGGGCCTCGGGGTGCGGGCGGAGCGCGGCGGTGAGGTCGTTCAGGCGGTGCAGGGCCACCGGTGAGGGCCCGCTGGCGCGTTCGGCCGCGGTGTCCAACGGCTCGAGCACCGCGCGGACCCACCCGTTCCGGGTCTCGTCCTCGGTGAACCGGGTGTTCAGGGCGCCCATCGCGCCGGTGAACGCGGTCTGGGCGAGCTCGTAGAGCCGTGCCCGACCGGGCGTGGTGACCTCGGCCACCGCAGCGTCGACCCCACCGAGGGTCGAGGTCGAGCTGCACCCGCACGACTCGCGGGTGACCAGCGTCGTGGGGACGCGGATCACGTCACCCTCAGGTCGGTCGCCGCGGAACATCGCGAGAACCTCTTCGACGGCGATCTCCCCGACCTGGTCGTGGCGCGGGTTGACCGACGAGAGCCGGGGGATCATCCTGGCGCCGCCGTCGGTGTGGTCGAACCCGATCACGGCGTGGTCGCGGGGGAGGGCGAAGTCCGCGGCCCGCAACGCCCGGATGAACCCGATCGCGTTCTGGTCGGTCGCGGCGATCGTGGCCGTGGTCGGCATGCCCCCGGCGACGAACCGCGCGGCTGCGTCGGCACCGGACTGGCCGTGCGTTCCCGTGACCTCCAGGAGCCACCCCGGGTCGGGCTGGATGCCGTTGTCCGCCATCGCGGCGCGGTAGCCCTCGTAGCGCTCGCGGATGTCCTGCTGGCTCAGGTCGCCGACGAACCCGATGCGGACGTGGCCGTGACCCATGAGGTGCTCCACGGCAGCGCGTGCGCCGCCGTGGTTGTCCGACAGGACGACCGAGCCGTTCCATTCCGTGGACGTCTCGCCCGCCACGACGACCGGGATGTCGAGCTGGCGGAGCTGGGCGATGCGGTGGTGGGGGAGTGCCTGGGTGATGACCACCAGCCCGTCGACGGCGGACAGGGAGCACGGGACGCCGGGCAGGGGCTCGCCGCGGTGCCGCTCCCTCGGCAGCCGCGTGGGGTGGGTCTGAACAGCGACGACGCGGTGACCTGCGCTTCCAGCCGCTCGGGTGACCCCGGCGATCACGCCGCCGAAGTAGAACCCGCCGACCATGGGCGAGATGACGCCGATCGTTCGCTGTGAACCCAGCGCAGCTGGACTGCGCCGTTGACTGTCCATGCCCCTCCTGGTCCCGCTCTGGTGCGAGTTTGCACCAAGATGGTGCGGTCGCGCACATCTACGGGCAGGCTAGGTGATCGTGGTCACACCAGCAAATGACTCTGGGTCAACTCCCTCACGACCGACTATCACGGACATCGCTCGAGCCGCAGGCGTCTCGATCGCGGTGGTCTCGTACGCGCTCAACAACCGACCGGGGGTCTCCGTGGCCACCCGGGACCGGGTGCTGCGGATCGCCGACGAGTTCGGCTGGCGCCCGAGCGCAGCGGCCCGGTCGATCCGCTCCGGGCCCCACACCGTCGGGATCGCCGTGAGCGGGGAGCCGTCGGCGGTCGCGCGCAGCACCGGCTTCCTGGACTTCCTCACCGCCGTGCAGGACACCGTGTCCCCCCGCGGGCTGTCGTTGTCCATGCAGATCATCGAGTCGGCCGAGGCCGCGGCCGTCCGCTACCGGGAGTGGTGGGCCGAGCGCCGGTTCGACCTGATGATCGTCCCCGACCTCCTGACCCAGGACCCCCGGATCGAGGTCCTGCGCCGCATGCACGCACCTGCCGTGGTCGTCGGCCCCTGGGGGGTGGCCGAGGGGCTGGCCTGCGTGAGCTTCGACGAGGAGGCCGCCGGTGCGCGGGTCGCCACCTACCTGCTCGAGCTCGGGCACCGTCATGTGGCAGCCGTGACGGCACCGGCAGGCCTGCACCGGACCGGGGTGCGCGTCGAGGCGTTGCGACGCACCGTCGAGGGTCACGGCGGGCGGTTGGTGCACCACGCCACGAGCGCCTCCGCCGAGGAGTCCGCGGCCGCGACGCGCGCGCTGCTGCAGGACCCGTTGGGCATCACCGCCGTGGTGTACGACAGCGACCGCATGGCCGTGGCCGGCCTCGACGTCGCCCGTCGGTCCGGTGTCGAGGTGCCGTGGGACCTCTCGATCGTGGCGGTGGGCGACTCCGAGCTGTGCCGGCTCGCCACGCCTGCCATCACCGCGATGCCGATGTCCGCTCCCGATCTCGGGCTGGTCACGGGCGAGGCCGCGCTCGCGGTGCTCGACGGCGAGGCCGACGTGAACCGGCTGGTCGCCCCGGGGGGCGTGGCACTGCGCGGCAGCACCGGACCGCCGTCGGCCCGCTGACGGCGAGCTTCGTTCGGCAACATGACAAAGTCCTGTGCTGAATCGTTTAGCGAGGTGATCCGAGCCGTCCCGGCGCTGGTAGGTATGCCGGGGTCAGGGGCTGCACCGACGCAGCCCCGCTCTCGGATGGGAGACCCTCATGCGCACCAAGCACTGGCTCGCCGGCCTGGCAGCCGTTGCGCTGGCTCTGCCCGTGGCGGCATCGCCGGCTGCTGCGGCCGAGCCGCCCGGCTTCCGGATCGACGACGGGCGCCTCGTGGAGTCCGACGGCTCACCCTTCGTGATGCGCGGCGTGAACCACGCGCACACCTGGTACACCGATCGGACCGAGTCCTTCGCGGGCATCTCGTCCCTGGGCGCGAACGCGGTGCGCACCGTGCTCTCCAGCGGGCACCGGTGGACCCGCAACGACGTCGACGACGTGCGCGAGGTGATCGAGCTGGCCAAGCAAGCCCGGCTCGTCTCGGTCCTGGAGGTGCATGACACCACCGGCTACGGCGAGGAGGGCGCAGCGGCCAGCCTCGCCCAGGCCGTGGAGTACTGGATCTCGGTCAAGCCCGCCCTGGACGGTCAGGAGGACTACGTCCTGCTGAACATCGGCAACGAGCCGTTCGGCAACGACGCCACCGCCAACCAGCGCTACGTCACCGACACGATCAGCGCGATCCAGACCCTGCGCCGGGCGGGGTTCGCCCACACGATCGTGGTGGACGCGCCCAACTGGGGCCAGGACTGGCAGCACATCATGCGCGACAACGCCCAGCGGATCTTCGACGCCGACCCGGACGCGAACGTGCTGTTCTCCATCCACATGTACGGGGTCTACGCCCAGGGCTCGACGGTGCGGAGCTACTTCGACGCCTTCGAGCGGGCCGGGCTGCCCCTGATCGTCGGCGAGTTCGGCAACACCCACTCCGACGGCGAGGTCGACGAGGACACCATCCTCGCCGAGGCGCAGGCGCGTGGGATCGGCTGGCTCGGCTGGTCCTGGAGCGGCAACAGCGGTGGGGTGGAGTACCTGGACCTGACCCATGACTTCGACGCCTCGTCGCTGACCCCCTGGGGCGAGCGGCTGTTCCACGGGCCCGACGGCATCGCCCGGACGGCGCAGCGCGCCGCGGTGTTCGCGGGGACCACTCCGACCCCCACCCCGACCCCCACGACGCCGACCCCGACTCCCACCACCCCCGCCCCGACGCCGACTCCGACGCCGGCGGAAGGCTGCACCGCTGAGCTCGCGGTGATCGGCTCGTGGAGCGGTGGCTTCCAGGCCGAGGTCAGGGTCACCGCAGGGACCGCCGCCATCGAGGGGTGGTCGACGTCCTTCACGTTGCCCGCGGGCACCACGATCCAGAACCTGTGGGGCGGCAGCGCGACAGGGTCCGCAGGTGAGGTCACGGTGGTGAACGCGGCGTGGAACGGTGGGCTGAGCGCCGGTCAGGGAGCGTCGTTCGGCTTCATCGGAGCGGGCCCGGCCCCCAGCGGGCCGGTCACCTGCGCCGCCCGCTGACCACCGCTCCGCCGCGTCGGCGCGGGCGCGGGCGCCAATGACGACGGGCCTGATCGGGGATTCCACCTCGATCGGGCCCGTCGTGTGCCTATATGCCCCTTTTCACCTGCGAAGACGCAGGACTGTAACGAATTGATAACGGCCACGACCTAAATGATTCGGGACGATGACGGCCGGGAGCGGCGGCGGGACGCTCGGCCCGGTCGCCGTGGACCAGGCGACCCGCGTCACCGTTGACCGGGACCACCTGGCCAGACGCGCGATCACCTCGGAGGCATGCGTGTCCAGAACCAAGAGGCGACCCAGAGCGGTCGCGAGCGTGCTCACAGCGGGCGCGATGGTGGCCGCCACGATGGCTGTGGCGACCACCACGGCCCAGGCGGCGCCGGAGCACGTCGACAACCCCTACGCGGGCGCCACCCAGTACGTCAACGCGAACTGGTCGGCGAACGTCAACGCAGCGGCAGAACGCGCCGGGGGGACGCTCGGCGCCCAGATGCGTGCGGTGGCCGACACCCCGACCGGTGTGTGGATGGACCGGACCGGTGCCATCTACGGCAACGTCGACGGCCCGGGTCTGCGCTGGCACCTCGACGCCGCGCTGGAGCAGAAGGTCGGCAACACCCCGATCGTCCTGACGCTCGTGGTCTACAACCTGCCGGGACGTGACTGCTTCGCACTGGCGTCCAACGGGGAGCTGGCCGCCACGCCGGAGGGCATGGACCATTACAAGAACGAGTACATCAACCCCATCGCGGAGATGCTCGCCGAGCCGCAGTACCAGGACATCCGGGTCGCGGCGGTCATCGAGCCGGACTCCCTGCCCAACCTGATCACCAACATGAGTGACCAGAAGTGCCAGGAGTCCGCACCGTACTACCGGGAGGGTGTGGCGTACGCGCTCGACGCGTTCTACCCGATCCCCAACGTGTACACGTACATCGATGCGGCCCACGCAGGCTGGTTGGGCTGGGACGACAACGCCGGACCCGCCGCCCAGCTGTTCGCCGAGGTGGCGCGCAGCACCGAGGCAGGGTTCGCGTCGGTGGACGGGTTCGTGACCAACACGGCCAACACCACCCCCCTCAAGGAGCCCTACCTGACGGACCCGAACCGCCAGATCAACGGCATGCCGGTGCGGTCGGCGAGCTTCTACGAGTGGAACCCTGACTTCGACGAGGCCGCCTGGACGGCGAACCTGCACCGGCGGCTGGTCGCCGCGGGCTTCCCGTCACGGATCGGGATGCTGGTCGACACCAGCCGCAACGGGTGGGGCGGCGCCGCCCGACCCACGGGCCCGTCGACGAGCTCCAGCCTCGACACCTTCGTCGACCAGTCCCGCATCGACCGCAGGGTGCACCGCGGCGCGTGGTGCAACCCGGCCGGCGCAGGCCTCGGCGAGCGTCCGACGGTGAGCCCTGCCGGGTTCCCCGGCTCGAACCTGGACGCCCTGGTGTGGGTGAAGCCGCCGGGTGAGTCGGACGGCTCCTCCAGCGAGATCCCGAACGACGAGGGCAAGAGCTTCGACCGGATGTGCGACCCGACCTTCGTCTCTCCCAAGCTCGACAACAAGCTGACCGGCGCGCTCCCGAACGCCCCGGTCTCGGGCAAGTGGTTCGAGGAGCAGTTCATCGAGCTGGTCCAGAACGCCTACCCGCCGGTCACGCCCGGATCGGACCCGACTCCGGACCCCACG
>NZ_AXCZ01000085.1 GCF_000767165.1 Cellulomonas bogoriensis 69B4 = DSM 16987
CAGCGCCCCGCTCAGCCGGGCCGGGCGCACCGACAGGTGGGCCGGCCGTGGTCGGCGAGCAGGCCGACCGCCGGCCGCCGGCCTCGACCCGAAGAGCCATTCCGACCACCGGTGCCACACACTGTCCGGGTCGCCCTCGGCCAGGGCGTACGTGACCGAGACCGCCGAGTCACGCAGCACACCGGTCAGGGACTTCGCGGGAAGCATGGGAAAGCCGTCGGCGTCCCGCCGGACGGTGGCGTCCACCGACCCGTGCCTACCGGATCCCGTCCCGACACCCCAGTCGCTCGTGAACTCGACCCGAAGCGTCAAGGTCGTCGTCCCCCGGTTCATGCCGACACCCCGTCGACGGACCGTGCGCCGCGGTGCACCTCGGCCAGGGCCAGCAGGTCGATCAGACGGCTGAACCGCACGCCTTCCTCATCCGTGACCTCGACGTGACGGTCGAGGAACAGGCGCGCCACGCCTGCGTCCCGCGACCGCTGCTCCACGGACTCGCGGCGGGCCCTGATCCGCTCACCCCCGTGCGTGAGGTCCTCACGGAGTGCGTGCAGCGCCGCGGACGACACGGGCGCGTTCGCGCGACCGGCGCGGACCTCCGCGACCCCTCGGCGCAGGTGGACGATGTCGCGTTCGCACGTAGGCCCGCGATGCACCTCACCGGTGCGGTCCTCGGGCGGGACCACTACCGGGCCGGCCCACAGGCGTAGCGCGTCCTGTCCGTCCGATGACCTGACGACCGACTCGGCGCGCACCTGCGCCAGGCGCCGGCCCACCGAGTCGAACACGACGCGTGCATCCAGGGCCGAGCGGGCGGCGCTGCCGTCCGGCAGCTGCTTGGCCGAGGCGCAGAGCTGCTCGGCCAGCTCGTACGCGTCGTGGAACGGGTGGTGTGGCTTGACGTACGCGATCCCCGCCGCAGCCGTCAGCGCAGCGTCCGGGAGTGCGCCCAGCTCCGCCATCTCCTGCACCGACGGGTGCGCCCGGGCGGTGGCCTCGAACTCCCGCAGGTAGGCGGCCGTGAACTCCAGCGCCACCCGCGAGTCCAGGAGCACAGTGAGGTCGTCACCCCCGACGACCAGGGGCAGCAACCACCCTTCACCCGCCGACGGCCCCACCTGCTCGACCGCCGACGCCAGGGCGGCACGGCCGATCTGGTCCAGGGCACGGGAGAAGTCCCGCAGCGTGTCGACGAACCGCCGGCCCTCGACCACCTCGTGCAGCGTCAGGAACGCCTGACCGATCCCGTTGCCGTCGGCGTGGACCACCGCGACCCACCCGGCGTTCGACACGTCCGTCGAGAGGTCGCCCAGCACGGCCCCCGACCCCGGTGGGACGAGCGAGCGCAACCGGTCCAACGCCTCCGTCGAACCTGCCCGGAACGTCGCGTCAAAGGTCGCCGAGCGGGGGCGCGCCGGAGCGCCGCGAACTTCCGGAGCGAGCGCGGTCGCGGCACCCGAGGTGTAGGCGCACGGCTCCAGGAAGGGTCCCGAGCGGTGGCGCTCGGCCGGGGACGGAAGGGCCTGCCGGGCTGCGGCGTGAACCCGGTGCGCACGCGCGAGCCCGAGCCCGGCGTCCGAGAGGTCCGGGGCCAGGGCCTGCGCATCCACTGCGCCCCACACCTCCAGGCCAGGAGCCTCGCGCAGGGCGCGGCGCGTAACCCGCCGCACCAGACTACGCCCGATGGAGGGGTCCGCGACCAGGGCGATCGCCTTGCCCGACGCCTCGACCACCAGCTCCACACCGGACAGGTCGCGCGATGCTTCGCGTGCCCAGGAGGTGCCGAGCTCGTGGATGAGCTGGCTCGCGCCCACGTTCGCGCGCCTCTTGGTCGCTGCGAACACGAACGACTGGTTCGCGCCCGTCTCGATGATCACCCAGTGCATGCCTGGCTCCTCCTGTCGGTCATGACGCCCGTGGTACGCACGATCAGATCCCCTCCTCGGACGCCGGCGACCAGACGACGAACCCCTGGTGCGTGAACACCCGGGAGCCCGCCTTGGTCTCGCTGGCCCTCGTCGCGCTGTACAGGCTGCGCACGCCCGCACGTTCGGCCGCCCCGTGCAGTGCCAGTGACATCAGTGCCGTGCCCTGGGTGACGTCGGCGACCACCCCGGCACGGCCGAACCGCGCCACCTCACCCGCCAGCAACGAGTCCAGTGCGGCCTTGCTCGCCTCCGGGGCGCCGAACGGCTCGATGCGGACCATGTCGTCGATCTCGGTGTCGCCCACCACCCGGACGCGTTCGCGCAGCCCTTCGTGGACGTCCGCCCAGCCGCCCTTCCAGACGTCGCCCACCGACTCCGGTGAACCGACCAGGACCACGCGCTCCACGTCGCGCAGACGGGGCAGGACGTGCTCGGCGGTGCCCGGTCCGCTGCGCGTGCCTCGCAGTGCGACGATGCACCGGACGCCCTGCAGCTGCTCCTCGTCCGTCACCTGCAACGTGCTGGTGGCCACCAGTGCGCTGAGGCGCCGGAACTGTCGACGAGCGACCAGTGCGAGCGACAGGGCCAGCAGCCCTGCGAGCACCGCCCCGACCCCGAACGACGCCAGACGATCCCCCGAGGGTGTCGACGGGTGCACGGCCGTGAGGAACTGGTCGATCATCGGCGGCGCCAGGATGATCGTCACCAGCGCGGTCTCACCCCACCGCTGGGTCGCCAGGCGCACGGCCCGCACCGCCAGGGGCAGGGACCGGGGTCGGTCGGCACCGGTCCGCCCGACGCCGCTCATCGGTCCCGCCCGGCGCGGGCCGAGGTACGGACGTCCTGCAACCCGATCAGGTCCGCGACCTCGAACATCACTACCGGCCCGCGCGACCTGACACGCCGCACGACGGTCGGGAAGTGTCCGCACCGTCCGTGCACCTCCGCGACCAGCACCGCCGCGGACAATGACAGCGCCGGAAGCGAGACGAGGAACGGCAGCGACTCCCAGTCCGACCCACGCAACGGCAGCGCGTCCAGTGCGCGGCGGACCTGGCCGACCAGGTCCCCGTCGAGGTCCAGGTGAGCCAGGTCCGGCTCCAGGACGCGCAACCGTGCACCGCCCGCGAGCACCTGGAGGCGCTCGAGCTGGGGCTCGGTGAGTGGGTGCGAACAGCTCAGGACGATCACCTCGGGGCTCATCCCTCGACCTCCGTGAGTAGCTGGTCGCGCGTTGTGCGCCACAGCTTGAGCAGGACTGAGGCCCGGGAGGACGCCCCGTTCCCCTTCGCCACGGGCGTCGAGCGCTCCAACTGCGCTCTCAGCGCGTCGGACGCGACCCGTGAGTGCGCACCGGTGGTTCCGTGCAGGAACGCGTTCCTGGCATTGCGCAGCTGAGGGACCACCTGCCCCCGGTGCTCGTCGGTGTCGAGCGCCGCGTACGCCGCGATCACCCCGCGTGCAGGGTCCTTCTGCGCGATCTCGCGCGCCAGGCGGAGCAGGGCGTACCAGCCGTAGCTCTTGCGGGAAGCACCGACGGCCAACTCCTCGTGGAGGCCCTCCACAGCTGCCAGCTGCGGCCCGAGGCGGCCGGAACCGCCGGCGAGGAGTGCGCGGGCCCCAGCCGTGGCCCCTCTGCCCACGAGCTCCGCAGCGCCACGGAGCAGGTGCGCGTCCTGCCCCAGCACGGCCACGTCCGCACGCAAAGCAGCCTCGACGGCCGTCCCCGACGTCGAGCCGGCACCCGTCGCGCGGACCTCACGCGCCGAGAGCACCGCGCCCCGGGCTTGCGCCCCACTCGATGCGCCCAACGTCGTCGCGAGCGCCATGCGCTGGTCGGCCGGGCCCAACGTCACGACGACGTCGTCGACCGGGACGGTCACGTCCGCGACCGCGCGCTCGACCGCCGCACGCATCGCCTCGAAAGGCCCTGCGAGGCGGACGAGCACGACCTCGGCAGGAACCCCGGCTGCTTCCCACCTCGCCCGTGCCTCATGGGCGAGCGGCGACGTGGGCCCGCGCACCCCCCCACCGGACACGACCTCACTTGGTTGCGCGTCCTCGCTCGCCACCAGGACGACGTACGACGGGACGATGTCGAGCTCGTCCTTCGGGTGAGCCACCCCACCGCGGGCTCCCTGTCGCGCAGGGGCGCTCGCACTGTGTTTGGTGTCGACGGCCCCCGGCCGGCTGAGCGCGGTGATGAACGCGAAGTCGCCAGAGCCCTCACGTGACCCGACGCAGTGCACCACCAGCGGCCCGGGAGCCGGCTCGAACAAGGGCAGACCCACCCGGCGCGCCGCGGCGAAGAGATCCAACGCCTGAGGCTCGAGCTCACGCACCATCTGGGTCGCCGCCGCGACGCCGACGACGCTCCGCGACAGCGAGTAGCCGTGCGCGGCCTTGTTGCCTGCGCCGATGATCGCGTCGATGGCCTTGCTGTGGGTCCTGAGCCAGGGGGCGCAACCCTTCCGGTGCGAGCGCATCCGTGCACCCAGGGTCTCGGTGGACGACGCGCACCCACACCCGAGACCTCGCTCCAGGGTCTCGAGCCAGGCGCGGAGTAGCAGCGGACCCAGGGGGTCCCCCGCCCGCCACCCCAAGAGCCCGGCGAACGCCAAGGCGGAAGGGGCATGTTGGGCACCGAGGCCCTTGAGAGCGGCGCAGGGTCCGGTCGCTTCCGATCCACAGGAGACCTTTGGGTACTGAAGGCGTTGCCGTGCCGCCAGGAACCGCAGCACGGACTCCCGGCCGTCGCAGCACTGCCCGTCCCGGGACGCCGGCATCCCCCTCGTATCCAGCGCCTCGAGGGCGGAGTCGAACGCCCCGACCCGCAGCAGCCACGGCACGGCGTCCTGCGCCGGCCGAGGGAGGGTGATCTCCGGGTCGACTCCGAGGCCCACCAGCAACAGGTCCGGGTCCACCGCCAGCGCCCCGAAGAGGGTCCCGAACATCAGCTGCTTGGAGCCGACGCCGTGCGTGACGGCGGCCGTACGGTCCGGGTGGCGGAGTAGGGCCGAGCGCGCCGCGTCACGGGCCGGACCGGCGCCGAACGACGTGAGCACCGCCACCTCGACCGTCACACGAGCCCCGGTCACCGCGCGGGCGACGACAGGTAGAGCTTCCTGCCACATCTCCGCCACGGGGCGCGTCCCGTCGTCGCCCCGGTTGTCCTGCGAGGGTGTTGCGAGCAGGACAACCACCACGTCGGACGTGTCGGCAGGCAGGCGGTCGAGGGCGCGGATCAACGGCAGGTCCGCGAACGAGCTGCCGGCCTCAGGGTGCGGAAGGGCGTCGAGCACGTGGTCTGCGGCAGCCTCCGCGTCCAGTACCCCGGCCTCGACCACCGATGTACGCACCTGGTCACGGGTCGCGGGTGTGAGCGGAAGCCCATGACCGGCATCAGCGCCGCCCACGCAGTGCAGCAGGACGTGCCGACGCGCGCCGGAGTCGTCGACCATGGCTGACGAGGCTGCGAGGCCCCCTTGCCACGCGGGAAAGGCCCCCGGCGCGTTCATGGGCTCAGTATCGGTCACGCACGGGCATCGTTGAGAGAATTGGGGCCCCGAAGAGGGCGGATATTGACGTGACGGCATATTCGGGGTCGGGTGCGTGGCGTTACGCCGCTTTTGGGTGTTCCGCCTGATATCCGGGTGTCTCCGACGTTGGTGCAGAGGTGTCCATCTGTGGCGCGCGCTGGCGCCGATCATCGGCCTGCGTATCAAGACACCCGGTTCAGTTGCCGAGACACCTTCCAGGAGGTGCTCGAATGGGCGCAACACATGTGCTCGACCCGGAGGTGCGCCGGAGCTGGACCGCCGACGCACTCGAGGCGCAGCCAGGGTCGGTTCACCGATGATCGACACGACCTTCGACGTCCGCGCGGACGCTGGCGGCCGCGACCCGGACTCGTACAGCCCGACCCTGCGCCGCTACCACCAGAGGCTGTGGAGCAAGCCGTTGCCGAGTGGCGCACTGTTCACCCTCACCGATCAACGACGGCACGCGTACCTCCACCACCACTCCGAGCTCGGCGAGTTCTTCTTGGCCAGCGACACGGTGGTGCCGACGCTCACCAACCGGCGGTTGGGAGCCTGGGGCGGTGAGATCCCCGAGGCTGAGACCCGAGCCTTCCTGCGCGTGGTCTACACGATCGGCGGGATGATGGTGTTCCCCGGTAACCGGATCGGCGGTAAGCAGACACTCAACGGGGCCCGCGGCTTCAACGGCCGGATCGCGGACCGGATGGACCTCACCCTCGAGTGCATCCGCCGCCACTACCTCCAGGAGGCCAGCCCTCTGGACGAGGTCCTGCACCGGTACGGGGACTTCTTCGCGCTGTTCGGTGACTTCCGCGGCTACGTCGAGTTCTTTCTGCTGCAGGACATGGTGACCGCGAATCTCGACGAGGTGAGCTTCTTCATCCCGTTCGACGACTTCACCACCCCCGCCCTGCCGCAGGACCTGCTCACGTACCACGAGTACCGTCGTCGCAGCATCGCCTTCGTTGAGGCGCGCAACCGTCGCATCGCCGCCTGGGACGCCGCTCATTGACCCGTCGCACGCTCCCTCTTGGCGGCTAGCCTCGATCTTCCAGCAGGCGGCGTGTGAGGTCCGGGAGCGGCTCGGTGGCCGTCTTCAGCGCTGGTTCTGGTGTGTGGGTGTGACACGGTGCCCGCTGTCGTGCGGGTGGACGGGGGTCCGGTCCGGGTCGTGTTGGGGTCGTCGGGACGGGGTGTGGGGTCAGCCTGGTGCCAGCGACCGCGATCACCGCACCCCGGGTTCGGCTCGCGGGACGCTCACCCTGGGGCTGCTCATCGCTGTCCCGTTCGTGGCGGGCGGCCTGGTGCTCCTCGTCGGCGACGCCCCGGCGGCAGGTGCGCTCCTTCTCGCGGTCGGTGGGTACGCCCTTGTCCCGGTGGTCTTCATCGCGTCGGGGCGCATCTCGCCCGGCGGGTTGTGGCTCACGCCCTCGGCGGTCGTGGTGCGCGATCAGGGGCTGGAGTCCCGCATTCCGTGGCCCGCCCTGGTGGCTGTCGCCGCCGACGACGATGTGGGCACCGCCTGGGGCAAGGTCCTGCTGCGCGCAGATGCGTCTGCCGGGCCCATCCATCGGCGACGGTCTGGCCCTTGGCGGGCAGCGGCGCACACCCCCCTGCCGTCGCTGGCAGTCCTCGACGCCCGGTGGTTGGCGCTCGACCCCGCGGTCACGGCACAGCTCCTACGGGACTACCAGCGCAGCTCCCACACCAGCGAGCTCGGCACACCCGCCAGCCTGGGAACCATCGAGGCGTCCGCGGGCTCGGTCTGATCCGCCTGGCGAACCTCTCCCACTGCCGAGCCGTACGGCCTAGTTTTCCACCCGGAAGGCAAATTCCACTGGCCCAGTGGAAAACTCGTCTGAGGTGGATGAGCGGGCGGGCGAAGGCTGCCCCCAGGACGTGCGACCAGCCCCGCGCCGGTTGCGCTCGAACGCCGTGCCCTGGCCGGCAGCGTGATCCCAGTGGGCGGCACAGTAGTCGGCGCCGTGGTGGGCACGGTCGTCGGGGCGGGTGTGGGAATCGTCACCTCAGGGATGATCGACTCGATGTGGGAGAACGGAGTTGCGGAACTGGGTGACGTTGGCACCGCGATCGCAGACGGTTGGGCTGAGCTGACCGAGACGGTCGGGGATATTGCGGACCTCGCAGGCGGCGCTGCTGACTGGGCGAGCACGACGGCGAGGGACGTGTGGGATGCGATCTTCTAGTGGCTCGTTGGGCGCAGGGGTAGGCCTCCACCCGCGGGAGCGGGGCGTGAACCGGGGACTCCTCTGGTTCGTGGTGGTCGGGAACGGGGTCCTCGGTCTCGGGCTCCTCGCCGTGAGCGTCGGGGCGCTTCTCCTGCCCGGACAGGAACAGCCGTGGAGCACCGGCACATCGCTGCTGCTCGCTGCCGTGGGACTGTCGTGGTCCGCCCTGGGTTCGCTCGGCTTCCACTGGACCTACCTCCACCGAACCCCCACCGACGGGCGCTCCGTCATCGCCACGACCGTCGATGGCTGCGGTGCGCTCGTGGTGCCCTGGGAGCGCCGACGCCGAACGATCGCCCTGCTCACCTCCGGCCTCCTCGCGCTCCTGCTGCTCTACGTCGCGGTCTCGCTCCGGGCCGACGGCAACCCTGGCTGGCCGATCCCCCTTGCCGTCGCCGTCCTGGCGGGTTTCGCCGTACCGGATGGGTTCGTCGGCGTGGCCTGGGCGCCGCGCCTCGTCCTCACCCCCGACCACGTGACCGTCCGAGGCTGGGACACCGAGGGGCGGCTCGCCTGGGACGACGTCCACAACATCGCGATCGTCCCGACCTCCCGCGAGGTCCTCATCCGGATCGTCGGTCGCCCCGATGCGGCCTCCTGGAGCTCCCGGCGTCGACCGCGCATCCTGACGGCTCGACGAACCAAGGCGTGCACCCTCGACGTCCCGGCCCACGCCGTCGACGTCCTGCCCTCTCGTCTGGTGGACGCGCTCCTGGTGTGGGTCCGGGCGCCCGCGACGCGCGCCGAGCTCGCAACGGAAACAGGCAGGATGCGACTGACCGCCCCTGGAGGCGGAGCGAGCAGCGGCACGGGCCCATGATCTGGGTCAAGGGATCGTTGTGAGGCTCAGGTGCCGACAGCGACACGGCAGGAGCGGGTCACAGGGTGCGCGTTCAGGCCTCGTCGGCAAGTTCGGCGATACGGCGTGGCGCGCGTCGATCAGGTTCGCGCGTTCCGTCACCCCTTGTGGTCGGCTGCCGAGCCACGCAACTGCGACAACTGCCGTCGCACCGGGCTCACCGCCATGCCCCGCAGGTTGAGTGGCGGGTCGAGCTGCGTCAGAACCGCGGTCTCGACCTCACCGAGGCGGTCGCTGTCCGCCACGGCCACCGCGGCCACCCGCAACCGCTCCTCCATCCACCCGGTCAGCCGCACCTCGTCCACGCCCACTCCACCCCACAGGGGCACGAGCACCGCAGCGAAGGACTGCCGGAACTTCGACTCGTCGGTGCGTGGCTGCGGGCTCGGGCTGAGCGGCTTGGTGGACCTCTCCCACTGCCGAGCTCTGCGCCCTAGTTTTCCACCTAAAAGTCTTATTACACTGGCCCAGTGGAAAACATGTCGGAGGTGGATAAACGGGCGGTTGACGCGCTGGTGTCCGTACTGGGCCAGGCGGCGGGGGCCACGCTGACGCTGCGCCGCGAGCAAGGCGGGCGCCTGGCCGTGTCCTACGGCACGAGCACGAGCATCCTCATCCCGGTCTGGGCGGGCGAGGGCTACCCCCAAGACGTGCGAGCAGCCCTACGCCGGTTGCCGGAGCGCGGCCCGCGGCCGGGGGAGTCGCCTGTCATCGTGGCGAGCCAGATGTCGCCCGGAGGCCGGTCGATGCTGCTCGCCCAGTCGCTCTCGTGGGCCGATGCCCGGGGCGCGGCCCACGTCCGTGCCGAGCCTGGCCTCGTCGTCGTCGTCGACGGGCGTGAGGTCCCTCAGCCCCAACGCCGTCGGCTCGGGGTGGCGTGGACGCCCGGTGCGGGCGCCGTCGCCGAGCTGCTCCTCGCCCGAGCACAGCTCGAGCGAGCGACGTCGCGCGGAGATATGCGGCTGCCCACAGTCACCGAGCTCGCCGACGCGTTGCACGCCAGCCCGACAGTGGCCTCGACCGCGCTCCGGATGTTTGACGCCGAGGGGTGGACCGCGAAGAAGGGGCCGCAGCGAGGACCGGCGGCGGTGCGATTCCTCACGGACCCCAGTGCCATGCTCAGCTCGTGGGTGCGGTGGTACCGGGAGACGCCCCGTGACAGCGTCGAGGCTCACGCCCTGGTCCGCGATGGCGAGGTGTTCCTCGAGCGCGAGATCGCGAGAGTGTGGCGGCATCTCTGGTGGGCGGCTACCGGTCCGGTTGCGCTCGAGCGCCGTGCCCCATTCTTGACTGCGATACCCGTGGTGGACCTCTACGCCGACCTCCCGTCCGCAGAGGCCGAGGTCGACGACCTTTTGCAGGGTGCCGGGCTCCGGCGGGTGGAGCGCGGCGCCCGGGTGCGGGTCCACCGGGCTGACCGGTACCTCCGCGCCGTGACGCCCCCGACGAACGACGTCGTGCCGATCGTGAGCGACGTGCGCTTGTACGGCGACCTCATGCGCGTCGGAGGACGCGAGGAAGAGGCCGCTGACCACCTGAGAGAGACGAGGATCGGCTTCTGATGCGCAACCGTGAGACGCGAGCGCTGGTCGAGGGCGCCCTCACCGGGCTCGTCGCGGCCGTTGGCGACCGCGCGATGGAACTGACCGTGATCGGGGGGCTCAACGCCGACCTCCTGACGACCGTCGACGACGTCCCGCACCAGGGCACCAACGACGTCGATCTCTTGGTGCAGCTGGGCTTCGTCTATGAACGCGACGAGGAGGATTTCACCTGGCTGGAGCGAGGGCTTGTCGCGGCGGGTTTCGCGACCCGTCCCGGCGGTGGCGGCTGGCGGTGGTGGCGCGACGTCGACGGTGTCCCGGTGAAGCTCGAGCTCCTGTGCGACGTCTACGACAACCTCGGCCAGGAGATCCCGCTGCCTGGGTGTGGTCGGGCGTCAGCGCAGAACCTGCGAGGTCCCTCAGCGGCGCTCAGGGACCGGGTGCCGCACCGTCTGCCCTCCCCCGAGGGCGCGATGAGGCCGCCCGCGCGGCGATCCCTCCTGGCTCCACGACGGACTACCCGTCAGTGCTGCTGGCAGTGATGCGGGACCTGGCGGACCCCTTCTCACGAGCCGCCCAGTCGTATGCCAACGGCCGCCTGCAGGACGGAGTCGAGGCGCCGCTCGACGTCCTGGCGCAGGATGCGGCGACGGCCGCACTCGAGTTCCTCGAGGCGTTCGATCCCTCGCCCGGAACGAGCCGGCCCGACGAGTGAGCGACGCGCCCAGCCCAGCCGTGGACACCACGTCGTCAGGCCGACGCCGCTGACGGCGGACTGGGTGCCCAAGCCTGGGGACGCAGCGGGTCCCTGAGCGACTCGTGCTTGCGCACGCGACCCGTAGCCCTACTCGCAGTCTTCGCACTGACCGTTGGCCGGCAGCTGCATGTGGTGCGCTGGGCACACCTGCACGGGCAGTTCACGCACAGCGGCCCGAGGCCCCGACGGGTTGGGAGAGTTCACCGGCAACCAGTGACGAAGTGGTTCCCCACCCGGCTGGGGGATGTCGATGGAACCCTTGCCGATGTACGCCTTGATCGGACCGGTGGCGCCCGCGGTGGAGATGTGGGCGCGCGAGGGCGGGATCCAGAACTGTGCGAGGTCCAGGTCGGCGACGATCTCCTGGATCTTTGGCCAGTTCTCCTGGGGCACACCGAAGTCCGCCAGGGCGGCGGTCAGGGTGGGGAACTGCCGGCGGGTACGGGGGGCTGTCATGGGCCCAGTGTGCTGCGCTCACCACGGATCATGTAGATACCGACCAAGCGACGTGCAGGCGAGAAGACGTACCCCACACCCGGCGAGTTCGCCGACATCGAGCCAAGGTCCGAGGACTACCAGCGGTCGGGGTCTTGGTGGTGGTCTGGTGGTGGGGGGAGGACGGGCAGGTTGTCGCGTGAGCCTGCTTGGAGTGCGGGGTGGTTGCGGTCGGGGGTGGTGGGTTCGGTGAAGTCGGGGACGGTGTAGCCGAAGGTGGTCCGGCGGCGCTGGTCTTGCTTGCCGGCGGCTGCACCGCCGCCGCCCATGGGCATGCCGGCGGC
>NZ_AXCZ01000215.1 GCF_000767165.1 Cellulomonas bogoriensis 69B4 = DSM 16987
GTCGGTGCGGGCGGCTCGGTCGGGGGAGTGGTCGGCACCGGGCCGGGCGTCCCTTCGCCGAGCGCCGCGTCCAGGAACCCGACGATCGTGTCCCACGACGGGTTCGGCGACCCCGTCGTCCGGGTCTCCTGGCAGCCGCGCACCGTCGACACGGTCTGCTGCCCGAACCGCGCCGGGCTCATCACCTCACCGACCATGTGCCCCGCCCCGGGCACCGAGAAGAACTGGGTGTCCACGCACCGGTCCTTGAGCGCCTCGTACAGCAGCACGCTCTGCCCGTGGGGCACCACGCCGTCGGCCTGCCCGTGCAGCAGCATCAGGGGCGGGTCGTCGCCGTCGACGTGCGTGACCGGGTTCGCCTGGCGGGCGAGGTCCGGGCAGGACAACGCCTGGCAGCCCAGCAGCAGCGAACCGGGCGCCGTCGGCCCGTCGTGGTCCATGCCGCCCGGGCCCGCCTGGGCGCCGATCTGCAGCAGGTCCGTCGGCGGGTAGAACGCGACGCCCGCCTGGACCCGGCTGGAGACGCCCGTCGTGCCCAGGTCGCCCTCGAGGGCCTGCACCCCACCGGTCAGGGTCGCCATGCTGGCCACCCAGCCACCGGAGGAGTCACCCATGACCGCGAACCGGTCCGGGTCCAGGTCGTACCGGTCGGCGTTGGCCCGCAACCACCGGATCGCGGCCTTGATGTCATGGACCTGCCCCGGGAACTGCACCTGGGAGCTGGACCGCACGCTCACACCGGCGACCGCGTACCCGCGGGCGTTCAGCTCGGGGGCGATGGAACGCGCACCGGCCTTGCCGTTGTCGGCCAACCACGCCGACCCGCTGGTCCAGATCACCAGGGGTGCCGGTCCGTCACCGTCCGGCAGGTACAGGTCCAGCAGGTTCCCCTGCGTACCCGCCGGTTGGGCCGGGGCGTACGCGATGTCGGTGATCGTCTGGGCGGCGTGCGCGGGCGGCGCTGCCGCCGGCGACAGGCCCACCACCGCCACCGCCAGCGCCACGGCGCCGGCCGCCATGCTCCAGGGTCGACCCGGCCGACCCGGGCGGGATCTCGACGTCATCGTCAGTCCTCTCGTCTCGGTGCTCCCGTGCCCGGACGGCACAGATGCGCGACACTAGTATTCGCGCCCGAGCACGACACCGTCACCTGTTGAAAGGATTAGGTTGCGGGCGGGTGACCCCCGACCACCCGCGGTGCCTACAGTGGCGGCGTCCGTCGACCCCGGAGGACACGTGCCCCCACCTCGCCACCCACGCACCACGCGGGGCGTCCCCACGCCCCACGGACCCGACGTGGACCCCGCCGACGTCCGCCTGCCCAGGGCCAGGCAAGGCAACGCCCCCCAGGCCACGACGGTGATGCTGCTCGCCGAGTTCGGCATCCACCCACGGCCCTGGTTCGGCGCCGGCCCCCTCGCCACCCTCGTCACCGACATCGGCACCACGCCCGCCGGGGCCCGCGCCGTCCTGCAGCGGCTGGTCCGCCGGGGCGTCCTGGAACGACGCCAGGACGGACGCCACGCCTTCTACCGGCTCACCGGCCCCACCGCCACCGCCCTCGCCCACGGCGGTCGGGCCCTCGCCACGTTCACCGCCCGCGCCGAGCAGTGGGGCGGCACCTGGACCGTCATCGCGTTCTCCTCGCCCCAGCACGCCGACACCCGACGTGCCACGCTGCGCGCCCGCCTGCGGTGGCGGGGGTTCGCGCCCCTCTACGACGGGGTGTGGTGCTCACCCGACGACCCCCACGAGCTGGGCTCGCTCCTGGAACCGGGGACGGACCTCACGTTCACCGTCCTGCGCGCCCAGCACCTGCCCCTGGACCTGCCCGGCGCCAAGGGCCCCCTGGACGTGTGGGACCTGGACGCCACCCGCACCGCCTACCAGGACTTCCTCACGCGGTGGGAGGCCATCGCCCCCCAGGTCGCCGGTGGGCGGCTGCGCGGCGCCGACGCGGTGCGGGCCCGCACCCAGGTGACCGACGACTACCGGCGCTTCGCAGCACTCGACCCCCGCCTCCCGGCGGCGACCATGCCCCCCGGGTGGCCGCGAGCCAGGGCGTGGGAGCTGTTCTGCCAGGTGTACGACGCGCTCGCGGAACCGGCGCTGGCGCACGTCCTGGACGTCACGGGCATGGGCGAGGACGAGGTGCGGGCGCACACGGTCGCCGACCTCGCCTCCGGTCGCCTGCTCGACGCGCTACGCGGCGCCCTGTGACTCGCGCTGGTCACGGGGGGTGTCCGCCGCGCGGGACGCGGGGTCCCTGGTCACCAGGGCGCGCCAGTCAGCCGGTCGTGGGAACCACGGGACCGCGGCGGCGGACTCCCGGTGCGAGCCGTAGACCAGCAGCGCGAGGAACACCCCGTACACGGGCAGGTGCCCGATGACCTCGGTGGTCCCGAAGATGAACAGCGTCAGGTTGAACGGCACGAGAGCGACGAGCACCGCGACCTGCGGCATGGCGCCGGAGATGACCAGCAGCCCGAACAGGAGCTCGATCGCACCGGCCATGACGATGAACGTGTCGGCGTCCACCGGCAACCCCACCAGGGCGAACAGGTTGAGCTCGGGGTAGGCCTCGAGGAGGTTGCGGGCGAGCTCGGGGTTGGTGAACTTCTCGCTGAACGCGAGCGTGATGAGCGCGATGCCGACGAACATGCGCAACCAGAACAGGGCCCACCGCAGCTGCTGCGGGCTGGGGGCCACCCGGCCGAACGCCCGGTCCGAGGGCGGCAGCACCGCGAGGAACAGGGCCACGGCCAGGGTGTCGGCGGTCTCGAGCAGGGCGACGGGCCCGGCGGCCAGCAGCGCCGGCGGCCCGAGCAGCACCACCCCGAGCGCGGGGATCCGCAGGCGGATGCCCGTGATCAGCCAGATGCCGATCGCCGCCTGCACCACACCGGCGAAGTCGCCGCCCGGCACCTCACCGAGCGGCAGGGACGGGGTCAGGAAGTGCCCGGTCACCGAGAACGCCAGCAGCGACACACCCATGTGGATCGCGACCAGGCGGGGGATGAACGGGGCCAGCCGGCCCAGGGGCGTGAGGAACGGCAGCTCGGGGCGCGGCAACCGGTGCGAGACCAGGCGCCACAGGACGGTCACGACCACCACGGCGGCGGTCACGGCCAGGGGGAGCGGCGAGAGAAAGAAGCCCCAGTCACCGCCGTCGGCCCCTTCCGCGAACCACTTGGCGTGGGCGGCGGCGGGGCCGGCGACGGCGAGGGCGAGGCCGGTGAGTGTGAGGACTGCGGCGGTGCGACGTGTGCGGGGGCTGAGGGCGACGGTGCGGAGCATCACGGTCCAGGGGGGAGGGATCGACCAGGTGAAGTCATCCCATGATAAGCCCTGGTGTGGTGCGAGGGCCGGTCGCCCCGGTGCCACTCAGTAGGTGAACGTGCCCACTCGCTGCCGAAGGTCCTCGGCCATCTGGTTGAGCTCGTCGGTGGCGCTGCGCAGGTCGCTCATGATCTCGTTGGCGTTCATCGCGGCGTCAGCCACACCCACGATGCTGCTCGCGATCTCCCCCGAGCCTGTCGCCGCCTCGTTGATCGACCGGGACATGTCGTTGGTGGTGGCGGTCTGCTCCTCCACGGCGGACGCGATCGTCATCTGGTAGTCGTTGATGCTGGCGACGATCGAGGAGATCCGCTCGATCGCGGTGACGGCGGCCTCGGTGTCGTTCTGGATCGTCGACACCCGGTCGGCGATGTCCTCGGTCGCCCGACCTGTGGCCTGGGCGAGGTCCTTGACCTCACCGGCGACGACCGCGAAGCCCTTGCCGGCCTCACCGGCGCGGGCGGCCTCGATCGTG
>NZ_AXCZ01000135.1 GCF_000767165.1 Cellulomonas bogoriensis 69B4 = DSM 16987
GGCGGACGCGATCGTCATCTGGTAGTCGTTGATGCTGGCGACGATCGAGGAGATCCGCTCGATCGCGGTGACGGCGGCCTCGGTGTCGTTCTGGATCGTCGACACCCGGTCGGCGATGTCCTCGGTCGCCCGACCTGTGGCCTGGGCGAGGTCCTTGACCTCACCGGCGACGACCGCGAAGCCCTTGCCGGCCTCACCGGCGCGGGCGGCCTCGATCGTGGCGTTCAGGGCCAGGAGGTTGGTCTGCTCGGCGATCTGCGTGATCACCTTCACCACGTCGCCGATCTCCTGCGAGCTCGTGCCGAGCTTGGCGACCGACGAGCTCGCCGAGGCTGCGGCCTCGGTGGCGTCCGAGGCGACGCGGGCGGCGTGGGTGGCGTTCGCCGCGATCTCACGGATGGACGCACCCATCTCCTCTGCGCCGGCGGCGACGGCGTGGACGTTGCGCGAGACCTCCTCGGCCGCGGCCGCCACGACGCCCGCCTGGCCGCTGGTCTCGTCCGACCCCGCGCTCACCTGGGTCTGGGCCTGCGAGACGTTGTCGGCTGCGGTGCCCACCCGGCCGCTGACGTCACCGACGGCGGCGATGGTCGAGCGCAGCGACGTGAGGACCGAGTTGAGCGCGGCCGCCATGCGACCGACCTCGTCGCCACGGGCGACGTCCACCTGGCCGGTGAGGTCCCCCCCGGCGATCCGCTCGAGGGCGCTGGTGACCCGCGTGACGCCGCGGGAGAGGCCTCCGGCGATGTACAGGCCGAGCAGCACCGCCGCGGCGGAGCCGATGATGCCGACCGCGAGCGTCACCGTGCGCACCTGCTGGGCGTCGGCCGCGGCCTCCCGGCTCGCCGTGAGGGAGTCGGCGACCTGCATGTCGACGATCTCGTCGATCCCTGCGGCGACCGCTGCCCCGAGGGGGCCGACGGTGCTCGCGACGAGGGCGTCGCGCTCCTCCAGCCTCCCGGCCGCGACCAGGACGTCCGTCTGCCTGACCGCCTCGGCGTACTCGAGGACGTCGTCGCGGACGGAGTCCAGGATCGCGCGCTCCTCGGGGGTGGGGTCAGCCTCCGCGAGGTAGGTGTCGGCCAGGACGGCGATGTCGGCGAGTGCCGCGTCGCGGTCGGTGCGGTGGCTCGCGGCGACCGCAGGGTCGTTGGCGTGCCCGCCGCTCACGGCGTTCCATCGCGCGAAGACCATCTGGAACTTCATCTGACCCGCCAGGGCGGTGCCCTGGACGTTGCGGCTGTACAGCTGGTCGGCGGTCGCTGCCATCGTCGCCGTGCCCAGGCCGCTGAGGACGACCACCACGAGCGTGACCACGGTGGTGACGGTCAGCGCGGTGAGGATCTGGGTGCGCACCTTGAGGTCGTGGAGCCGGGGGACTCGTCGGCGACGGACGGGTGACGGTGCGGCGGGGGACATCGAGGGCTCCTCGGTCGGGGACGGGCGCGTCCTCCGACTGTTCGGGTCGTCACGGCGGGCCATGAGGACCCGCTGCGGGTGATTCCGGTGCGAGGTCCCGCATCCCCACGGCGCTCGGCCCCGGCGTCTCCGCGTGGACGCCGGGGCCGAGCCCTTTCCCGTCACCGACGGTCAGGGTGACAGGTCGTGTGCGCTGCTGACGGTCAGCGGCCGTTGCAGGTGGCGGTCAGCTCGTCAGGGCTGCCGCTGCCGAGGAACCCGGCGGAGGTGGCGCCGCCGGCCTCGACGTCGCTGTTCCAGTGCGCGCTGGTGATGGTGCTGCCCGCCTGGGTGCCGTTCCACGCCTGGGTGATGGTCGCACCGTCGACGGTCGCGCTCCACGCGCTGAGCGGCTCGGAGCCGGCGGTGATGTCGAGCTCGGCCTGGTAGCCGTTCGGCCAGGTGTTGATCACCCGGACGGTTGCGGTGCACGCACCGTTGCCGGGAGCGGGCTCCGGGTCGGGCGAGGGGTGGCCGTGGTCGCCACCGTGGTCGCCGTGGTCGCCACCGTGGTCGCCACCGTGGTCGTGGTCGTCACCGGGCTCGGTGGGCTCGGGCTCCGGGGTCGGCTCGGGCGCCGGCGTGGGCTCGGGCTGCGGCTGGGGAGTGCCACCGCCGGTGCCGCCGATGTTGATGTCGGAGCACAGGTAGTAGGTCTGGTCCATGTGGCTGGCCTGCCAGATGGTGTACAGGACGGCCCTACCCGAGCGGCCCGGCAGGCTCACGTCGGTCTGGTACTGGTCGGCGGGCGCGAACCGTCCGGTCTCCTTGACCAGGTCCAGGTCGCCCCAGCCCAGCGCCTCCGTCGTCGGGTCGAAGCTCGGCTTGCTGACGTAGATCCGCAGGTAGTCGGCACCGTGGCGGGCCTCGTCGGTGAGGGTCAGGGTGAAGTCGTTGGGCATGTCCTTGGCGATCCAGTCGCCCGGGGTGTCGAGGAAGTCGTACCGGCCGCCCTCGGCGTTGCCCCCGGAGCAGAGGGTGCCGTCGGGAACGGCGGCCTCGTGGCGGCCGCCGACGTTGTCCTGGTAGAGGCCGTTCCAGTTCCACATGGCGCCCGGCTCGGCCTGGTAGGCGCCCTGGCACATGGGGTCCTGGTCGCGCATCTCGGGCGCGAGGTGGTTGTTGCGCCACCGGTCCAGGCAGCCGAAGTTGCGGGTGGGCGGGTCGGTCACGGCGCCGTGCGCGGCGGCGGGGCTCGCCATGATGGCGGTCACCGCGAGGGGAGCGGCGACGACGACGGGTAGGGCGATGGCGATCTTGCGCAGTCGTGCGCGAGCGGTCATGCGTACTCCCGGTGCTCGAGGTGATCGGTCCGGCGCGGACCGGGGGGCCTGCGGTGCGCCTCGGCGGGGCTCTCGGGTGGCCTCCGTCGTGGTCACTGCGGTGCCACGATCAACTCAAACCGGGACAAAGGTCCATGTCCTTAACCGTTTAGGTCACAAATCGGTCACGGTTCACAAGGGGGAGGGGTGGTGGTCGCCTGGGCGAGGTCCTAGGTGCCACGCCGGGGCGACCACCACCAACCTACTCCTGCGCCACTCTCATGCGCCCGACGCGCGGGGCACGAACAACGGCCGCAACGCCGGTGCCAGGTACTCGCTGTACGGAGTCGACACGTGGCTGTCGTCCCGGTAGACGAGCATGTTGCCGACCACCACCGCGCACTTGCGGTCCGTGCAGAACCAGTCCGCCGGGTCGATGGTCGGCACGTCCACCGCGGCCAGCGTGCCGGCCACCTGCTCCAGCCGGCCCGGGAACCCGTACGTCTGGTCCCGCATCGTCATGCACAGCTCGACCTTCTCCAGGTGGTTCGCGACGCAGTCCGGGACGTGCTGCAACGGGCGCGGGGTGTCCAGCAGGTACAGCACCGGGCTGCCTGCCGCCCGGATCTCGCGGACGGTGCGGGCCGTGGCGTCCGCCCACTCGTTGTTGGTCACCTGCTCCCCGGGCACCGCGTCGCTCTGCGAGACCACCACCACGTCCGGCTGCATCTCGGCGATGCGCGCCACGGTCAGGTCCCGCCACTGCGTGCACTCGCTGTACGGGCGGTTGCCCAGCTGCGGTGCGGTGAGCTCGACATCCGCCACCGGGCACGCCGCCTTGGTCCACGCCACCAACCGCCAGCCCTCCTCCTGGGCCCGGGCGTCCAGGCCCGGCAACCACTGCTGGGCGTGGGAGTCACCGATCAGCACCATCGTGTGCTCACCGTCCGGGTCCCCGTACACGCAGTCACCCTGGTGCACGTAGAGGAAGTCGGCGTGGCACCCGTCGCTGGAGCTGACCGGCTGGTCGTCACGCACCTCGTCGATCGCCGGCACCAGGTTGCTCGGCGCCTCCTGCGTGAGGGTCCCGCGGCGGACGTCCTCCATGACCGTGCCGGTGTCCTGGGCGCTGATCGTGATCGCCGCGCCGGTGCCCACCAGCGCCGGGACGGTCGCGGCGACGACCGCAGCCACCGACGCCGTCGCGACCGCCGCCCCCATCCCGATCGGCACCCACAACGCCTTGCGCAGACGCGACCGCAGCACCGGGCTCTCGATCGCGACGTACATCATGATCGACAACCACAGGCCCAGGGCCACGATCTGCAGCTGCACCACCCACCCGACCTCGTACCCCAGGCGCATCGGGATCAGGATGAGCAGCGGCCAGTGCCACAGGTACCAGGCGTACGAGACCTTCCCCAGGCCCTGCATCACCGGACGGTCCAGGACCAGCTCGGCGCTGTTGCGGGAGGGGCGGCACCCCGCTGCGATCACGGCAGCCGTGGCCAGCACCGGGAGCAGCGCCGCCGACCCCGGGAACATCGTCTCGTCGGTGTAGACGAGCCCCGCGTACAGGATCCCGGCCACGCCCAGCCACGACATCGGCGCCGCCAGGCGCGCCGGCATCCGCGCGAGCCACCCGGCCGTGACGGCCAGGAGCGCGCCCACACCCAGCTCCCACGCCCGGGTGTGCAGCGAGAAGTAGGCCAACGGTTGGTTGGTGGCGGTCAGGTCGATCGCCGCCCACAGCGACAACGCGCACACCCCCGTCACCATCACCAGCACCGCGCGGCGGACGTGCCGGCGAGCCAGCCAGGCGCACAGCATGAGCAGCACCGGCCACAGCAGGTAGAACTGCTCCTCGACCGCCAGGGACCAGTAGTGCTGGAACGGGCTCGGCTTGCCCGACCCCTGCAGGTAGTCCACCCCGTCGGCCGCGAACTTGTAGTTGATCGCGTAGAACGCCGCGAACAGGGCGTCCGTGGTCACCTCACGCACCTGGAACAGCGAGTCCCACAGCCGCACCCCCACCAGGGTGAGGATCGCGACCACCGCCGCCGGCACCGCCAGCCGCTGGAAGCGGGCCGAGTAGAAGCGCCACAGGTTCACGCGGCCCTCGCGCTCGATCTGACGCAGCAGGCCACCGGTGATCAAGAAGCCGGAGATCACGAAGAACACGTCGACCCCCACGTACCCGCCGGTCACCCCCGGGACGTGCGCGTGGTAGAGGACCACCAGCAGCACGGCCACGGCACGCAGGCCCTGGATGTCCCGTCGGAAGGGACGGAGCCCCGCTTCGGGTTGGGGGCGTGGGGCCGGCCGGCCCGGGCCTCGCGGCCGCCTCGGGGTCGCGACCGCCCCACGGGTCTGGGCGAGCGTCGCCAGGGTGCGGTCGGCGAGGACGATCCGCGCGGCGCCGAGCGCACCCGGTGGCGCCAGCAGGGCACGCGACCGCGCCCAGAAGGACCCCACAGCCGGTGCGGGTGCCGCGTCGGGGCGTGGCTCCGGGCGGGTGCTCAGCCCCAGGATGGGGAGGAGCACGTACGACGACAGCGCAGCCAGGCACGTCATGGCCCAGAACTCGCCGAACCCGTACTGCATGATCCCCGCCGCGATCCCCGCCCAGATGCCCGCCTGGGAGATCGCGATCCAGGTCTTGGCGACCCGGAGCACCGTCACCCCCAGGGGCGTGGCGTTGCCACGCTTGACGGCGCTCGTCGCGGTGCCTGTCGCCACCCACTCCCTCGTCCGCCCGGTCAGGATGTGGAAGATCGCCACCGCGTGGGCGAACGAGTACAGGGCCTGGACCCGCAGGACGTCGATGCGCCAGTGCGAACGGAACACCAGCGGGATCACCACCAGCCACATCAGCAGCGCCCCGAGCAGGTACACCGAGTTCAAGGGCCGCACGTACTGGGGGAGCATCCACAGCATCGCCAGGGCCGGCAGCGAGGCGGTGAAGATGTTCAGGGCCGTGGTGATGTAGTAGAGGAACCCGGCCCAGAACGCGAGCTTCTGCCGGGGGGTGATGGTCCGGTCGTCGTGGAAGTCCTTGCTGGCCAGCAGGCTCATCGACCCCGTGCACCACCGGTACTGCTGGTTCAGGAACGACAGCACCGCGTCCGGGCACAGCCCCTTCGACACCAGAACCGGCACGTACCGGAGCCCGTACCCGGCCTTCATCAGCTTCACGCCGGTGTGCACGTCCTCGCTGTGGCCGATCTGCGCGAACCCGCCAGCGGCGTCCAGGGCCTTGCGACGGTAGATGGCGCACGTGCCCACGCAGATCGCGGCCTGCGACCGGTCCCGTGCGGGCTGGACCCAGCGGTAGAACAGCTCCTGGGTGGCGCCCGCGCACCGTTGCAGCCACGGCATGCCCTTGACCGCGTCGAAGTACTGCGGTGACTGCACGATCCCGACGTCCTCCTGGACGAAGTACGGCACCAGCTCGTGGAGGTAGTCGGTGCGGGGCACGAAGTCCGCGTCGAAGATCGCGATCAGGTCGCTGCTGGACTGCTCGTACCCGAACCGCAGGTTGCCGGCCTTCTTCAGGTGGCCACGGTTCGGTCGCGTCCGGTACTCGAACCCGTGGCGCTCGGCGAGCAGGCGCACCTCGTCACGTGCGGAGTCGTCCAGCACCCACACGGTGATCGGCGCAGGCCAGTCCAGTGCGGCGACGTGCCGGTAGGTGTTGGCCAGGACGTCGAGCGGTTCGCCCGCCGTGGGGAGGAACACGTCGACGGTGGGGTACGTCTCGGGTCTGTACTGCAGCACCCGCAGACCGTGGTCGGCGAGGTCGGTGCGCTTGCGGCGGGTGCTCGACAGCAGGCTCACCACCAGCGCCGCCGCGTACAGGGAGAACGGGGCCAGGAACAGCAGGACGCGTGTGTCGGAGAGGCTGAACCGCATGATGCTGACGCCGATCAGCACGAACGACAGCGACTGCGCGATCAGCAGCCACCGGTGCTGACGTCCCATGTACCCGTACTTCTCGGCGTCGGACGGCGGGCTGGGAAGGCTCAGGTCAGGGGCTGAGGCCCGGGCGGGTGACGGGACGTGAGGACGGCGTCTCCTCGGTGGTGCGACGAGGGTGGCGGGCTGCGTGGAGGCGCGTTCGTATCTCAGCAAGGCCATGGCGATCTTCTTCCGGTCGTGGTCGTCGGTCTCTGAGGACGACGTCGTCCGCCGGTGTCGTCAGCCTCGCCCTTGCGGCGGCGAGCCGGATCTGCTGAGGCTATAGATCGCCAAGGTGTGCACAGGGATTGTGACTACAGAATTGGCGCGCATTTAACACGTGGGAATCACCGGTCCGTCACCGACGCACCGCCTCGACGGCGGTGTTTCCGGGTGGTCACGAACCTGGGTCGCCGACCGGGCGCCTCCGGACGCACGAAGGCCGCCCGACCCTCCTGCAGAACAGGAGGGCGGACGGCCTTCGCGCTTGTCAGCGGTGATCGAGGAGCGCCGTCACCGTGACAGGCCTCCCGCTGTCGCGATCAGCTGGCGCGGCAGGTCGCGGACGGGACCGAGTTGTTGCCGTTCTTCATGACCGTCACCCCGAAGTTGTTGCCGTTGCCGTTGGGGCGGACGGTGCGGGTGTTGCCGGTGCCCGAGACCGAGGCGTTCCAGCTGTTCTGGATGCTCTGGCTGCCGTTGAGGTTCAGCGTGACCGTCCAGTTGTTGCTGCCACTGACGTTGTAGGTCACGTTGAACCGGTCGCTCCAGTCGTCACCGCGGGTCGCGGTCACCGTGCAGCCGCTGCTGCCGCCACCACCGGTGTTGCCCCCCCCGCCGGTCCCGCCGACGGTGATGTTGGAGCTGCCGGAGGACTGGTAGCCCTCGGTCGCCATGATCATGTAGTTGTGGTTGCCGAGCGGCATCCCCGCTCGCGACCACGCGTCGAAGTGGTTGCCCGAGGTGATCGTGCCGCCCACGCGCTTGGACTGCCGGACCGACCAGTACTGCTTGAACGTGCGGGTGCCCTCGATGGAGGGCGAGTTGGTGCGGG
>NZ_AXCZ01000086.1 GCF_000767165.1 Cellulomonas bogoriensis 69B4 = DSM 16987
CCAGGACGGGCGCCAGGCGGCCCAGGTCGTGCAGGACGGACCCGCCCGCGCCCTCGGCGTGCAGCTCCTCCAGCCGCGCGCCCAGCAGCGTCGCGCACCGGCGCACCAGGTCCTGGTGCTCGGGGAGCAACGGGGCGAGGGCGTCCACGTTGAGCACCCCCACCACCGCGCCACGTGCGCGCAGCGGCACGGCGATCTCGGCGCAGACCCCGGGCACCGCCAGCCGGTACCGGGCGTCGGTCGTCACGTCCGGGCAGTGGATCTCGACGCCGTCGCTGAACGCGGTCCCCGCGATCCCGGCACCTGGCTGCATCCCGTCCATGACCAGCCACTGCCCACGGCGGGAGAGACAGCGCAGCACCCCACCCCGCTCGAGGTACACGCTGGGCAGCAGGCCACCCTGGCGGGCCAGGTGTCGCGAGACGACCTCGCAGGCCTCCGCCGGGGTGGCGGTCCCGGCCAGGGCCTGCTCCAGGACCGCGGGGTCCTGGGTCTCGGCCGTGCGTTGCCGGGGGACGAGGACCCCGGCCGCCTGGACGCTCAGGACGGCCCACGGGTCCGCCGGGCGGGCGAGCAGGTACCCCTGCGCGAGGTCCACGCCGATCTCCTTCAGGGCGCGCAGCTCGTCAGGGGTCTCGACCCCCTCGGCCACGGTCAGGGCGCCGGTGGCCGAGGCGAAGGCCTGCAGCGCCTCGACCAGGGCCCGCCGGCGGGGGTCCAGGTGCAGGCCGGAGACGAGGAACCTGTCGATCTTGATGAACGACGGGCTGAGCTGCAGGACGTGGGCCATGGACGCGTAGCCCGCGCCGACGTCGTCCACCGCGATCAGCGCCCCGTTGGAACGCAGGGCGCCCAGGGCCTCCAGGAGCGGCTCGTAGTCCTCCACGGCCATGTGCTCGGTGACCTCGACCACGTGCCGCGGCAGCCGCGCGCACAGGGCCCCGAACCTGGGGTCGGCGGCCACGTCGGGCGAGGTGTTGAGGAAGATGAGGCCGCGGCCGGGAGGTGCCCCGGCCGCGGCCGCAGCCGCCAGGCAGGCGAGCTCGACGTCGGCCCTCCTGCCGCAGCCCTCGGCCGCCTCGAGCCATGCCGCGGGGGACATCATCGGCACGGCTGTGGAACGGGCCAGGGCCTCGTACCCGATGACGGTGCCGTCGGCGACGCGCACCACGGGTTGGAACACCGCACGGATGCCGCCGGGGGCCAGGAGCGAGTCGACGAGGGCGGAGACGTCCATCGACGTGTCCATCGACGTGTCCATCGACGTGTCCATCGACGTGTCCGTCGGCACGTCCGTCGGCACGGCGCCCGTGGGTGTGGTCACGGCGAGTCCATCGGCACGTTGATCAACCAAGTTGATTTCCAGATGATGAAACGGTTCGTGACCGCTGTCACGTGACCCGCGCCACACCGGGCCGGGTGATGGTTTGATGAGTCATGCCTCTCTCCGGTGAGTACGCCCCAAGCACCCTCGACTGGGCCCGCGAGCAGGCCGAGCGCTTCGAAGCGTCGGACGGTCGCGAGGCCAACACCCTCAACGGCGTCCCGATCATCCTCATGACGTCCCTGGGGGCACGGTCGGGCAAGATCCGCAAGACACCCCTGATGCGCGTGGAGCACGACGGCGAGTACGCCGCGATCGCGTCCCAGGGAGGCGCCCCCACCCACCCGGGCTGGTACCACAACCTCACCTCCCACCCGCTGGTGGAGCTGCAGGACGGGGCGGTGCGACGCGACTACACCGTCCGCGAGGTCACCGGTGAGGAGCGGGAGCTGTGGTGGGCCCGCGCCGCCGCGGTGTGGCCCGACTACGACGAGTACGCGCGCAAGACCGACCGCGTCATCCCCGTCCTGGTGCTGTCCCCGGTCGACTGACCACCCCCGTACCGCCAGCCCGTCCCCCGCACGGCCCCGAGGACCCCGTCGCCCTCGGGGCCGTCTCATGTCCTGGTCATGTGTCCCAAAGGTCCCAGACGCCTTGGCCCATCTCTCCCTAATCTCTCGGCAAAGACAGAGCCGTGTCACGGGGCACGGCCGCATGGCCCTGCACGCGACGTCGCTGCCCCCGGGTGTCGGCGTCCGACCTTGGAGCTGAGCTGATGAGCGGAACCCTGTCCGACACCACCCAGGACGGCACCGACGAGAAGGTGCGCGCCTTCCTGGAGTCGGTGAACCTGCCGGCGGAGGTCCGCGCGGCGCTCGACGCGTGCCGCCGCGTGATCGTCCCGTCCTCCCGCGCCGAGCTCTACCGCATGGCCCTGGGCCCTGACGGCGGCCCGACCTTCGCCGTGGAGTACGACGTCGACGGCACGATGGTCCGCGAGGCCGACGTGGTGCGCTGCCTGAACGGCGTCTCGGTGAACTACCCCGAGGACTACATGCGCCGGCGGGACCCCGACTGCATGCGGGTGGCCGACGACCTGCCCACCGACAAGCCCCGCTACCGGGACGTGTACGGCAAGGAGTTCGCGCCCACCAAGGCCGAGACCCTCGAGTGGCTGTCCCGCCAGGAGCTCGCCGTCGTCCCGTTCAAGGCCGGTGGCCCCCGCTTCGGGTACCCCTCGCTGGCGATCTGCCCCACCAACGCGGCGTTCTTCGCCACCGCCCTGGTGGACCTGCAGGGCTGGGTGACGTTCGACGAGATCGGCCCGTTCACGCCCCGGTCCATCCTGTACGTGGCACCGCCGTTCCGGCACACGCACTTCGACGGCCGCCAGGTCGTCGTCCACGACCGCACCGAGGACCTGCACGAGTTCTTCGCCTACAACCTGTACCCGGGACCCAGCGCCAAGAAGGGCGTGTTCTCGGTCCTGCTGGACATCGGCCAGCAGGAGGAGTGGCTGACCGCGCACGCCTCGTCGGTGAAGGTCACCACCCCGTACGAGAACGAGACCGTCGTCATGCACGAGGGCGCGTCCGGGGGCGGCAAGTCCGAGATGTGCCAGGAGATCCGTCGCCGCGAGGACGGGCGCATCCTGCTGGGCACCAACGTCGTCACCGACGAGCCGTACGTGATCACCCTGTCCGAGGCCAGCGCCCTGGCGCCGGTGACGGACGACATGACCCTCTGCCACCCGTCGGTGCAGACCGGTGACGGCAAGCTCGTCGTCGCCGACGCCGAGGACGGCTGGTTCGTGCGGGTCGACAACCTCACCGAGTACGGCGAGGACGTCCACCTGGAGCGGGTGTTCATCCACCCCGAGGAGCCCCTGGTCTTCTTCAACCTCGCCGGTGTCCCGGACGCGACCTGCCTGCCGTGGGAGCACAGCCTGGACTCCACCGGCAAGCCGTGCCCCAACCCCCGCATCGTGGTGCCGCGGCGCCTGATCCAGGGAGTGGTGAACGAGCCGGAAGAGGTCGACGTGCGGACCTTCGGGGTGCGCATGCCCGCCTGCACCCGCGACAACCCCACCTACGGGATCATGGGCATGATGCACCTGGTGCCCCCGTCCCTGGCGTGGCTGTGGCGGCTAATCGCCCCCCGGGGCGACAAGAACCCCTCGATCGGTGAGAACGCCGAGGCCACGGCCACCCTCGCGCACGGTGGCATGGTGTCCGAGGGCGTCGGGTCGTTCTGGCCGTTCTCGACCGGCACCCGTGTCGGCGGGGCGAACCTCATGCTCCGCCAGCTGGTCGACAACCCCCGCACCCGCTACGTCCTGACCCCCAACCAGCACGTCGGGGCCTACAAGGTGGGCTTCGCTGCCCAGTGGCTCACCCGGGAGTACCTGGCCCGGCGCGGGCCCGGGCGCATCCGCCCGGACCGCCTCGTCGCCTCCCGCTGCCCCCTGTTCGGGTACACCCTGGAAGAGGTGAAGATCGACGGGCAGCTGATCCGCCCGACGTTCCTGCGCACCCACCTGCAGTCGCAGGTCGGCGTCGAGGCCTACGACGCCGGGGCCAAGATCCTCGGCGACTTCTTCAAGAGCGAGCTCCAGCAGTACCTCACCGACGACCTGGACCCCCTGGGTCGGCGGATCATCGAGACGTGCATGGCCGACGGGACCCTCGAGGACTACGAGGCCCTGACCCCCATGGAGCCCTGACCGGCTCCTACCGGTCCTGAGCGCCCAGGCGCTCAGCCACCTGCGCGGGCGACCGCGATCGCTGCTTCGATCAGCGCCAGGTGGCTGAGCGCCTGGGGCACGTTACCCAGGAAGTCCGCGGTGGCCGGGTCGACCATCTCGGTCCAGATGCCCACGTCGTTCGCGGTCGCCAGCAGCTCGTCCATCCAGTCCCGGGCCTCGTCCACGCGCCCCACGTGCGCCAGTGCCGCGACCCCCCAGAACCCGCACGCCACGAAAGCCCCCTCCTCGGCGGACATCCCCGAGTAGCGGTACAGGTGGGGGCCGGCACCCAGCTCCCGGCGCAGCGCGTCGATCGTGGAGCTCATGCGCTCACCGGTGTCGAACCCGCTGGCCGCGTGCAAGAAGATCGACGCATCCAGGTCCCGCGATCCCGGGAACATCACGTAGGCGCCGATCTCCTCCGACCAGCAGTTCTCCTCCACCCACGCCCGGATCCGCGCGGCCTCCGCACGCCACCGTCGCGGGTCGGCGTGGATCTGCCCCTGCTCGGCCAGGTGCACCGCACACTCCAACGCCTCCCAGCAGCCCAGCTTGGACGTGGTGTAGTGCTGCAGCTCGGGCAGCTCCCAGATCCCCGAGTCCTTCTGGCGCCACACGTCGCACGCCTCGTCCGCGAGCGCGCCCAGGGCCCGGCTGGTCTCGGCGTCGAGCAGGTGCCCGTGGTCGGAGTAGGTGCGGACCATCGACAGGACGTCGCCGTAGACGCCGAGCTGGAGCTGGCGCGCGGCGGGGTTGCCGTCGACGACGGGCCCGATGCCGCACCAGCCGGGGACGTCGACCTCGCGGGGCTCACGGGGCTCGCTGCCGTCGAGCTCGTAGAACACGTGCATGGTGGGGTTGCGCAGGGTGGTGAGGGTCCACCGGATCGCGGCGTGGGTCTCCTCGCGCAGGCCGAACCGGAAGAGCGCGTCGACGGTGTGGGCGGTGTCGCGCAACCAGGAGTACCGGTAGTCCCAGTTCTTGCCGCCCTCGCGGTTCTCGGGCAGGGAGGTGGTGGCCGCTGCGGCGATCGCCCCGGTCAGGGACTGCAGCAGGAGCTTGAGTGCCAACGCGCTGCGCTGCACGGCCTTGCCCCAGGGTCCGTCGTACCGGAACTCGTTGCTCCAGGCCAGCCAGTTCGCGACGGTGCGGTCCACGCCGGCGTCGACGTCCTCGGGGACCGGCAGGTGGGCGGGTTCGTCACGGCTGGCCGCCACACCGACCAGGTGCCGGGACCCGGGGCCGGTCATGAACGTGCCGGCGAGGTCCTGCTCGCCGACGACGGTGGTCATCTCGCCCAGGGTGGGGACGGCGATCGTCAGGTGCCCCACCCGCAGGACGTGGCCATGGACGGTGGGCTGGACCCATGGGGAGAACTCGTTGAACTTGGTACCTGGCGCGACCCGCCAGGCCATGGGGACGTGCCCGGTCAGGCCCTCGACGCGGCGAGCCAGCTCGCTCCACGGCAGCAGGCCCGCGACGCCGGTGTTCAGGGAGTCGGTGACGCGCACGCTGCCGGTGTCGGTGACGAACGTGGTGACCAGGACGTTGGTGCCGACCTCGTAGTGCCGGTGCACCTGGTAGGGGTCCGTGGGTGCGAGCTCGAAGACCCCGCCGTTGCGGGCGTCGAGCAGGGCGGCGAAGGCGGGCGGTGCGTGCAGGTCGGGGGTGGGGAACCAGTCGACACGTCCGTCCTGGGCGATGAGAGCGACGGTGCGCCCGTCGCCGACGGCGGCGTAGGTGCGCAGGGGCGCGTACCCGTCGGTTCGTGCCAGCGGTGGGCGCGGGTCACCCTCGCGGGCGTGCCCTGAGCCCTGGACCGCGTTGTCGGGGCCGCCGTCGACGGTCTCGAAGGTGGGTCGGTCGTTCATGGTGTCGCACCTGGGGCGGACGTTCGTCGTGGCGGTCTCACCTGGTCATCCTGGGGCGCACCGGCACGGACCGCACGCCCGGCGTGGTGGGACCAGGTGACGATGACGTGCCGGTCACCCTGCGGCAACGCTGTGGACACACACGACTCGTAGCGTCCGGTCATGGCACGGTCGGCGTCGGACCTCGTGGACCCGTTCATCGGTACGGGGGTGACGGACCTGCCCGAGCCCACGGGCCTGGCGGCGACGTGGTGGGCGCCCAAGCCGAGGGTCGGCAACACCCACCCGGGCGCGACGTTCCCGCTCGGGATGGTGTCGGTGTGCCCGTACTCGGGGGCGTACCCGACCGGGTACGGGCGGTTCGACCTCAGCACCGAGGGCCTGCCGGCAGCCCTGCACGAGGGGTCCGTGGCCTCGGGGTTCACCCACTTCCACCAGTCGGGCACGGGCGCGATCCGCAAGTACTACAACTACCTGCGGGTCACGCCCATGCTGCAGCCGCTGGACGCGCTCGGGAGCTCCTGGGAGCTGGAGGAGGAGCAGGCGGGCCCGGGGTGGTACTCGGCGACGCTGGCCCCGCAGATCAGGTGCGAGGTGACGGTGGGGCCCAAGAGCGCCGTCCACCGCTACACCTTCCCGCGGCACCACGACGCCCGGGTGGTGGTGGACCTGTCCCAGGGGGGTCTGGCGATCCCGTTCGGCCGCACCGTGCCGTTGCGTGCCCACCTGCACTCGGTGGCGCCGGGCGTGGCGCAGGGCGAGGTCGTGGTCGAGGGGGCACCGCTGGCGGTGCACGTGGAGTGCGACGCGCCGGGGTGGCGGCAGATGCTCTGGTACGACCGCCGGCTCATGCCGGGTGGCACCCGCCTGGACTTCGACCACATCCGGCCGACCACGCTGCGACCGTTCGGGCTCATGTGGGCCGGTCCGAGCGACCCCGGCCACCCGGTGGAGGTGCGCCTGGGGTTCTCGTTGCGTGGGCCGGAGCAGGCGCGAGCGAACCTCGAGCGGGACTGCGGTGGCTTCTCGGCCGACCCGGTGTTCGACCGGCGCCGGGAGGCCACGACCGCCACGTGGGACGAGCACCTGGGCAAGGTGCAGGTCGACACCCCGTCCGCGGGGCGCGCCACCGTGCTGGGGACGGCCCTGTACCACTCGTTGATCAAGCCCTGCCTGGCACCGGACGAGAGCCCGTTCTGGCCGACGGACGGGCCGTTCACGTTCGACGTGGCGACCATGTGGGACATCTACCGCACCCAGCTGCCGCTGCTGACGCTCCTGCGCCCGGACGCCGCGATGGACGTCGCCACGGCCCTGCTGCGGATCTGCGAGGAGGAGGGCAACCTCCCGATCGGGTACCGGATGGCGCGGGGGGCGGACCAGTTCTCGCGGCAGGCCAGCGCGCTGTCCCACACGTTCCTGGCCGACCTGTGCCACCTGGGCCTGCCCCTGGACTGGGACTGGGCGCTGGTGCACCTGCACAACGACCTGCGTCGCGCCTACGGCGAGGACTTCCTCACCCACGGGCTCGCGCACCCCATCACCCACACCCTGGATCTCGCGTTCGGGTACTGGTGCACCGCGCGCATCGCCCACCACGTGGACGACCGCACCCTGGTGGACCAGCTGACCCCGCTCGCCGACCGGTGGTCCCACGCCTACGACCAGGGCACGGGCCTGCTGCTGCCCTCGACGTTCTACGAGGGTGGGGTCTGGAACTACTCGTTCCGCCTGGTGCACGACATGGCGACGAGGATCGCGCTGGCGGGCGGGGAGGAGTCGTTCCTGTCGATGCTGGACCGGTTCTTCGGGTTCGGGGCGCCGCCGGTGACCCAGCCCGGGCACGCCCCCGGGGTGCAGGAGATGACCGCCGGGTACGCACTGGGCCGGTTCGAGGGGCTGAACAACGAACCCGACATGGAGGCCCCGTGGGCGTACCAGTACGCCGGGCGGCCGGACCGGACCGCCGACGTCGTGCACGCCGCCGTCCAGCAGTGCTTCGGGACGGGCCCCGGTGGACTGCCCGGGAACGACGACTCCGGGGGCCTGAGCTCGTGGTACGTGTGGGCCTCCCTGGGGCTGTTCCCGGTCGCGGGCCAGGGCCTGGTGCTGGTGAACGCCCCGTCGTGGCGGGAGTCGGTGATCGCCGTGCCCGGGGGCGAGCTGAGCGTGCAGACCACGGGGTTCACCGAGCCCGACGCCCACGGCCCGGCCCAGTACGTGCAGGACGTGCACCTGGACGGGCGGCGCCTGGACCGTACCTGGCTCACCACCGGTGAGCTGCACGCCGGCGGTCGCCTGCTGATCGAGCTCGGTCCGGAGCCCGGCCGGTGGGACGCCGGACGTCCCCCGTCCCTGCCCGACCCCACGCATCCCAGCGCCCCGCTCGCCGACCCGACCACCCGACCCGTGTGAGGTGCCCCGTGACCAGACTCGTCATCGTCGTCCGTGCCGACCCGGTGATCTGCGGGCACGCCGGTGAGGCCCGCAACCTCGCCGAGGCGGCCCTGGACCGCGGGTTCACCGAGGTGCGGATCCTCAGCTGGCAGGTCGACCGGCTCCAGGAGTGCGGGCTGCCGCTCAAGCCCCTGGACCTGGTGCTGCCCTACCGGGACGGCGTCGTCGTCGAGCGGCCGGAGCCGGTGGGTGACTACCGGGTCCCGGACGGGCGGCACCTGGCCGGGCTCACGGGCCGGCTCGTGGAGCTGTTCACCGACGGGGTGCCCACGGTCGCGATGTCGTTGTACCTGAGTCCGCACGCCACGGCGGTCGCCGACGCCGTGCGGGTCGCCCGGGACACCGGCCTGCCCGTGGACGTCCGCACCGTGGCCGAGGCGGTCGGCTCGGACGTGACGAACGTGGTCCGGCAGTGCGTGGCCGAGGGCCGGTTCGGTGCCGCCGCGCACGTGCTGTCCACCTACCTGGCCCACGACGTGTGTCTGGCGGTGTCGCAGTACACGAGGGACCTGGTCGTGGCCGAGGCCGAGCAGGTCGACGCCCGGCACGGCACCGGGTTCGCCGAGAGGTGCCGGGCCCGGGTGCACGTCTCGTACCCCGCGATCGACACGTCCGCCTACCTGGACCTGGACCGGGCCGAGGGTGACCGGTGGCTCGCGTCCCGTGGTCTGGAGCGCGGACGGTACGTGCTGTACCTGTCCCGGTTGGCCGCCGCCAAGGGGGTCGACGACCTGATCGCCGCCTACGCGGCGTCACGAGCCGCCGGCGAGGTGCCGCTGGTGGTCGCGGGCACCGGTCCGCAGGCCGCCGAGCTGCGCGCACAGGCCGCGGCGTCCACGGCGTCCGGGCGGATCGTGTTCCTGGACGACGTCGGCGATGAGGAGAAGCCCCACCTGATGAGCGGGTGCGCGGCGTACGCGCTGCCGAGCAAGCCTCGTCCGGAGTTCGTGGAGACCTTCGGCATCGCACTGGTGGAGAACATGCTCGCCGGCGGCGGGCCGGTGGTCACCACCGCGACCGGCGGAATCCCGGAGGCGGTGGGACCGCACGCGCTGACCGTGCCCGCCGGTGACCGGGCGGCGCTCGCCACGGCCCTGGACCGCGCGGTCCTCATGACGCCGGAACGCCGGGCGGCGTGGGTGGACGGCGCCCGGGAGCACGCACGCCGGTTCGACAGGGTCCAGGTCCTGGACGGCATCCTCGATCTTCTGGACCGGTCAAACAAAAACGTTTTGGTCGGTTGTTAGTCCCTTGCGCCGTGCTTACGTTGAGGCTATCCACACGGCAGAAGCTTGCCGTTGGGCCCTCTCGGGCGGGGCTCCCTGAGGCCGCCGGGGTCGTCTGCGTCGCTGCGCGGTCCCGGGGAGCGTGGTGAAGCCCCGCCCGCCGTCCGCACCCCAATCGCTCGGGAGTCTCGATGATGAGAACACGGTCCAAGCTGCAGGCCATCGCCGGAACAGGAGCGTTCGCGCTGCTGACGGCCGGCCTGGTGATCGCCTCCGCCCCGGAGGACGCCAGCGCGCACGGCGGTCTGACCTACCCCGCCACCCGCACCTACGCGTGCTACGTCGACGGAATCAACGGCGGCAACGGCGGCGCGCTCAACCCCCAGAACCCGATGTGCCGGGCGCTGTTGGAGAACAACGGCAACTACCCGTTCTACAACTGGTTCGGCAACCTGCTCAGCGACTCCGACGGCCGCCACCGCGAGGTCATCCCCGACGGCGAGCTCTGCGGCCCGGGCAGCCAGTTCTCCGCCGTGAACACCCCGGGCGACTGGCCGACCACCCAGCTGGAGTCCGGCGCGAACATCACGTTCCAGTACAACGCGTGGGCGCCGCACCCGGGCACCTGGTCGCAGTACATCACCCGTGACGGCTGGGACCCCAGCCAGCCGCTGGCGTGGTCGGACCTGGAGCTCTTCGACGAGGTCACCGACCCGCCGATCCGCCAGGGCGGCCCCGAGGGTGCCGAGTACTACTGGAACGCCACGCTCCCGCAGCGTTCGGGCCAGCACATCATCTACTCGATCTGGACCCGTTCGGACAGCCCTGAGGCGTTCTACAACTGCTCCGACGTGGTCTTCGGCGGCGGCGGTGGCACCCCCACCCCCACCCCCACCACGCCGGCCCCGACACCCACCCCGGACCCGACCACGCCGGCTCCGACGCCCACCCCCGAGCCGACGCCCACCACCCCGGCACCGACGCCCACCACGCCGCCGGCGTCCGGTGAGTGCACCGCCGAGCTGACGGTGACCAGCAGCTGGTCCGACGGGTACCAGGCGGACGTCACCGTGACGGCCGGTTCGTCCTCGATCTCCGGGTGGACGACCGAGCTCAACCTCTCCTCCGGCGGCTCGATCCAGAACCTCTGGAACGGCAGCCAGTCCGGCACCGGCTCGTCGGTGACGGTCAGCAACGTGGGTTGGAACGGCTCGCTCGGTGCCGGCCAGACCGCCTCGTACGGCTTCCTGGGCACGGGCTCTGCGCCCAGCTCGGTGAGCTGCGCGGCGAGCTGACACCCAGCACCACGCACGGCTGACTGCGGCCGCTCCCTCCGGGGGGCGGCCGCAGTCGTGCGCCAGCCGCACGCCGGCCGGACTCAGGGCGGACTCAGGGCGGCACCACGGACGCCCCCTGCCCACCCGACCTCCCGGGCGACCCGACCTTCCCCGAGATCGTGAGTTTCGGTCGAGAACGTGCCTCCACACTCACGTTCTCGACCGAAACTCACGCTCCCGGCAGCCCGGCAGTCCGGCGGGCCGGCCCGGGGGTGTCGTTTTTCACCCGGTCCGTGGGTTGGCGTCCGAGACGTGGATCGCTTAGTGTTCAACAAGAAGGCCCGTTGCCTGCCCCCTGCGCAGCGGGCCTTCTCCCATGCCCGGGGCCGGGAGGCCACGTCGACGAGGCGATCGAGACCGGGCCATCGACTCCCCGCCACGCAGGTGAGCCCTGCGCGGGACGCCCGCTGCGGGCCGTGCATCCGCCGAACCCGCAGGCTCCGACCCGGCCCGCACTCCCCGGCCCCGGGTGCCCGCCCGTGCGGGAGCACGACGCGGGGCGCCGACCTCCTGGTCGACGCCCCGCGTTGGCAGGCAGGTCAGCTCATCGGACGGTGCAGGCCACCGCCCCGGCCGAGGGCGCGC
>NZ_AXCZ01000087.1 GCF_000767165.1 Cellulomonas bogoriensis 69B4 = DSM 16987
GCCCTGGCCGCGCTGGACGCCGGTCACCCCTACGGGCCGCTCCTGGACCCGTGGTTCGACGTCCACGCCCGCGTCGCGGACGCCCTCCCCGGACTGGTCGTCGGGGGAGTCCTCGGCATCGACGGCCGGGCCGAGGCCGTGACGGCACTGGAGGCCGCGGTCGCGGCGGGCCCGGGTGCGGCCGGCGAGGCGACCTGGGGTTCGACGCACCGGGTCGCACCCCAGCACGTCTACCTGGGTGTGGACCCGGGGCTGGTCCCGTCGGCGCCGGCGGTCCCGTTGAGCGGGGACACCGACTGCGTGCTGTGCACCCGGAGCGGGCCCGGGCGTTCGGACCTGTGCGCGATCGGGCCGGTCGCCCGGTGGGTCTGGGACCTCGCGGACCGCGACCGCAGCCGGTGGGTGGTGCCGTTCGGGGCCGCCGGCGACCCGGGGCACCGGCACGCCTTCGACCAGCACGACCGGTGGGCGCAGGGTGGCACGCACCGCGTGGTGACCGACTGGGCCGCGCTGCAGCGGGAGGACCGTCCGTGACCGCACCGCCCGCCTCCGGCCGCACCGCCCCGCCTGCCCGGCTGCTCACGGGGGCGGCCGGGCAGGAGGTCCACCGTGAGCACCTCCCCGGCGTGGGGGACGTGTCTGCGACGGTCCTGGACCCGGACGTCGACGTCGCCGTGGTGCACCCGTGGGTGACCCGGCCCGGTGCCCGGTTCTGGGGCCTGGGTGACCTCGACGTCCACGAGCTGGCCGCGGTCTACCGGCACGTGGACTCCTTGCCCAGCCACCACGCGTTCCTCCTGCGGTGGCAGGAGCGCCCGGTGGCCCTGCTGCAGACCTACGCCCCGGAGCACGACCCGGTGGGGGAGCGCTACGACGTGGCAACGGGCGACGTCGGGGTGCACTTCTTCCTGGCCGAGCGCGGGCCGGGCGCCGCCGCCCGGTGGCCCGTGGTCCTGGTGCTGCTCGATGCCGTGGTGCTCGCCCGTCCTGGTGCCCGACGCGTGGTGGTCGAGCCCGATGTCCGCAACGCCGCGGCGCTCGCGCGCCTGGCACGGTTGGGCTTCACCCTCGGCGTGCGCGCACGTGTGGGGCACAAGGACGCCCAGCTCGCCTTCGGCGACGTCCCACACCTGCGGCGGGTCGCGGCCCAGGCACGGTCCCGTCTGACGGACGCCAACCCCCGAGCAGGAGAGTGAACCGATGAGCCTCAGGACCCGTCACGCCGTCGACCCGCACGTGGTCGTCGCCGAGGTGGTCGCCACCCGCCGCGTCAGCCCGTCCATGGTGCGGGTCACGTTCGGCGGCGAGGGCATCGGCCTGTTCACCGCCACCGGTGCCGACCAGTGGTTCCGGCTGTTCCTGCCACGGGAGGGCCAGGACGTCCTGCGGCTCCCCACGCGCACCTCGGCGCTGTGGTACGTGCAGTACCTGGCCACGCCCCGGCACCTGAGGCCCTGGATCCGCGCGTACACGGTGCGCGCGGCCCGGCCCGAGCAGGCTGAGATCGACGTGGACTTCGTGGTGCACCTGCACGACGGGCAGCCCACCGGCCCGGCGGTGAGGTTCGCCCTCGAGGCACAGCCGGGTGACCGGGTGGGGATCCTGGACCAGGGCGTGACGTTCACCCCGCACCACGACGGGTCGGTGCTGCTGGTGGCCGACGAGACCGGGCTCCCGGCGGTCGCGGGGATCTGCGCGTCGCTGCCGTCCGGGGCGCGCGGCCTGGCCCTGGTGGAGGTGCCGTCAGCGGCGGACGTGCAGCCGGTGGCCGCCCCGCCGGGGGTGGAGGTCCGGTGGCTCACCCGTGACCAGGACGGCGACGTGCCCGGGCGCCTGGCCCTGCGTGAGCTGTGCACCGCGACCCTCCCCACCGGCCCCGTGCGCGCCTACGCGGTGGGGGAGCAGGCCCTGGCGACCGGGGCGCGCCGGCACCTGGTCGGTGAGCGGGGCCTGCACAAGAAGCAGGTGACGTTCGCCGGCTACTGGCGGCACGGTCACGCCGCGCAGTGAGCCGCGACCTCAGGTGAGGGGCGCGAGGGCCTGCTCGAGGTCCTCGCGCAGGTCCTCCACGTCCTCCAGGCCCACCGACAGCCGGACCGTGGCCTCCCCGATGCCCACCGCGGCGCGTCCCTCGGGCCCCAGGCGGCGGTGGGTGGTGGTCGCCGGGTGGGTGACGATCGACTTGGCGTCGCCGAGGTTGTTGGAGATGTCGACCAGACGCAGGGCGTCCACCACGTCGAAGGTGGTCTTCTTGGCGTGGTCGGCCGACGCCCCCTCGGGCAGCGCGAGCGTGAACGTCACCACGGTGCCCCCGCCGGACTGCTGGGCCACGGCCAGCTCGTGCTGCGGGTGGGACGGCAGGTAGGGGTACCGGACGTCGGCCACCGCGGGGTGGTCCTCCAGCCAGGTGGCCAGCCGCAGGGCCGAGGCGGTCTGGTGGCGCACCCGCAACGACAACGTCTCCAGACCCTTGAGCAGCACCCACGCGTTGAACGGGCTGAGGGAGGGCCCGGTGTTGCGGATGAACGTCTGCACCGGGCCGCGGACGTACTCCTCCGGGCCCAGGATCGCCCCGCCCAGCACCCGGCCCTGGCCGTCGATGTGCTTGGTCGCCGAGTACACGACCACGTCCGCACCGAGCTTCAGGGGACGTGAGAGCACCGGGGTGGCGAACACGTTGTCCACGATCACCAGGGCCCCGGCCGCGTGCGCGAGGCGGCTGACCGCGGTGATGTCCACCAGGTCCTGCATGGGGTTGGACGGGGTCTCGAAGAACACCACGTCCGCCGGGGTGGCCAGGGCCTGCTCCCACTGCTCCAGGACGTGCCCGTCGACGTAGTCGACCTGCACCCCCCACCCGGCCAGGAACTCGTCGAAGATCACCACCGACGAGCCGAACAGGGCACGGGCGGCGACCACGCGCGACCCCTGGCGCAGCACCGCGGCCAGGGACGTGAACACCGCGGCCATCCCGGTGCCCGTCGCGTAGGCGGCCTCGGCCCCGTCCAGCAGGCGCAGCCGCTCCTCGAAGGTCGACACCGTCGGGTTGCCGTACCGGGAGTACAGGAACCGGTCGCGCTCACCGGCGAACGCCGCCTCGGCCTCCGCCGCCGAGCCGTACACGTAGCCCTGCGTCAGGAACAGCGCCTCGGACATCTCGTCGAACCCGGTGCGCACCAGGCCACCACGGACGGCGAGGGTGTCCGGGCGCAGCGCGCCCCGTGGGATGGTGCCGTCGTCCCAGTTGCCGGGACCGGGGACGCGGGGCGAGTTCACCGCTGCGCCCACGGCAGGCCCACGGCCCGCCAGCCCTGGTGCCCCCGGTGCCCGTCCGGCCCCACGTCGCCCTCGAAGCCCTCGAGCACGTTGTACGCCGGGCCCAGGCCGGCGGCGGTGGCGGCGCGGGCCGCGGCCACCGAACGGACCCCGGACCGGCACAGGAACACCACCGGCCGGCCGTCGCCGGGCGCCAGACCCAGGGCCTGCAGCTCGCTCACGAAATGGGGGTTCGGCTCGCCGGACGGGTACTGCACCCACTCCACGAACCCGGTGCTGCGGCCGGTCGCGGTGGCCTCGGGCACCCCGACGTACTGCCACTCCGCACGGGTGCGGACGTCCACCAGGACGGCGCGCTCGTCCTGGGCGAGCAGGTCCCACGCCTGCTGGGGGGTCAGGTCACCGGTGTAGCCGGTCGGTCCTGTCGTCATGCGATCCTCCATCGGCCCTGGCGGTAGCACCCACGCCCGAGCGACCGGGGGGTTGCTGCGGCGTCCTCGAGCCAGATCTCTCGGCCGCTCTGGATGGTGCGGCGAGGCTACCCGCTCACCGCGTCCCGTCCAACCCCCTTCCTGCCACGTCCGGCATGCAAGACGGTGTCCCAGAACCTTTGACACCCCCCGTGGCGTCCCTCACTCTCGTGGCAGGTCACGAGTGCCAGCGAAGGGCGTGCACCGCACGCCCCCACAGCCCCGGCTTGCTGGCCGGCAACCCTCCTCCGCGTGGGGTGCCCCGGGTGACGACCTGGTCCTGCGCCGTCCGGTGCGGGGCAAGCGCGGGGGCCCGGAGCGGCCCTCCCAGCCAGGAGGAGCAGGCCGATGAGCCGCACGACCGCCACTCTCGACCCCACCGCCACCGAGCCGTCCGCGGCCGACGTCCCGGCGCTGCTGCCGGTCGTGGGCGCCACCACCACCGTCCCGCTGGTCGACGGCACCAGCCGTGTGTACGCCAACCTGGACTGCGCGGCGTCCGCCCCGGCCCTGGAGTCGGTCGCCGAGCGGGTGGCCGAGGTGCTCCCGCTCTACGCATCGGTGCACCGCGGTGCGGGCTACCTGTCGCAGGTGTGCACGGGCCTGTACGAGTCGGCGCGCGCCACGGTCGCCCGGTTCGTCGGGGCGCGCGAGGACGACGTCGCGATCATCACCCGCAACACCACCGACGCCCTGAACCTGCTGGCCGGGTGCGTGCCCGACGGTGGCCGCGTGCTGCACCTGGACATGGAGCACCACGCCAACTACCTGCCGTGGACCCAGGGCGCCACCCACGACCGCGCCACGCTCGTCGCGGCGGGGCCGACCGTGGCCGCGAGCCTCGCCGAGATCGAGGCCGAGCTCGCCCGGCGCCCCTACGCCCTGCTCGCCCTGACCGGCGCCTCGAACGTCACCGGTGAGACCCTGCCGGTCGAGGAGGTCGTGCGCATCGCCCACGCCGCCGGGGCCCGCGTCGTCGTCGACGGCGCACAGCTCGTCCCGCACCGCGGGTTCTCCCTGACCGCGACCGGCGCCGACTACGTGGCGTTCAGCGGTCACAAGACCTACGCCCCCTACGGGGCGGGCGCCCTGGTGGGTCGACGCGACTGGCTCGACGCCGGACGCCCGCACCTGGCCGGCGGGGGAGCGGTCCGCGACGTGCGCCCCGACCGGACCGTGTGGCTGCCCGCACCCGCCCGGCACGAGGCCGGCTCACCGAACGTCATCGGGGCCGTGGCCCTGGCCCAGGCGTGCCAGACCCTCGCCGAGCTGCCCGAGGGCGCGCTCGCGGCCCACGAGGACACGTTGCGCACCCGCCTCGTGGACGGGCTGGAGGCCCTCGACGGCGTGCGGGTCCTGCGGCTGTGGGCCGACGCCACCGACCCCGTCGGGGTCGTCACGTTCACGGTGCCCGGTCACGACCCGGGCCTGGTCGCCGCGTACCTGTCGGCCGAGCACGGCATCGGGGTGCGCGACGGCCGGTTCTGCGCCCACCCCCTGCTTGCGCGCCTCGGCGCACCCCAGGGCGCCGTCCGCGCGTCGGTCGGGGTGGGCACCACGAGCGAGGCCGTGGACCGGCTGGTCGACGCCCTGCGCCGGTACCTGGACCAGGGTCCCGGGGCCCGGTACGCCGTCGAGGACCACTGCTGGACGGTGGCCGACGACACCCGCCCCCTGCCCGACGTCCGTGGCCTGGGCGAGCTCCCGCCCACCGCCGCAGAGGCGTGCGGCCCCGCGCTGGACTGACCGGGCACGAGGGACCGGTGGGTCAGCGGCGGAACCCGCCCTCGGTGCTGATCACCTGACCCACGACCCACCGGGCGTCGTCGGTCACCAGCCACGCGACCAGGCGGGCCGGGTCGTCCGGCTCCCCGAACCGTCCACCGGGGAAGCGTGACAGGACCGCCTCCAGGACCTCCGGCGGCCGGTCGGCGGTCTCCACGTCCAGGTACCCGGTGTTCACGGGTCCGGGGTTCACGGTGTTCAGTCCGATGCCCCGGTCCGCGAGCTCGGCCGCGACCGTCGGCGTGATCCCCGCCAGCGCGGCCTTGGACGTCGCGTAGGCGACCTCCCCGGGCATCGGGCCGAGGGCCTGACCGGACGTCATCCACACCACGCGCCCGCCCGGGCGGCCGTCGTGCTGGGCCGCGAACGCCGCCGTCGCCATGAGCGTGGAGCGGGTGTTCACCGCCCAGTGCGCGTCCAGCGCGCCCACCGACAGGTCCGCCAACCGACCGTCCCCGCCGCTGCGCGCGTGGTTGCACACCAGGACGTCCAGGTGCCCCGCCCGTGCGACCGCCTCCGCGACGAGCTCCTCACCGGCATGCTCCCCCGCCAGGTCCAGCACCACGTCGTGCAGCTGCGCGCCCGGGTCGAGCCTGCCCCGCAGCCCGGTGAGCAGCGCAGGCACGTCGTCCGCGCCCCACGGCTGCTCCGCATCATGAGGGGACCAGTGGTGGACCACCAGGTCCGCCCCCAGGCCCGCGAGCCGCGACGCCACCGCGAACCCGATGCCACGACGCCGACTGACGCCCGTCACCAGCGCCGTCCGTCCGCTCAGCAGCCCCATGCCACGACCGTAGGCCCCGGCCATGGGACGGACAACGACATCCGCCCGCTCGTTCGGCAGGCGCAGGCACGCGTCCTGCACCACCCTGGGAAGGACCACCCCGAGGGAGAGGACACCACGATGCGGCAGTACACCAGCCCCCTGGACGAGCACGCCAAGACGGTCGTCGGCACGGCCCTCAACCGTGCGCTGGTGGACCTCGTGGACCTCAGCCTCGTCGCCAAGCAGGCCCACTGGAACCTCGTGGGCCGCCGCTTCCGCAGCCTGCACCTGCAGCTGGACGAGGTCGTGGACCAGGTGCGCCTCCTCGCGGACGACATCGCCGAACGGGCCGTCACGATCGGGGTACCGCCCGACGGGCGCGCCGCGACCGTGGCCGAGCGCTCGGCCGTCCCCGAGCACCCCGCCCAGTGGGTGCAGGACACCGATGTGGTCGACTACTTCGTCACCGCGCTGACCGCCGTGATCGGCCGACTGCGCGAGGGCATCGCCCAGACCGAGACCGCCGACGTCGTCAGTCAGGACATGCTCATCGGCGCGACCGCGGCGCTCGAGAAGCACCTGTGGATGTTCCAGGCCGAGAGCTGACCACCTGCGGCGACACGCCCTGCATGGCAGTCTCGTGAGGTGGACCTCCTGCCCCAGATCCTGCTGATGCTGGGGCTCGCCGTGGTCGCGACGGTCGTCCTGCACCGCCTGCACGTCCCGTCCACGATCGGGTACCTGCTGGTCGGGGTGCTGCTGGGGCCCGGGACGATCGGCCCCGTCATCGACCGCGACGACATCGAGGCCCTCGCCGAGTTCGGGATCGTCTTCCTGCTCTTCACGATCGGGCTCAGCTTCTCCCTTCCCGAGCTGCGGTCCTTGCGGCGCCAGGTCCCTCTGCTGGGCACCGGCCAGGTGGTGCTGTCCACCGCCGTGGTGATGGGCATCGCGTGGCTCGGTGGCCTGGGGCCCGCGGCCGCGTTCGTCGTCGGGGCGGTGTTCGCGCAGTCCTCCACGACCATCATCAGCAGGCAGCTCACCGAGCAGGGCGAGGAGAACAGCCGACCGGGCCGCCTGGGCGTGGCGATGTCGGTGTTCCAGGACGTCACCGCCGTCCCGTTCCTCGTGATCATCCCCGTGCTGGGCACCACCACCGGCGCGGTGGCGCTCGGGGCCGAGCTCGGCACCGCGCTGGGGCTAGCCGCGCTCGCGGTCCTGGTGGTGTTCGTCCTGGGCCGGCGTCTGCTGGGGCCCCTGTTCCGGTTCGTGGCCCGGCGTCACTCGGCCGAGCTGTTCACGTTGACGGTCCTGCTCGTGGTGCTCGCCTCGGCGTGGACGACCAGCGCGCTGGGGCTGTCGTTGGCGTTCGGGGCGTTCCTGGCGGGCATGACCCTGGGCGAGACGGAGTTCCGGCACCAGGTGGAGTCCAGCATCCGCCCGTTCCGGGACGTGCTCCTGGGGCTGTTCTTCATCGCGATCGGCATGCTGTTCGACCCGTCGGTGTTCCCCGGGATCTGGCACTGGGCCCTTCTGGGGGCGGTGGGCCTGGTCGCGGTCAAGGTCGTGCTGGTCGCCGTCCTGGCGCACGCGTTCGGCCTGGACCGGCAGGCGGCGGCCCGCACCGGCCTGCTCCTGGGTGTGGGCGGCGAGTTCGGGTTGGCCCTGCTCGCGATCGCCCTGACCAGCGGTGCGATCGACAGCACGCTGAACCAGGTGGGGCTCACGGCCGTGCTGCTGTCGATGGTGATGGGCACGTTCCTCATCCGGTTCAACCGCCCGCTCGCCTCGATGATCACCGGTGCCACGCCCCGGACCAGGCGTGACCGGGACGAGGGGGAGCTGTCGCTGCCCGCCCCGGTGGACCTGAGCGGCCACGTGGTGGTGTGCGGGTTCGGGCGCATCGGTCAGGGCGTGGTGGGTTTCCTGCGTGCCGAGGGCCAGCCCTACGTCGCGGTCGACCTCGACGCCGAGCGTGTGCGGGTGGCACGTGCGGCCGGTGAGCCGGTGTTCTTCGCCGACGCGGGCCAGCCCGACGTCCTGGACGCCCTGGGCGTGGCGCGCGCGAGGCTGGTGGTGGTGGCCCACGACGACGTGTCGTCGGCCCTGACCCTGCTGGCGCACCTGCGCACCGTGCGGCCCGACCTGCCGGTCATGGTCCGCACGCGGGACGAGACCCACGTCCAGGCGCTGCGTGCGGCCGGTGCGTTCGAGGTGGTGCCCGAGACGCTCGAGGCGGGCCTGGCGATGGCCTCGCAGGTGCTGGTCCAGCTCGACGTGCCCGTGGCGCGGGTGGTGCGGCACGTCCAGGAGCAGCGGACGGGCCGGTACCGTCTGGTGCGCGAGCTGTTCCCGGGCGAGGGCCTCACCGAGGACCGGGAGCTGCCCGGGGGCGCACGGTTGCGCCCGCTGACGGTCTCGGCCGTCGCCGGCGGTGTGGGCCTGAGCATCGCCGACGTCGAGCAGGTGGGGGTCACGGTCGCTGCGCTGCTCCGGGCCGGGGAACGGCTGGTGAACCCCGGGGAAGCCGCCCGGTTGCACGCCGACGACGTGCTCGTCCTGCACGGTGACGTGGACGCCCTGCACCGGGCGGAGGCCCTGATCAAGGACGGACGGCAGGACCCGCGCCCGGGCTGACCGGGGCGGCCACGACCGAGGAGGAGGATCGACATGGCATCGGTGCTGGTGATCGGTGGGACGGGTCTGCTCGGCTACCACACGACCCTGGAGCTCGTGGCTCGAGGGTACGAGGTGACCTCGCTGGCACTACCGCCCATGCCGGTGGAGGACCTGTTCCCCGCAGAGGTCGGGAGCGTCCTGGCAGACGTCACGACCATGCCCGACGACGACCTCGCAGCCCTCCTGGAGGGGGTGCATGCCGTGGTGTACGCGGCGGGCGCGGACGAGCGGGTGACACCGCAGGCGCCTGCGGCCCGGTTCTTCTACGAGGCGAACGTCGTGCCCACCCAGCGCGTGGCGCGCCTGGCGCGAGCGGCGGGCGTGGCCAGGTTCGTGCTGTTCGGCTCGTACACCGCGGAGTTCGCCGAGCGCTGGCCCGAGCTCGGCTACCGCACCCGGAACGGTTACCCCCGCACCCGGTTGCTGCAGGAGGAGGTCGCATTCTGCGAGGGCGACGGGGTGATGGCCGTGATGTCGCTGCGCCTGCCCTACATCTTCGGGACGATGCCGGGTCGCACTCCCTTGTGGCAGATGTTCATCGACCTCGTCCGCGGGCAGGACGGGTTCGTCGCAGCCCCCGCGGGGTCGACGTCGTCGGTCACCGTCCGGCAGGTCGCCCAGGCGGCGGTCGGTGCGGTGGAACGGGGCGAGCACGGGGGCCGGTACCCGGTCGACGAGTACGAGCTCACCTACGTGGAGATGTACCGGGCGGTGTGCGAGGCGCTGGACCGCGACCCGGACCAGGTCCAGGTGGTGCCGTTCGAGGCGATGCGCACGGCTCTGGAGCAGGTCGACGCCGCGGCCGCGGCCGAGGGCCGGGAGCACGGGATCCACGTCGTGGACTCCGGGATGTTCCAGGAACGTCGGGCCGTCAGCGACCCCGCGGTGACCAAGCGTGCGCTCGGCTACGGCGACGACGACGTCCCGGCCGCCCTGCGGGAGACGTTGCGGTACTGCCTGGAGCGGGAACGGGGCGCCTGACCGTGGGGGCGTGATCGCCGACCGGGTGGGCGCACCTGCGTGTCGGACCCTTTTGGGAGGATCTGTCCCATGCTGCGGGACAGGGGGCCGGTGGGCCGCTCATGATGGGCACGAACCACGCGATGAGTGGCGCGGCGGCGTGGGTGGCGGTCACCTCGACCGTTCCCCTGGCCGCCGGCCTGGCGCCGATGCCCGCCCACCTGGTGGTGATCGGGGCGTTCGTGACCGCCGGCGCGGCGCTGCTCCCGGACGTCGACCACCACAACGGGACGATCGCCCGCTCCGCCGGTGGGCTCTCGCGGCGGGTCAGCGCCGCTGCACGGGCCCTGGCGGGCGGGCACCGCCGCGGCATGCACTCGCTCGTGGGCGTCCTGGGCTTCGCCCTCGGTGCCGTGGCCCTGCGCACCTGGGTGGTCGACGTCCCGTGGTGGGGCCCGGTGCCCCTCGGCTCGGCCCTGCTGCTGGTGATCCTCCTGACCTTCGCGATCATGGCGTTGAAGCTGTCCCGGGGGGTCAAGGCCGAGATCTGGGTCGCGTCGGTGGTGCTGGTCGCGGCGCTGCTGCACTTCTTCCCCGACGAGCTCACCTGGTTGCCGCTCGCCGTGGTGGTCGGGGTGGTGGTCCACCTGGCCGGTGACATGGCCACCGTCGGGGGTGTCCCGCTACTGTGGCCGTTCACACCCTGCCCGCCGCGGGCCTGGCGACGCATCCCGGTCCTGTCCCTGGTCTGGCTGCCCAACGGGCACCTCGCGATCCCGGTCCTGGGACGCACCGGGTCGGTGCGGGAGTGGGTCCTGTTCCTGACCCTCACCTGGTACACCGGGTACGTCGTCGCGGCCACGACGGGGTTGATCCGGGTCGCGGTGTGAACGGCGTCTGAGCGACGGGTCGGTGCGGACCTGGTCGTCGGCACCGACCCGTCAGCTGCTCAGCCGGTGAACGGCAGCGTCACGGTGGACCGGTGGGCGTCCAGGTCGGTGGCCCCGGTGCCGATCACGTTCCACACCTCCACCCGCACCGTCCCGCCGCGCAGGTCGCCGAGGCCGCCCTCCACGCCCTGCAGGCCCTGGTCGTGGGTGTACTGCTCCCAGCCGGGCTCGGGGTCCGTCGCGAAGTAGTGGTAGGTCTCGACCCGGTCCCACGTGCCGTTGCCGGTCAGGTCGTACGAGACCCGCACCCGGGTGCCGTTGCCCACCGACGTCCCGGCGTCCAGCCCGAGGGAGAACTGCGTGCTCCCGCCCGTGGAGGTACCGGTCAGGTCGGTGGCCTGGGCGACCACACCCGTGGACGGCGTACCGACCGCGTCCGCGCCCTCGGCGGGTGCCAGGCGCAACCGGTCGGCGAGCCCGGGTTGGCCCGCGAGCTGACCGTTGCCCCCCACGAACAGGCGCATCCCGGCCGGGTCCGGCGTGGGGTCGGGGCCCGGGTCGGGGGTCGGCTCAGGGTCGGGGTCCGTCGGGCCCGGGTCCGGCGTCGGGTCAGGGGTGGGGCCGGGCG
>NZ_AXCZ01000088.1 GCF_000767165.1 Cellulomonas bogoriensis 69B4 = DSM 16987
CCCGCCCCACAACCGGTCCAGGACCCCGCGCGCCCGCCACGCCAGCGACCACGAGTACCAGCCCCGTTCCCCACCGACGGCCTGCAGCACCTGCCACACCGCGTCGGCCGGGGCCTGGACCCGGGTGCGGCGCTCGTCCCGGTACAGGGTGCCCCCGGCCCAGTCGGGGTCGCTGGGCAGCGGGTCGGACGGGGCGCCGGGCACCGACGCCGAGGACCACCGGGTTGCGACGTCGGCCTCACCGATCCGTTGCAACGCGAGCCTCACGGACTCGTCGAACCCCAGCAGCCCCTCGGGCGGGTCGGGCACGTAGGTGGCGATGTCGTGCTCGTCGCACACCACCTCGTGCACCAGCGACTCCACGAGCGGGCGGGCCAGGGGCCCGGGCACCGGCGTCACCAGCGACACCCACAGGCTGGACAGGCGCGGGGACAACGCACCGACACCGAGCACCACCCGGGGCCTGAGCCCCGCGACGGCGGCGTACCGTTGCATCATGTCCCGGTAGCGGAGCACCTGCGGCCCACCGATGTCGAACGAGCGGTTCACGTCCGCGGGCATGGTGGCGCTGCCCACCAGGTACCGCAGCACGTCCCGGATCGCGATCGGCTGGACCCGGTTGTCCACCCAGCGCGGTGTCGTCATGACCGGGAGCCGTTCGGTGAGGTAGCGCATCATCTCGAACGACGCCGAGCCGGACCCGATGATCACCGCGGCGCGCAGCACCGTCGTCGGGACCCCGGAGGCCAGCAGGATCTCGCCGACCTCCTTGCGTGACTCCAGGTGCGGGGAGAGGTCCTTGCCCTCGGGGTACAGGCCCCCCAGGTACACGATGCGCCGGACGCCCGCCTCACGTGCCGCCTGCGCGAACGTCAACGCGGTCCGCCGGTCGCGGGCCGCGAACCGGGGCCCGGTCCCCAGGGAGTGGATGAGGTAGTAGGCGACGTCCACCCCGTCCAGCGCGTCGCGCACCTGGTCCAGGTCACCGGCGTCGGCCTCGGCGAGCTCCACGTCGTCGGCCCAGGGACGGCCCTGCAACCGGTGGGTGCGTCTGGCGACCGCCCGCACCTGGTGTCCGGCGGCCAGCAGCTCGGGCACCAGACGCCCACCCACGTACCCCGTCACACCCGTCACCGCGACCCTCGTCATTGCCTGAGCGTAGGCACCGGGGGGCGCTCTGGCGCGGGGAACCGTTCCTGTGGTGGGTCCGGCCGGGCGCGCTTACGTTGCCTGGACGGGCCGTCAGAGAGGGGACGTCGATGTCCGCCACACGTGCACCTGGTGGTGCCGAGCAGTACGACACCCGCCGGGCGGTGCTCCTGGCGACCGCGGCGGCCCTGGGCGGGTTCCTCTTCGGGTTCGACACCGCGGTGATCAACGGCGCCGTCGGTGCCATCCGGGAGCAGTTCCAGATGGGCGCGGGACTCACAGGGTTCGCCGTCTCCTCCGCGCTGCTGGGCTGTGCGGCCGGGGCGTGGTTGGCGGGGCGTCTGGCCGACCGGCAGGGTCGGGTGCGGGTCATGCTGCTCGCGTCCGCGCTGTTCACGGTGAGTGCGGTGGGGTCGGCGCTGGCCCAGGGCCCGTGGGACCTGGTGCTGTGGCGGGTCGTCGGCGGGTTGGGGGTCGGTGCCGCGTCGGTGATCGCCCCCGCGTACATCGCCGAGGTGTCGCCGGCGACGATCCGCGGCCGGCTCGGGTCGTTGCAGCAGCTGGCGATCGTGACCGGGATCTTCGTGGCGTTGCTGTCGGACTACGTGATCGCCGCTGCTGCCGGTGGGGCGGCCGAGGTGTCGTGGTGGGGCCTGGAGGCGTGGCGGTGGATGTTCCTCGCCGAGCTGGTGCCCGCCGTGACCTACGGGGTGCTGGCGTCGCGTCTGCCCGAGTCACCCCGGTACCTGGTGGCGCGGGGTCGGGAGGACGAGGCGCGTGCGGTGCTGGGCAGCGTCCTGCTGACCGGGGTGGACGAGCGCCTGCGCGAGATCGCCCGCACCGTGGCGACCGAGTCCCGCTCGCGCCTGTCCGACCTTCGCGGTCCTGCGCTGGGGCTCCTGCCGATCGTGTGGGTGGGTGTGGGCCTGTCGCTGTTCCAGCAGTTCGTCGGCATCAACGTGATCTTCTACTACTCCTCGACGCTGTGGCAGCAGGTCGGGTTCAGCGAGGACGACGCCCTGCTGCAGACCGTCATCACCTCGGTCACCAACATCGTGGTGACGATCGTGGCGATCGCGCTGATCGACAAGGTGGGGCGCCGACGCCTGCTGCTGGTGGGTTCGGCGGGGATGTTCGCGAGCCTCGCGGCCCTGGCGGTGGTGTTCGCGACCGCCCCGGTGACCGAGACCCTCGCCGAGGACGGCTCCCTGGAGCGCGTCCCGGTCCTGGAGGGCGCGGCGGGCCCGGTGGCGCTGGTCGCGGCGAACCTGTTCGTGGTGTTCTTCGGCATGTCGTGGGGCCCGGCGGTGTGGGTGCTGCTGGGGGAGATGTTCAACAACCGCATCCGGGCGGCGGCCCTGGGTGTCGCGGCCGCGGCCCAGTGGGCGGGCAACTTCCTGATCTCCACGACGTTCCCGGGCCTGGCCGACCTGAGCCTGGGGCTGGCGTACGGGGTCTACACGACGTTCGCGTTGCTGTCGTTCTTCTTCGTGATGAGGTTCGTGCCCGAGACCAGGGGCAAGGAGCTGGAGGACATGACCTGAGGCCAGGCCGGGCCATCCCAGCAGCTCCAGGACCGCGCGCTGGGCGCCGCCCCGCGCCTGGCGCGCCTCAGGAGGGCACGCGCACCATGCCCTCCTGGGCGATGGATGCCACCAGGGTCCCGTCCTGGGTGTAGACGGCGGCGGTCCCGAGCCCGCGTCCGCCGTGCGCGCTGGGCGCCGCCTGGACGTACAGCAGCCACTGGTCCACGCGCACCGGCCGGTGCCACCACATCGCGTGGTCCAGGCTCGCGACGGACAGCCCCGGCGAGGCCCAGCCCTGCCCGTGGCGACGGAGCACCGGTTCGAGCATCACCTGGTCGCAGGCGTAGGCCAGGAGCGCCCGGTGCAGGGCCTGGTCGTCCGAGGGGACGGGGCCCCGTGCGCGCATCCACACCATCTGGCGGTCGGTGCGTCCGGCGGCGGGCGCCAGGTACAGGGACTCCTCGATGTGCCGCAGGTCGAACGCGCTGGTCTGGGTCCAGAACGCCGCCACGGGGTGGTCGACGGGTGCCAGGACCTCCAGCGCACTGGTGACCTGGTCCGGTGGGGGGACGTCCAGGGGCGGGGTGTCGGCGTGGTCGACCCCCGGCTGGTCCTCCTGGAAGGACGTGATCATCGACAGGATCGGCACCCCGTGCTGCAGGGCGTGGGTGCGGCGCGCGCTGAACGACCGCCCGTCCCGCATCCGCTCCACCGCGAAGGTGATGGGTGCGTCCACCTCACCTGCCCGCAGGAAGTACCCGTGCACCGAGTGCGGGTACCTGTCGCCGTCGACGGTGCGGGCGGCGGCGAGCAGCGACTGGGCGAGCACCTGGCCCCCGAACACCCGGCCACCGGGCTTGGGCAGGCTTGCCCCGGTGAACGTGTCCTCGTCGAGGCGCTGGACGTCCAGCACGTCCAGGACGGTGCGCAGCGGGTCGGGGCTCATCTGTGCTCCAGCGGGTGGGGGTCGTCGAACGTGTTGACCATCGAGTGCGCGGCGCGTTCCAGGTAGTCCCACAGGGTCGCGCGGGCCAGGGGCGGCAGGTCGACGGCGTCCAGGGCGGTGCGCATGTGCGTCAACCACCGGTCCCGGGCTGCCGGGCCCACCGGGTAGGGGGCGTGCCGCATCCGCAGACGGGGGTGGCCGCGCTGGTCGCTGTAGGTGGTGGGGCCGCCCCAGTACTGCTCCAGGAACAGCCGCAGGCGTTGGGCGGCGGGCTCGAGGTCCTGCTCGGGGTACATGGGGCGCAGCAGGTCGTCGCGGGCGACCTCGGCGTAGAACACCTCGACGAGGCGGCGGAACGTGGCCTCGCCGCCCACGGCACGGTAGAAGGACTGGGGCTCGGACGTCACGGGCCCATTCTCACCCAGCTGCGGTGCGCGCAGGGCCGGGGTCGTGGTCGCGCGGACCGGTGGACGCCTGACGGTGCTCGCCGTGGTGTGGTTAGTGTTGTCCTCGGAGCGCACGCCGCGCCCCGCGCGCACTCAGGAGGCCCCCGTTGAGCAAGGCTGAGCAGATCCTCGCAGCTCTGGGTGGCGACGCGAACGTCGTCGACCTGGAGCCCTGCATCACCCGTCTGCGCGTGGAGCTGGAAGACCCGGCCCTGGTGGACGAGGCGGCGCTGAAGGAGACCGGTGCGTTCGGTGTCGTGCGTTCGGGTCGTGTGGTCCAGGTCGTGGTCGGCCCTGAGGCCGACACCCTGGCCTCAGACATCGACGACCTGCGCTGACCTCTCGCCTCGGCGGTCCTGGGGCCGTCGTCCTGAGCCCGGTCGACGGCCGGGTCCTGCTGCCCGGCGAGGTCCCGGATCAGGTGTTCGCCCAGGAGCTCCTCGGCCCGGGTGCCGCGGTGGACCCCGGCTCCTCGGGGCCCGGGACGGTGCTCGCGCCGATCAGCGGGACGGTCGTGTCGCTGCACCCGCACGCGTTCGTCGTGCAGGGGGAGGGGCTCGCCGTCCTGGTCCATGCCGGGATCGACACGGTGACGTGCAAGGGCGAGGGCTTCACGACACTGGTGACTGCCGGTGAGGAGGTCTCCGGTGGCGACCCGGTGCTGACGTGGATGCCCGCGGACGTCACCGCACGGGGCCTGTCGACGGTGTGCCCGGTGGTGGTCCTGGAGGGCCAGGCCGAGGAGGTCGGCGTGCTGACGGGCGCGGGCGGTGTGGTCCGTGCGGGTGAACCGCTGCTTCGGGTGGTGCCGGGCGGGGTCTGACGGTCCTCAGGTCCGGGACTCGTCGCCGGTGGCGTCGTCGTCGGCGGGTTCGTCGGCGGCGGGGTCGTCGTGGCGGTGGAACTCACGCTCGACCAGGACCTCGCGTCGTTCGAGGGCCAGCGGGATGCCCTCGGCCGCGAACAGGTCGCGGATGTGGCGGCGGAGCACCCGTTGGATGCGCCACTGCTGGGCGGGGGCCGTCTTGACCATGAGGCGCAGCCGTACGGACTCGGCGGTGAGGTCCTCGTACCCGGTGACCTCGGCGTCGGCGAGCAGCAGCCGGCCCAGCTCGTCGTCGTCGGCGACCTCTGCGGCGGCGGTGCGCATGAGCTCGATCGCGCGGGGCACGTCGGCGTCCGGGGTGACGAGCACCTCGATGAACGCCTTGGACCACCCCTGGGTCATGTTGCCCACACGCATGACCTCGCCGTTGCGGACGTACCAGAGGGTCCCTGACAGGTCGCGCACCTGGGTGACGCGCAGGCCGATGGCCTCCACCACACCGGACGCCTCACCGAGGTCGACCACGTCACCGACGCCGTACTGGTCCTCGACGAGCATGAACAGGCCCGACAGGAAGTCCTTCACGAGGGTCTGCGCACCGAACCCCAGGGCCACGCCCGCCACCCCGGCGGAGGCGAGGAGCGGGCCCAGGTCCCAGTCGTGGATGTTCGCCAGGGCGGTGAGCACGAGGATCGCGATCACCAGGCCTGCGGCGGACCGGAGCACCGAGCCCATCGTCTCGGCACGCTGCACGCGACGGGCGATGATCAGAGGGTCGGACTGCGCGGCGAGGCCCGTCCGGCTCAGCAACCGGCCCGCGTGCTGGCGCACCGTCATGCCGCCGTCGACGATCGACCGCACCACCCGCCGGATCACCCACCGCGCGGCGGCCAGCAGCAGCAGCCCGACCAGGACCGCGATGAGGCTCTGCAACGGCGTCCCCATGAACCACCCCCAGAATCGTGCGGCCAGCCGTGCCCACGCGCCGGGGTCGCTGATCGACTGCGGGTCCAGGTCCATGTCGAGCACTCCGGTCACCCCGGAACCATAGGCCGACGGCGTCGTGCCCCACCATCCGCCCTTGTCGTCGCTCCTGGGGTTGTGAGGGTGGGTGGTGCTGCCGGGCGCTAGGCCGAACGGGTGAACGTTCCTGACCGGCCTAGGGTCATGGGTGAGATGACCGCTACGGTTCTGCCACCGCAGGCTCTCGGGTCCGCTGGGGCCGGGTCCAGGAGGATGTCCGGTTGGCATGGGGCCCTCTGACCGAGAGGCCTCGTGAGCTGCGGGAGCGGGCGGAATGAGCGTCCTCATCGGTTTTGTCGGCATGCCTGGACGGTGGCGGGGCAGGGCTCTGTTCGTCGCGGCGGTGACGGGTGTGACCGTCGGGGTCACGGGGTTGAGCCCTGTCACACCGGCTGTGGCTGCTCCGGAGGAGCCTCCCTCTCCGGAGGTCGTCACCCCAACGGGCGACTTGACGGCCCCGGACGCGTTCTCGGCGTCGGCGAATGCTCGCATCACTGGTCAGCGCGTCGAGGACCTGTCCCAGCGCACCGAGCACGAGTCGGTGTACGCCCTGCCGGACGGGTCCTGGCAGGCAGCGATCTCCACGGGGCCGGTGTGGGTGCGGCAGGGCGGTGACGGGACCGCGGTGGAGGACTGGGCGCCTGCGGACGCGACGTTGAAGCGCGCGGGTGAACAGTTCAAGCCAGTCGCGCACGTGGGAGATCTGACGATCTCCGGTGGTGGTACCGCGCAGGACGGTGCGGTGGTGGTGGCGGCCCTCACCGATCCGGGCACAGGGGTCACGAACGAGCTGACCTGGCCGGGTGACCTGCCGGAGCCTCAGGTCGTGGGGCCGCGTGCGACGTACCGGGACGTGCAGCCGGGGATCGACATGGTCCTCGAGGTGACCGGTACCGGTGTGGAGCAGTTCTTCGTGGTGAAGGAGCGCCCTTCTGCGGAGGCGGGGGCGGGGCTGGCGCTGCCGGTGGGGCTGGTCAGCGACGGGGCGGACGCCCAGGCGGACGCCGCTGGTGCGGTGGACATGGTGACCCCTGAGGGGCAGACCGTGGCGAAGGTGGCCGCCCCTCAGATGTGGGACGCGGACCACGACGCCCTGCTGGTTGCACCCCTCGCGGCGGACTGGGACGGTCGCGGTGTCCCGGAGCTGTGGGCCAACGGTCTGACCGTTCCTGGCGGTGATGACGCCGATGCTGAGGCCGGCGGGCAGGACGGTGACCCTGAGGGTGTGGGCCGTAGTGCGCCTGTGCCCACGGAGGTCGAGGTCGTCGATGGTGACGCCGAGATGGTCCTGACGCCTGGTGAGGATTTTCTGCTCGATCCGCAGACGGTGTTCCCGGTGGTGGTGGACCCGTCGGTGAACCTGACGATGTCGTTCGACACGTTCGTGCAGTCCGACCACACGTGGGACAACTCGACCGCGACGGACCTGCGGATCGGGACCCATAACGGTGGGTCGGCCCGGGCCCGGTCGTTCTTGACGGTGGGAACGTCGGCGATCAAGGGGAAGCACGTCACCTCGGCGGAGCTGCGGTTGTACCAGTACCACTCGTGGTCGTGCACGGCGCGGGAGTGGCAGGTGTGGCAGACGGGTACGGCGTCGACGTCGACCCGGTGGGGGTCCCAGCCGTCGTGGACCAAGCGGTGGCACACCTCGACCGATACGCGCGGGTACTCCTCGTCGTGCTCGGCGGGGTGGTCCAGTGTGGGGATCACGAGTCTGGCGCGGGAGTGGGCCGGGGCGTCGGGGACGACGCACGGTGTGGGTCTGCGTGCGGCGTCGGAGACGGACAACTTCGGTTGGAAGCGGTTCAACTCGGGGAATGCCTCGAGTGGGAAGCCGACGATCGTGGTGAACTACAACTCCTACCCTGGCACGCCGAGCTCGGCGGAGATCGCTTCGGGCCATTTTCAGTGGTATCCGAGCTCGAGCGACCCGGACCGTGTGCTGTATGTGAAGAGCACCAAGCCGACGTTCTCTGCTGTGGTGAGCGACCCGGACGGGGGCAATGTCCGGGCCCGGTTCGACATCTTGTCGGGTTCGACGCTGGTGTGGGACAAGCTGAGCGGGACGTCGGTCGCGTCGGGTTCACGGTCGACGTTCAAGCCCACGTCGTCCACTCCGGCGCTGGTCGAGGGCCGGACGTACTCGGCACGGGTGTGGGGGTATGACGGGTCCTTGCACTCGGAGAAGTCGCGGGCGATGCCCACGTTCATCGTGGACACCACCGCTCCGGCGGTCCCGACGGTCACCGCCAGTGCGTACACCGACGGTCAGTGGTACGACCCTGCTCCGGCGTCGAACACGTTCACGTTCAACGCCTCGTCCACGGACGTGGTGAAGTTCGAGTACAGCCAGGACGGTGGGGCGTGGAAGTCGCTCACCGCGAACACCTCTCGCAGGGCGACGTTGTCGTGGGCGCCCAAGTCTGGTGCGCACAGCCTGCGGGTCCGCGCGGTCGACAAGGCGGGGTGGGCGTCATCGATCCGGACGTTCACGTTCGGTACCGGTGGGCCGACGTTGGGTGGACCGGCTACGGGCCTGAAGTCGACGGACCGGTTCAACGTCGTGGCGACGGCGCCGACGGCCGGGGCCGGGACGGTCACCCCGACGATCTACTTCCGCCCTTCGGGTGGGACGGACCCGGATGACTTCAGCGGGACGCTGGGGTCCACGTCGGGGTGGACCCAGGGACCGACGTTGGCGTCGGTGCCGACCGGTCAGGCGGTGTCGGTGAACCACGCGTGGTCGGCCGCTGCGGCAGCTCAGGAGCTGGGGCAGGACCGTGTCCCGCTGCTGCTGGATGTTCAGGTGTGCTTTGCCTACACCTCGCCGGCGGTGACGCGGTGCACGTGGACGGCTGACCCTGCGAGCCAGGTGACGGTGGTGCGGGTGCCGCATGCGTTCGGTGCGGCGTTCCCGGTCGCTGACGCAGGGCTGGGGCAGGTGGCGTTGTGGACCGGTGAGTTCAACACCTCGGTCACGGACGTGTCGGTGCCGGGGTATGTGGGTGACCTGTCGGTCTCACGCAGCTACTCGTCGTTGGCTGGCATGGACGAGGGTTCGGTGTTCGGGCCGGGGTGGCGTGCGTCGTTCGACGGCACCGACATCGGTGTGGCCGGGTGGGAGGTCATCGACAACACCCGCGTGGACGGCACGATCGTGCTGCTCGACGAGGAGGGTGACGTCCTGATCTTCAAGCAGCCGGGTACCAGCCGTACCCATCTGCGTACGGGGACGTACACCGCTGCGGATGCCGAGACCGCCGAGTACGGGGCGCGGTTGACGGTCTCGGGTAGCGCGATGTCGACGGTGGTGACGTTCACCGAGGACGACGGGACGGTCACCCGGTTCACGCCGGTGGCCTTCACGGCGGGCAAGACGACGCAGTTCCTGCCCTCGGCGGTGGTGGAGCCGGGCAGCGCGGGGGAGACGACGTTCACCCGGGACGCCCAGCAGCGCATCACGCGGATCCTTGCTCCGGTCCCCCCTGGGGTGACGTGCCCGGCGTCGGGGACCTTGAACCCGGGGTGCCGGGCGGTGCACGTGACGTACGGGTCGTCGACGACGGCGACCGCGGCCCAGCCGGGTGACGTGGCGGGTCAGGTGAAGGAGATCGCCTACGAGGCGTTCGACCCGAAGAAGGCGGGCATGAGCCGGGTGGTCGTGGCCCAGTACCGCTACTCGGCTGCCAAGCACCTGGTGGAGGTCAAGGACCCGCGCACCGGTCTGGTCGCGTCCTACGCCTACGAGGGGACCTCGACCTCGGGTCAGCCGTTGCTGGTGCAGGCCACCCCGCCAGGTCTGGCACCGTTCCACCTGGTCTACGGCGCGGCGAGTGTGGATGCCAAGGCGCTGACCCGGGTCGAGCGGACCGCGCCTGCTGGTGGTGGTGGGCGTGTCCGGTTGGGGACGTTCGTCTACGGGCTGGACCCCTCGGCCAGTGGGGCGCTGCCGTCGTTCGCGCGTGCCTCAGCCTGGGGTCAGGATGACGCGCCGGTGTACGGGGCTGCGGTGTTCGGTGCTGACCGCCCGGGTGTCGCGGGTTCGGGGCCGGGGGATGTGACCTCGGCGGACTGGCCGTTCGCGAGCCTGCAGTACACCGACGGGCAGGGTCGGGTGACGAACACGGCGGTGTTCGGCGCCGGTGAGTGGCAGCTGACCGCGACCCGGTACGACGAGGCCGGTCGTGTGGTCCACGAGCTCGACACCGGTGCGATGGCCCAGATCCGGTCCGCCTCTGAGGACCTGTCGGCTGCGGAGATCGACTCCTACGCCACGATCACCCGTTACAACGCCGACATCCTGGCCGACAAGGCCATCACCACCGACGCCGGCACCATCGCTGCCGGGACGGTCCTGACACCGGCGGGGACGTTGGTGACGGACACGTGGGCGCCCACGACGGAGGTGACCCGCCCGGACGGGTCGGTGGAGCTGGTCCGGCTGCACACCCACACCCGGTATGACGAGGGTGCACCGAACAACGGTGTGAACCCCAAGACCGGGCTGGCGTTCCGTCTGCCCACCACGGTGACGGTGACCGAGGCAGATCCGCTGACCGGGTCTTCGGACCTGGAGGTGGCGGTCCCTGCGGGGGAGAAGGTCGTGTCCACCTCTTCGACCGGGTACGCACCGATCGACTCCGCTGGTGTGCTGGATGCCACGTCGGGGTGGGTACTGGGGTCGGCGACCACCACGACGGTGGTGAACGGGTCCCAGCAGATCGTGACCCGCACCCGGTACGACGCTGAGGGCAAGGTGGTGGAGTCCCGCCAACCTGCCTCGACGGGAGGTGACGCGGGGACGACGGTGACCGCGTACTACACCACTGCCGCCCAGTCGGGTGCCACGGCAGTGTGTGGCGGCAAGCCGCAGTGGGCGGGGCTGGTATGCCGCACGGCCAGGGCCGAGTCCACTGCCACGGTCCCGGTGGAGGTGACCGGTGAGTACTCGATGTACCTGGCGCCTGCAGTGGTGACCGAGACCCTGGGGTCAGCGGTCCGCACCACCACGACCTCGTTCGATGCCGCTGGGCGCACCGTGGAGTCCGCGACATCGGTCACCGGTGTCGCGGGGTCGACCCCGGTGCCGGCTGCCCGAACCGAGTACGACCCCAGCACGGGCGCGGTGGTTGCGACCGTGGCCGTGGGGTCTGGTGGTCAGGTGATGGGTCGGGTGCGGCAGGGCTATGACGCGTGGGGTCGGGCGGTGACGTACACCGACACCGACGGTCGGGTCACGACCACAAGCTACGACGCGGCCGGTCGGGTGGCGTCGGTGACAGATCCGACCGGCACGTTGACCTCCACCTACGACGGTGAGGGCGAACGACGTGGGTTGGTGACCTCGCAGACGTTGACGGGTGTGGGGACGTTCCGGGCGA
>NZ_AXCZ01000009.1 GCF_000767165.1 Cellulomonas bogoriensis 69B4 = DSM 16987
CAGTCGTGCTCGACCCGGTGCCCGCGCCCGAACCGCAGCAGCTCGCCGCGACCGGTGCGTCGGCGCTCCCCTTCGCCGCGTTCGTCGCGGCCTCGCTGCTGGTCGGAGGGTTCCTCCTGGCCCACCGTGCACGGCCCCGGGGGGCCCGCGCCTGACCCCGGCGAAATCGTCGCCCCTACGACCGAGGGCGCCCGGGCCGACCGTCTGGTCGGGCCCGGGCGCCCTCGGCGCTGCTGCGGCTACTGCCCGAGCGTGACGTGCAGGATCAGCTCGTCGCCGGTGTTGGGCACCGGGTTGCGGTCGTCGGTGCTGGTGGTGATCCACAGGCCGCCGTCGTTGGAGGGCTCCACGGTCCGCATACGCCCGTAGGTGCCCACCAGGTGCTGGGTGACGTTGGTGAGGGTGTCACCGTCGATCTCGGCCCGGTAGAGGCGCGCGCCACGCAGGCACGCGACGTACAGGGCGTCGTCGACCACTGCTATGCCGCTGCACGACGCCGCGGCGGGGCTGTACGTCAGGGCAGGTGCGATGAAGTCCGGGTCGTCGCAGTCGCCGACGGTCCCCTCGCAGGCCGGCCACCCGTAGTTGCCGCCACGGACGATCAGGTTGGTCTCGTCCTGGGCGGCCGCCCCGAACTCCTGCTGCCACAACCGGCCCTCGGAGTCGAACGCGAGGCCCTGGGGGTTGCGGTGCCCGTAGCTCCAGATCGCGTCACCGAAGGGGTTGTCCTCGGGGACGGACCCGTCGGGCCCGACCCGCAGCACCTTGCCGGCGAGGCTGGACAGATCCTGGGCGACCGGTGGGTCGTCCACGTCGCCGGTGGCGATGTAGAGCATCCCGTCAGGCCCGAACCGGATGCGGCCCCCGTTGTGGATGCGCGCCCGCGGGATCTCGTCGATGACGACCTCGGCGGTGTCGGTGCGCAGCTGACCGTCGTACCGGAACCGCACGACCCGGTTGTCGGTGGCGGTCGAGTGGTACACGTACAGCCACTGGTCGTCGGCGAAGTCGGGGGAGATCTCGAGCCCGAGGACGCCGCCCTCCAGGCCGGTGCTGGCCGCACCGGGGACGGTCCCGACCTGGCGCTGGTCGCTGCCGTCGGCGTTCATCGCGATGATCCCGAACGCGTCGCGCTGCCCGTACAGGACGGTGTCGTCGGGCAGCTGCACCAGGCCCCACGGCACGTCGGTGTCGTTGGCCACCTCGGTGATCTCGCACAGGGGCGTGTCGCAGGGAGCGGGGCCGGGTTCGCCGGGGTCGGGCTCGCCCGGGTCGGGGTCGGTGGGCTCGCCGGGTCCGTCGACGGGGGAGCCCTGCACCTGCCACACCTGACGGTCACCGACCGCGCAGGTCGCCAGGGTCACGGGTCGGGTGTTCAGGCCCCGCCCGCCCTCGGCGCACCGGCCGGAGCGGGCCGAGACGAGCAGGCCGTCGTCGGTGAGCTGCCAGCGCTGGCGTTCGGTGCCGGTGCACCGATCGATCTGCAGGCGGGGGGTGCGGGTGCTCCACACCGGCTGGGTGAGGCACCGGGTGCCGTCGTAGGTGCGGAGCTCGCCGTTGGCGGTGTGCTCCCACTGCTGGTTGGCCCCGCCGTGGCAGTCGTACAGCAGGACGGCGGTCCCCGGGGCGGTGCGTGCTCCGTTGACGTCCAGGCACCGGCCGGACGCCACGTGCACCACGGGCCCCGGCTCGGTGACGGTCACGGCCGCGGCCGGCGCGGTGACGGCGGTGGTCGCCAGCGCGGTGCCGACCATCACCCCCAACGCGGCGATCGCCCCCACCACTGGTCTGCGTGCTCCCATGTCCTGACCCCATCCCCCTGAGTGCGTCGTCGCAGCTGTCAACGCACCATGGTCCCCCACACGCCGTGCCCGTCCACCCGAAACGCTTCACCCGCGCCCGCTCCGGCCTTCTTCTCGGGGCAGCGGCGCGCGAGGCCGCGGGCACCTGAGGCGTTCGCGCTGCGGGACGGCCCGACGGGCCGCACAGTAGGGGCATGATCGACACCTTTGACGTGCTGGTGGTCGGTGCCGGGCCGGCGGGGACGTCCGCCGCGCTGACGGCCGCGGGTCTGGGTGCCCGGGTGGGCGTGGTCGAGGCCGGCCGCACGGGCGGGACGTGCGTGAACACGGGGTGCGTGCCGACCCGTGTGCTGGCGAAGACCGCCCGTCTCATGCGGGAGGTGCGGTCTGCGCAGGACTTCGGCATCTCGGTGACGGGTCAGCGGTTGGACTGGGACGCGGCCGTCGCCCGGGTCCGGTCCACGGTGGAGCGGGTGCGTGAGGCGAAGGGTGACGTCGACCGGTTCGCGGACGCGGGGGTGCAGGTGCTGACCGGCCGGGCCCGGTTCACCTCCCCTCACGAGCTGGACGTGACCTCCGGCGACGGCTCGGTGCGGCGGGTGCGCGCGGAGTCGGTGGTCCTGTGCGTCGGGGGTCACTCCCGTCGCCTGCCCGTGCCCGGCGCGGAGCTCGCGACCATGCCCGAGGAGGTCCTGGACCTGCCAGCGTTGCCGCGACGGGTCGCGGTGATCGGTGCGGGCAACACCGGCGCCCAGCTGGTCACGGTGTTCAACGCGTTCGGCAGCGAGGTGACGTTGCTGGAGGTCGCGCCGCGCATCCTCGCCCAGACCGACGCGGACGTCTCTGCGCACGTGGAGCGCGCGTTCGGGGAGCAGGGCGTGCGGGTGGTGACGTCGGTGGAGTCGGTGACGTCGTTGGAGCGCACCGACGGCGGGATCCGCCTGTCGTGGACGGTCGCGGGCGTCAACCACGACCAGGTGGTCGACGCGGTGGTGATGTGCACGGGGTGGCCGGCGGCCATCGAGGACCTGGGCCTGGACGCCGCCGGGGTGCGCAGCGACCGGGGTCGGGTGCCGGTGGACGAGTACCTGGCGTCGAACGTGGGTCACGTGTACGTGGCGGGGGACGCGAACGGTGTCGCGATGCTCGTGCAGGCCGCCAGGGCCGAGGCCGAGGCGGCGGCCCGGAACGCGGTGCTCGGCACGACGGTGCGCGCGCCGCACCGGTTGCTGCCCGCGGGCGGGTTCACCGACCCCGACTACGCGGACGTCGGCCTGACGGAGGAGCAGGCCCGTGAGCGGGACGAGCGGTGCGTGAGCGTCCTGGTCCCCTACGACTCCTTGGAACGTCCGGTCATCGACGACCGCACGAGGGGGTTCCTCAAGCTGGTCGCGGACCGCCGCCGTGAGCACCTGCTGGGCGCGCACGCCGTGGGGGAGAACGCGGTCGAGGTGATCCAGGCGGTGACCACGGCGATGGCGGCGGGCGTCGACGTCGCGACCCTGGCAAAGGTCGAGTTCGCCTACCCGACGTACAGTGCGGCGATCGGCGCCGCGGCGAGGGCCATGACGACGAGAGCGGCCCGACACGCCTCGAATCTCAACCTGTAGGACGAGACCGTCCACATCGTTGACACAACCTGGGCCGGGTCAATACGTTCCGTGCAACCGCCTCACCGCGGGAAGTCGTACGACTCGCGTACGACGGACGGGGGACCACCGATGACCGCAGCCCAGCGCACCGCGCTGATGTGCCGCATGTCCATGTGTCCGGCTCGCGCCGGCCATCGGGCATCGTCCTCGCGTCCCTAGCACCTGACGCTCCGAGCCCTGGCCGACGCCGGGGCTCCGTCGTGGCACGCCACGCGCCCCGGAACCAGCCGGACTCAGCCGCGTCGCCCGCCCGACAACGAACGGAAGCCGTCATGACACCCACCCGCACGAGGTACCGCCTCGCCCCTGCAGCCCTCGCCGCCGTCCTGCTGACGGGCGCGTGCACCGTCGCCGAGCAGGACCCCCAGGGCGCCGAGACCCCCGACGCCACCGCCACCACCGACACCACCGACGGCGCGACCCCGGCCACCGGGTTCGACGACGTCGTCGTCGACGCCGACTGGCTCGAGGCGCACCTGGACGACCCCAGCGTCAAGATCATCGAGGTGAGCACCGAGCCCGGCCTCTACGAGCGTGGGCACATCCCGGGTGCGACGAACTTCGTGTGGCACACCGACTTCGTCGACACCGTGAACCGCGACATCGTCGACGGCGAGCGCTTCACCGAGCTGGTGCAGGCCGCGGGCGTCGACGAGGACACGACCATCGTCCTGTACGGCGACAAGGACAACTGGTTCGCCGCCTGGGGCGCCTGGGTGTTCGACATCTACGGCGCCCAGGACGTGCGCCTGCTCGACGGTGGCCGCACCTTCTGGGAGAACGACGGCCGCGAGCTCGCCGTCACCCCGCCGCGCCACGAGGCCGGCACCTGGGTCGCGGCCGAGGCCGACGACACGCTGCGCTCGCGCCTGCCCGACGTCCTCGCGGTCGCCAACGGCGAGAAGGAGGAGGTCCTGGTCGACATCCGTTCCGTCGCCGAGTTCACCGGTGAGGTCTTCGCCCCCGAGGGCGTCCAGGAGCTCGCGGTGCGCGCCGGCCACATCCCCGGCGCCGTGAACGTCCCGTGGGTCGAGGCCGTCGCCGAGGACGGGCGCTTCCGCTCGGTCGAGGAGCTGCGTGAGATCTACGCCGACGCCGGCGTCGACGGGTCCACCCCGATCACCGTGTACTGCCGCATCGGTGAGCGCGCCAGCCACACCTGGTTCGTCCTGAACAAGATCCTCGGCTACGAGGCCGCCGTGTACGACGGCTCCTGGACCGAGTACGGCAACACCGTGGGCGTCCCGATCGAGAACCCGGCCGGCACCGTGTGGGGCGGGGTCTGACGGTGAGCACCACCACCGCCGCGGGTGGCCCCCTCGACACCGAGGGGGCCACCCCGGCCGTCCCACCCCAGGCCCCCCGGCCGCGCTGGACCCGCGGCGACACCCTCCGCACCGCGCTCTCCGGCATGGTCCTGGTCGCGCTGCTGGTCGGGGCGTGGGTGCTCAACGGCATCCCGGGGACGGCCGCCGACGCGGGCTTCTCCCTGCTGATCGGCGCAGCCCTCGGTATCGCGTTCGAGCGGGGCCGGTTCTGCTTCTTCTGCATCTTCCGCGACGCGATCGAGGACAAGGACACCACCGGTGTGTTCTCCGTCCTGGTGGCCCTCGCCGTCGGGGGCCTGGGCTACGCCGTCGTGTTCGGCATGTTCCTGCCCGACCCGACCACCGGGCGTCTGCCCCCCGAGGCGCACATCGGCCCGGTCAGCTGGGTGCTGGTCGCTGGCGGCCTGGCGTTCGGCGTCGGCATGACCCTGTCCGGTGCGTGCATCAGCGGGCACCTGTACCGCCTCGGCCAGGGGTACACCCGGGCCGTCCCCGCACTGCTCGGTGCCCTGGTCGGCTTCGGGCTGGGGTTCTTCACCTGGAACACCCTGTACTTCGCCGGGGTCAGCGGGGCACCCACCCCGTGGTTGCCCACCTGGTTCGGGTACTCCGGTGCCGTCCTCGTCCAGCTCGCCGTCCTGCTGGTCATCGGCGCCCTCCTGCTGCGGTGGGCCCGCCCCCACCGCACCGCCCCCCTGGGCGGCGGGACCATCACCTGGGCCCACGTCCGGCGCGTCGTCCTGCTGGACCGGTGGGGCCCCCTGACCACCGGCGCCGTCGTCGGGGTCATCGGGGTGATCGCCTACCTGCGGGTCGAGCCACTGGGTGTCACCGCCCAGCTCGGGACGTGGACCCGCACCGCGCTCGCGGACACCGACCTGCTGCCCGACCGCCTCCACGGGCTGGATACGTTGTCGGGGTGCGCGACGGTCGTGACCCGCGTGGTGCTGGACAACGGCTGGTTGATCCTGGGGCTGGTGCTGGCGTCGTTCGCCGCGGCACTGGCCGGCAACCGGTTCCGGCCCTCACCGATCACCGTCCGCAACGGCAGCACCGCGCTCCTCGGCGGTGTGCTCATGGGCTGGGGTGCGATGGTGGCGCTCGGGTGCACGGTCGGTGTGCTGCTGTCCGGCATCCAGGCGTTCGCCGTGTCCGGCTGGGTGTTCGCGGCGACGGTGCTGGCCGGCACGTGGGTGTCGATCCGGTTCGGTCTGCACCGTTCCTGACCGGGTGCGCCACATGTGCACGAGTGCTAATGTGTTGATGTGTCAGACGGTGATGCGGTGCGTGCGGCGGCAGAGCTCTTCAAGGCCCTGTCGTCACCTGCCCGCCTGAGGCTCTTGATCGAGCTGCAACGGGGGCCCGCCTGCGTCCACGAGCTGGTGCAGGCACTGGGGGTCTCCCAGTCGCTCGTCTCGCAGCACCTGCGGGTGCTGCGAGGGGCGAAGCTGGTGAGCGGGGACCGTCGGGGCAAGGAGATCGTCTACACGCTCAAGGACACCCACGTCAGCCACCTCATCACCGACGCGCTGGCCCACGCCCACGAGCCCGCGGCGCCCGCGGGTCCCGAGCCGGCAGGGCCGGACCAGCGACTGCACAGCACGGCAGCACACACCACGACCACAGGAGCGCACCCATGAGCACGGCGACCCACAAGGTGCACGACGGCCACGTCCACGTCCACGGCGAGGGCTGCGGTCACGCCACGGCCATGCACGACGGGCACGTGGACTTCCTCCACGACGGGCACCTGCACCACGTGCACGAGGACCACGTCGACGAGCACGACGCCGACGTCCACGTCGTGGCCGAGGCCCACGACCACGCCCACGGCCCGGACTGCGGGCACGAGCCGGTCGAGCACGACGGCCACGTCGACTACCTGCACGACGGGCACCGGCACGCGCCCCACGAGGACCACGTCGACGAGCACTGATCCACCGGACGGAGCCCGGCGGTCGACACCTGTCACCGCCGGGCTCCGTCGTGCAGTCCCGGCCCAGATGCGCCCGAGAAGCTACCGGGGACGACCCGCCCAGCCACCCTCGGCCCGGTCACGGATCCCCCGGAGCATGCGGCGACTCATCACGAAGCTGACCACGCTCACCGGCTCGACCAGCAGCCGCGCCCACCGGGCGGTGTACGCGTAGCGCTCGCGGACCACCAGCCGGGTTCCGCCGCCCCGCCCGGGGCGCAGGACGAACGCCCAGGTGAAGTCGTACGGCGGTGGTGAGGTGGTGAGGCCGGTGGCTCCGTGCAGGACGAGTGCCCGGCCCGGCTCGGCGACGGCCACCTGCAGGGCCACCTGCGGGGCAAGGTGCACGGCGTCACCGGGGGCGATGTCCTGCAGCTCGGGGACGACCCGGTCGGCCGAGTGGATGTCGCACCCTGCGAGGTTCTCGAGGGCGTCGAAGGAGTAGAACCCGCCGCGCCCCTGCCCGATCTGCGCCAGCCACGGCCACACCGCTGAGGGTGGTGCGGCGATGGTGATGGAGCGGGTGGCGACGAGGTCGGCCTTCGGCAGGAGCTCGTCCCCGGGGAGAGTGGCGTCGAGCTCGGCCTCGGTGGAGCCGAAGGTGAGCAGCCAGGTGCGCAGCACGGGCAGGCTGAGCCCGATCGCGAACGCGACGGCCGCGACGACGGTGCGTCGTGGCGGTGGTGGCGGGGGCGGGGGGAGGAGCTCGTTCGGCCGGGGGAGGAGGTCCGACGCTCGGAGGCGGGCCATGCCCTCAGTCGACCACCCCGGCCACCGCCGGGCGTCAGACGAACGTCCCGAGGTCAACGGGATCGGTGCCAGGCTCGACTCCTGGACGGCGTCCTACTGGACGTGATGCAAGCCACGACGGACGTAGTTCCCTGATGTGTCGTCTCACCGGCCACTATCGTCCGGCCCGGACCGCTCGGCCTGAGCATCTTGTGAACGGAAGCCACCTGTGACTGTTGGCGAGGCGCACCCATCACCTTCCGTGGGTTGGGATGTCGGATCGCGTAGTTGGAGCACGATCGTCGTGGCCTTCTTCTCGCGCCTGATCGACGCGTCGAAGGTGACGGCGTTCATGGTGCTCACTGCGACCGCGACGGGCAGCCCTGCTGCGGTCGGCATCCTCGCGCTGTGCGCTACGGCGCCGGTGATCCTGCTCGGGCCGTCGATCGGTGTCCAGATCGATCGACGATCGCCCTCCAAGATGCTTGTTGTCGGGCTGGCTTCGCAGGTAGTCGTCGCGGCAGGCCTGGCGCTCCTTGCCGGTGCGGGCCTTGCAGGTGTGCCCGTTCTGGTGGGGGCTGCTCTCATTCTTGGGACGTGCCAGGCGGTATCAGACAACTGCTTGAACGTCATTCTCCCCCACGTCACCGACAGTGATCGCCTCCTCCGTGCGAACGGCATCATGTCGACCGGGCAGAGCATGGCTCGGATCATCGGGCCCATGGCGGGCAGCGCACTGGCCGTCCTGGCTCCCGGCTCCCTGTTCGTCGCATGGGCGGTACTGAGCGCAGCCCTGTGCTGCGTGGTCGTAGCCCGGGTGGGCGGCACGAGCGCGCAGGTCGGGCACGGCGACTCACGACCGTCATGGCGGGACGGCTTCGTCTGGATCGCGGGCTCTGGGCCGACGAGGCGGTTGCTGATCGCTGTCACTCTGAACAACATGGCGTACGGGAGCATGGCCGCCGTTCTCCCGATCCTTGCGATGCAGAGCCTCGGGCTTCCGCCTGCAACCTACGGAGTCGTCGCCTCGACGACGTCGCTGGCTGCTCTCTTCGGTTCGATGCTGGCCACGGTTGCGGGACCGCGCGCCACTCTCATGCGTGTATCGATGGCATCGCTCGTCGTTCAGCTCGGAGGCTTCTCGGCGCTCGCTTTCGCGTGGTCGGCACCGTCCTTGTTCGTCGCCGTCGGGATCCTTGGATTGTCGACGGGAGCATGGAATGTCGCGAGCTCCACGAGGTTGATGGCGATCGTGCCCGCCGAGGTGCGGGGGCGCGTCATGGCGGCCTATCGCTCCGTGGCCTTCGCGGGTTCCCCCGCCGGGAACGTCGTAGGTGGCGCCACCGGCGAAGGTTGGCTCCGTGTCCCGCTGTACGCCGCAGCGTGTGCCGCCGCCGTGGCGCTCGTGGTTTTTGCTCGTGAACCTCGCGGGCGTTCCGCTGATGAAGAGAGATGAGCGCGAACCCGGCGCGTGGACCCGCGACCGGAGTGGCTACCGCCCGGCGAGGGTGTCGAGCGCCGCGTGCAGCCGGGTCCTGGCGTCGGTCGCGACGTCACCGAGCTCGCTGTTCCCGGTGACCTCGACCATGACGTCGGGGTCGAGGGCCTCGACGGTGGTCCGCTCCGGGCCTGCGGAGCGGACGACGACGTTGCACGGCAGGAGGAGCCCGATGGCGGTCTCGGCCTGGAGTGCGCGGTGTGCGAGCGGGGGGTTGCACGCGCCGAGGATGACCTGCGGGTCGAGGTCGACGTCGAGCTTGGCCTTGAGCGTGGCGGCCATGTCGATCTCGGTGAGGATCCCGAAGCCCTGCGTCGCGAGGGCCTCGCGGGTGGCGGCCAGCGCCCGGTCGAAGGGCAGGTCGACGGTGGTGGTGATGCTGTACCTCATCGTGCTTCCTCTCGGTCGGTGGGGTTGGCGGTGTCAGCCGCCGGCGTTCGCTGCGTCCAGCTGTTGCCGGACGACGTCCATGTCCAGGCCTTTGACCGCGGTGATGATCTGCTCCAGGGCCGGGGCGGGCAGTGCGCCGGGCTCGTTGTAGACCAGGACTCCCTCCCGGAACACCATGAGGGTCGGGATGGACGTGATACCGGCCTGGGCCGCGAGCCGGCCCTCGGCCTCGGTGTCGACCTTGCCGAACACGACATCGGGGTGCTTCTCGGCGGCCTTCTCGAAGACCGGTGCGAACATCCGGCAGGGGCCGCACCATCCGGCCCAGAAGTCGACCAGGACGATGTCGTTGTCGCTGATGGTGCTGGTGAAGGTGTCTGCGGTCAGTGTGGTGGTGCTCAAGGCCATCTCCTTCGTCGTGATACCCATGGGGGTATAACACGGATGGGTGTCGGGTGATTCCCTCGGGCCGGTCAGCGGCGGACCGCCCCCCCGGCGGCCTGCCACGCGCCGATCCCGCCGGACAGGCTGGTGGCGGTCAGTCCGGCATCGCGCAGGTGCTTGGCGGCGGTGCGCGACCGCATCCCGGACGCGCACATCACGACGACGGGCCTGTCCTTGCCGAGGCGACCGGGTGCCTTGGCGATGTCGCCGAGCGGCACGTGCACGGCGTGGGGCGCGTGACCGGTCTTCCACTCGGCGCGTTCGCGCACGTCGAGCACGACGGCGCCGTCGCGCACCATCTCCAGCGCCCGGGGTGCGGAGACGGTCCTGCCGACTGCGCCGTCGTCGGTGGCGCGCCCGAGGAGCCGGCGCAGGCGCCCTCGCAGGGTCGTCGGTGCTGTCGTCATGGGGTGCTCCTGACTGCTGGGGCGATCGGGTGGGGCGTCGGGGTGCGTAGGCGCTCCCGCGCACCGCCAGGATACCCCTAGGGGTATCAATGGCAAGTGGCGGTGTGCTGCTGACGGCAGCCCTTTCCGGGCGTGTCAGCCCTGGCGTCCTCGCCGATCAGGTCCGGGCTCCCCGGGCGTTGGGCGCAGCGCCGGCAGAGCGAGCGTGCTCGCGCCGAGGGTCACGACAGCGGCGACGGCCACCAGCATCGTGGGCAGGCCGAGGGTCGGGATGAGGGTGCCCATCGCCGCGGGTGTGGCGATCGAGACGACGGCGCCGACCACGAGGGCGATCGTGAACCCGTCGCCGGGCCGGTCGGGGACCGCCTGGGCCGTCCAGATGGCCAGCAGGGACGAGCCCACCATGTAGCCCGCACCGAACAGGAGCGCGGATGCCAGGACCAGCGGCAGCGACGCGCGCCCCGCGCTCAGCAGCACGAGCGCGCCACCGACCACCAGGACCCCACCGGCGCCGACCGCCCTCGGGCCCACCGCGCGCGTCATCCGACCCGTGCGCAGCCCGATGAGCCCGCCGATGCCGATGACGGCGAAGAGCCCCGGCGAGGCCGAGGCGGGGAGCCCGCCGCTGCGCACGGCCTCACTGGCATAGGTGAAGTAGGCCGTGATGGCCACGAAGTAGACCACGGCGTAGATCAGGGGTGGGGCCATCTCCCGGCGCCAGGGGGACCGGCGCGGGGTTCCCGAGGTCCGGCGCCCGGCGTCCAGCCGGGGGACTGCTCGCAGGTTCACCAGCGCAGCCACGGCGGCGGCCACGGCGATCCCCGCCCAGGTCAGGCGCCACGAGGTGAGCGAGCCGAGCACGCCCGTCGCGGCGAGTGCGACGAGCCCGAGGCTGGTTCCCGTCGTGATCACCGCGAGCAGGGTCGGTTGGTGGCGGCGGGCCGCGATCCTGGTCACGATGTCGGAGTAGGGGGCCCACACCCACCCGGCGGCGCTGCCGCTGACCACAGCCCCCGCTGCGAGGATCCAGGGTGAGGGTGCGAGCGCGACGGTCGTGGCGCCGACCACGCCGCAGATCCCGCCCACCGTGGTCGGGGCCCGTGGGCCTCGGCGGGCCGTCAGGCTCGGCACGGCGAGCAGGGCGGCGAGGTAGCCGACGAACGTCCCGCTCGCGATCAGGCCCAGGAGGAGCTCCGAGAGCCCGAACTCGGTGCGCACGTCGGGCAGCGTGAGCCCGTAGGCGTACCGGGCCATGCCGAAGGCGACGCCGACGACCGCGGCGCCCCCGACACCGACCTTGAGCGCGTGCCTGTCCACACCGCACCTTGGCATCTCTCCCGCCGGTCGGCACGGGCTACCGCTCGCCCCGGCCGGCGCATGAGCACCTGCCCCACGGGACGCAGCCCCGCCGACGCCACCTGTCCCCACGGGCGCCACCGGCCCTCGCCGGCGCCACCGGCCCCCGCTGGCGCCACCCTCCCCTCCCCACCGAGTGGGACCGTTCTGTTACGGAAACCGCAACAGAACGGTCCCACTCCCGTGTCGGACGACGCGACAGGCCGCGTGGAGGCCGCGTCGAGGCCGCGTGGGTGGACGTCGCTGGTGACGACGAGGGGCATGGCCCCCCGACGTCGGGGATGGTGCTCGATGCAGCCGGACCGCTCACAGGCGCGGGTCGACGGCCTCCGACTCGAGGGCGAGCACCGCGAAGACGGCCTCGTGGACGCGCCACAACGGTTCGCCGGCGGTGAGTCGCGTGAGTGCCTCGAGACCCAGGGCGTACTCGCGGAGCGCGAGGCTCCGTTTGCGGCCGAGGTGGCGTGAGCGCAGGCGGGTGAGGTGCTGCGGCTCGGTGTAGTCGGGGCCGTAGATGATGCGCAGGTACTCCCTGCCGCGGACCTTGATGCCGGGCTGGACCAGCCCGCGTCGTCCGCGCACCAGGTTGGCGAGCGGTTTGACGACCATGCCCTCCCCGCCGGCGGTGGTGAGCTCGTGCCACCAGGTGACGGCGGCGGCCCGGGAGTCGGGTTGCTGGAGGTCGACGACGAGCCGTCGGGTGCCGGTGAGCACACCGGTGGGGTCGGCCTCGACCAGGGTGTCGGCCACGTCGAGGTGCCACAGGTGGTCGCGGGTCTCGAACGTGCCGGTGTCGGTGGCGAGCACCTGGAACGGGGCGAGGTGGACGCCGTCGAGCCCGTCGGTGGGCCACACGTACCGGCGGTAGGCGTCGCTGAACGCGTGGGCGTTGGTGTGCCGGGACCGGGTTCGGCCGAGCAGCTCCTCGACGGGCAGTCCGGCGGTGGCGGCTGCCTCGAGCGCCGCGGTGGCGACGGGGAGCGCGGACCGTGCCGCCGCACCGACGGCCGCGTACTGGGTGCGCAGCAGCTCACCGGCCTTGACCGACCAGGGCATGAGCTCGCAGTCGAGTACGAGCCAGTCCGCCGGTGCTCTGCCACCCCCGAGCCGGTCCCACAGCCCGGCTGTGGTCGCGGCGGTGCGGACCACGGCGAGGAGCTGCTCGGTGCGGGCGTCGTCGAAGAACGGCCGTCCGGTGCGTGTGTGCACCACGCCTGTGGTTCCGGCGGGCATGCCGAACCGGCCTGCGGCCACGTCGGCGTCCCGGCACAGGAGCACCACGGCGCGGGACCCCATGTGCTTCTCCTCGCACACGACCTGGTCGACCCCGTCGCCGGCGTACGCGTCGAACGCCTGGTCGGGGTGCTCGAGCAGGTCGCCGTCCGGTGCGGTGGCGCACGGGCTCATCGTCGGCGGCAGGTAGACCAGCCACCGCGGGTCGACGGCGAACCGGCTCATGACCTCCAGGGCGCCGGCGGCGTTCTCCTCGGCGACCGTCACCCGGCCGTGCAGGCCGGTCTCGACGACCCGCTTGCCCAGGACGTCCGTGACATCCAGCACGTCGGGGTCCCGACGCCCCACCTGCCCGTCGGGGCCGTCGGCTGCGCCCTGGGCGGTGGGGAACGGGCGGGCCGGCTCGTACCAGACCTGCTCTGCGGGGACCTGGACGAGCTCCTTCTCCGGGTACCGCAGGGCGGTGAGGTGGCCACCGAAGACGCACCCGGTGTCCAGGCACATCGTGTTGTTGACCCAGGTCGGGGCGGGTGTGGGGGTGTGCCCGTACAGGACCATCGCTCGGCCGCGGTACTCCTCGGCCCAGGGGAGCCGCACCGGGAGGCCGAACTCGTCGGTCTCGCCCGTGGTGTCCCCGTACAGGGCGAAGGCCCTGACCCGGCCGGACGCACGGTTGTGGAACGACTCCTTCAAGCCCGCGTGCGCGACGACGAGGTTGCCGTCGTCGAGCACCAGGTGCGCGACGAGCCCGTCGCAGAAGTCCCGCACCGCGGTGCGGAACTCGTCGGTCTCGTCCTCGAGCTGGGCCAGGGTCGTCTCGAGGCCGTGGGAGACCTGCACGCGCCGACCGTCGAGTGCGCGCACGAGCTTGTTCTCGTGGTTGCCGGGGACGGCGAGCGCGTTGCCCGCTGCGACCATGCCCATGGCCAGGCGCAGCACGCCTGCGCTGTCCGGGCCGCGGTCGACGAGGTCGCCGACGAACAGGGCGCGCCGGCCCTCGGGGTGGACGGCGTCGACGGCCCGCCCCTGGGTGTCGTGGACGACGGCGTAGCCGAGGCGCCCCAGGAGGGTCTCGAGCTCGGACCGGCACCCGTGGACGTCGCCGATCACGTCGAAGGGCCCGTGGTCCTCGCGTCGATCGCTGCGCAGCGGCTGCCGTTCGATGACTGCGGCGTCGATCGCCTCGGTGCCCTTGAGCACGTGGATGGTGCGAAACCCTTCGCGGCCCAGGCCCCGCAGCGAGCGTCGCAGCTGGTCACGGTGGCGTCGGACGACGTGCGCGGGCAGGTCCCGGTCGGCGCGTGCGGCGTTGCGGTCGAGGCAGACCTGCTCGGGCACGTCCAGGACGATGGCGACGGGCAGCACGTCGTGGGCGCGCGCGAGGTCGACCAGCGACCGGCGCGCCGACTGCTGGACGTTGGTGGCGTCGACGACGGTGAGCAGGCCCGCGTCGAGCCGCTTGCCCGCGATGTGGTGCAGGACGTCGAACGCCGAGGCAGTGGCGTCCTGGGCGTTGACGTCGTTGGAGACGAGCCCGCGGCAGAAGTCGGACGACAGGGTCTCGAACGGCCCGAAGTGCCGTGCCGCGAAGGTCGACTTGCCCGAGCCGGACGCCCCGACGAGGACGACGAGCGAGAGCGCGGGGATCGTGAGCGTGGTCATCGTGCACCTCCGCCGGTGCTCGTGGTGCTCGTTGCCTGCGGGTCGCCGCGCCGCAGGACGGCCATCTGCGTGGGCGGCCCCACCTGCGGGTCGTCGGGGCCGACGGGCAGCACCTGGACGTCGTACCCGTGGCGTTCGGCGGCGGCGTGCGCCCACTGCTGGAACTGGGCGCGCGTCCACTCGAAACGGTGGTCGTGGTGCCGCATGGTCCCGGCGGTGAGCGCCGGGTACCGGACGTTGTGCTCGGCGTTCGGTGTGGTGACGATGACGGTGCCGGGGGCAGCCGCACCGAGGACGGCACGCTCCAGGGCGGGCAGACGGGGCGGGTCGACGTGCTCGATGACCTCCATGAGGACGGCGGCGTCGAAGCCCGCGACCCGCGCGTCCGCGTACACGACCGAGGACTGCGTGAGCTCGATGCGTTGACGCCGACGGTCGGGCAGGGTGTCGAGGTGGAGGCGCCGCGCGGCCTTGGACAGGGCGCGTGGTGACACGTCGATGCCGAGGATCTTCTCGAACGTCGGGTCGTCCAGGAGCTCCTCCAGCAGCGCTCCCTCGCCGCAGCCGAGGTCGACGACGGTGCGGGCACCCGCACCACGCAGCTGGGCGAGTACCGCGTCCAGGCGTTGGCGTGCGAGCGGCACGACGTCGGCCTCCGGTGCGCCGGGCAGCGCCGCCCCTGCTGGTGCTGCTGCGGGGTCTGGTGCCGGGTCGCTCACGGCGTCGTCCAGGGTCTCGGGCTCGGTGTCGTCGACCTCCGCGAGCCGCGCGACGGCCGAGGCGGCGAGGGTGTGCCGGTGGGCGAGGTAGCGGCGGGCGATCTCGTCCCGTGCCGGGTGCCCGGCGAGCCAGCCCTCACCGGCCCGGACCAGCTTCTCCACCTCGTCCGAGCCGACCCAGTAGTGCTTGGCCGCGTCGAGGGTCGGCAGGAGGACGTACAGGTGGCTGAGGGCGTCGGCGAGGTGGTGGGTGCCGGACAACCGCAGGTCGACGTACCGGGAGTCGCCCCACTCGGGGATGGTCGGGTCGAGGGGAACGGGTCGGGCGTCGACCTCCCACCCGAGGGGCCCGAAGAGCCGGACGGCGGCCTCGGTGCCACCGCGGCACGGCACGGCCGGGACGTGCACCGTGAGGTCCCACCGGCGCCCCGGCAGTTCCGGGCGTGCCTCGCACCGCCCGGCCATGGCCGTCCGGAACACCTTGCCCAGGGCTACTGCCAGCATCGACGACGCGGCGTACGGACGGTCGTTGACGTACTGCGCCAGGCTGAAGGCGACGTCCCGCGGGGCACTGCGACCCTTCTGTCGCACCAGGCCCACGGGGTCGACCTCCAGGAGGAGCGCGACGGTGCACCGCTCGTCCGTCGCCTCGGGGTAGAACACGTGAGCCACGCCGAAGGACTGCTCGAACGCCTGGACCCGACCGGGGTGCTTGTGCAGCAGGTAGCCCAGGTCGGTGGCGTCCGGTCCGGTGCCGGTCACGGTGAGGAACACCTGCGGATCGTCCCACAGCGTCCCCACGACGAACTCTCAATTGGCCTCGTCAGGGGCTTGCGCGCCCCACCCGTCGAACGTCACCGCGATGACCTTCCCTCACGCCCCCGGCTGCGCTTACACTTTTTTCGATTAGGAGGTGGGGACGTGGTGTCTCAGTCAGCCGGAGCCAGCGCCAGCACGTACCTCGCGGAGTCGGGCGACCTCGCTGAGATCGTGGATCTGGTCGCCGCTCTCAGCGACCGGGGACTCACGGTGCCGGAGGTGGGGCCCGCCCTGGTGCATCCTGACGGACGGCGCGTCGAGCTACCGCGGCCGGTGTTCGAGGCGTTGCGGCAGGTGGTCATGGCCATGGCGAACGGGCAAGGGGTGACGGTGGCTCCGCACAACGCCATGCTCACCACCCAGGAGGCGGCCGACTTCCTCGGCATCTCGCGGCCGACGCTCGTGCGGTTGCTCGAGGACGGGTCGATCCCCTACGAGATGCGTGGCCGGCACCGACGGGTCATGCTCGCTCACCTCCTGGACCACCTGGACCGCGCGAAGGCGTCGCGACGCCGTTCTCTGCAGGAGATGGTCCAGGAAGGCGAAGAAGCAGGCCTCTACGACCTCGACCCCACGCCACCCTCGCGCACGGCCTGAAGGATGGCGTTCCCGGTCCTGCTCGACACGAATGTGCTCTTCGGCGCGTACCTGTGTGACACGGTCCTGCGGCTTGCCGAGGCCGGCACGTTCCGACCCTTGTGGTCCGCCGACATCCTCACCGAGCTGGAGCGGAACCTCCTCCTGCGCGGGATCGGCGATGAGCGCGCCGCACGGCGCGTGGCCCACATGGCCGACGCCTTCCCTGACGCGCTGGTGGAGGGTTACGAGCCGCTGATCGGGTCGATGACCTGCGATCCCAAGGACAGGCACGTGCTGGCAGCGGCCGTCCGTGCCAACGCCGAGCTGCTGGTCACCTTCAACCTCGCCGACTTTCCGCGGGAGGCGACCGGGCCGTACGACCTCTCGGTCAGTCACCCCGACGACTTCTTGCTCGACCAGCTCGATCTCTACCCGGGGGCGACAGTCCGTGCACTGCGTGACCAGGCCGAGGCATACTCGCAGCCGCACATGACCGTGACAGACATCCTCATCCGGCTATCGCGCTCGGGAGTACCTCAGTTCGCAAGTGAGGTGAGACGGCACCTGTAGGGCCAGACGCCGCCGATGAGATCACGTCACCGTCTGGACATGCACCCGCAGCCGTTGGCTCTGCGACAGCATCCACGCCCGCTTGGCAGTTCGCTTCGGCGCGGTCCCACACTCTCCGGCACGGGGCGGCGTCCGAGGTGTACTGCCCGTGCTCGACCTCGGAGGCGCACTCCGCAGACACCACCCTCGTCGTTGCCCGATCCAGCGTGCTCGTCCCAGCGGTGACCGCAGCCAGGGCACTCACCCGGTCCGGGATGGGGCCCGGGCCGAAGGCGCCTGAAGAACAGCCCTGCCCGAACCGTGCCCTCAGGGTAGGGATCGCCGACTCGCCTCACGGACGACGCTCCGCGGGCGGGCCGGTCAGGTCCGACGGACCTCGCGGATGTTGAGCACCAGCAGGAGCAGCCCGGCTGCCACGAGGAGTCCGGCGAGGATCATGCGCCAGGAGTAGATGAGGCCGGTCCACACTGCGACGAGGACGGCGATCACCGCCGCGAGGACGATGAGGCTCAGCAGCAGGGCGCCGAGCCGCTTCTGCGCCGCCGCCTCGAGGACGAGGATGACGAGCAGCGCGATCGGGGCGACCACGAGGTCGATTCCTGGGGTCGGCCAGATGAGGACGGCGAGGATCAGCAGGATCAGTGGGGTGCTGATCCTCGACCAGATGTTCAGCAGCCACTGGCGGCCCCTGCTGTCGTCCGGCAGGGGCTCCTGGCGGTGCCGCAGGTGGGCGTGCGGGGAGGGGCTCGGTGGCGGTGCGTCGCGCATCTCGAGCAGGCGTTGCCGTTCGTCCCGCCGTGCCGTCAGCTGGGCGGCCAGGCGGGTCAGGTCGCGCTCGGCGGGTGCCGTGTCGCTCGCCCCGCCGATGACGGCTGCGCGCAGCTTCTCGCGTCGCCGTCGGCGGTCGGCCTGCAACCGCTCGAGCTCGTCGTCGAGCTCCTCGACCCGCGCGGTGATGAGGTCTTGACGTTCGCCCTCGTGCGGTACGACGGCGTCCAGCGCGGTCCAGCCGATGGGGTCGCTCCAGGACTGCCGGACGGACCCGTCGCGGTTGTAGCGGGGCCCGGCCGGGCCCCGCTCCCCGCCGAAGGGGTCGTCGGTGTCGTCCCCCCACAGGCCGGAGAAGCGCCGGACCCACGGGGTGTCGTCGTCGATGAGCACCGGACGCCACGGGCGGTCCTGGCCGTGCCCGATGCCGACGCCGTCCCCGCGCTGGTACTCGACGTAGGGGATGCCGACGCCGTCCTCCTTCGAGCGTCGCGACCAGAGGAGGGCGGCCGTCGCGATCCGGCGGACGCCCTGCACGACGGATGCGAACCGGCTGTCCCGGACGTGGATGAGGTACTCACCGGGCAGGTACGCCCCGGCGTGGGACCCCAGGCCCGCGAACACCACCGGGTGGCCGTCGACGACGGTGAGGTCGGGGTCGTCCCAGCGCCGGCGCAGGTCGGCGCCGACCTCGTCGTGGGCGGAGTACGCGACCCACGCGGGGGTCGGCGGCTCGTCGCCGGGACCGGGGGCCAGCATGATCGTGACCTGCTCCCAGTCGCCCTCGTGGTCGTTGACGCCGTGCGCGCGGGAGCGCCAGTCGTTGAAGTAGTAGAAGTACCAGTACTGGAGCACCACGTACCCGGCACTGTGCAGGACGCGCCCGTAGTAGGGGTGGTCGCCGTGGTCGGGTCGTTCCCGGTCCAGCAGGGCGGCGGCCGACTGCGCCCCGGTGGGCACCCGGCCGCGCAGCAGCAGCGAGATACGGCCGGCGACGTCGATGAAGCGACCCAGCACCCCGACGTGCCCCAGCCTGCTGTGGGACCGGAACCGGGGCCGGTCCCGGTCCAGCCGCCAGGCAACCAGGTCGGCGTTGCTCAGCGGCTCGGAGACCAGGCGGAGGTAGCGCCGCGCGTCGGAACCGCGGCTGACCGCCACGAGGCCGTCGAGGTCGAGGGTGCCGGCCGGGGCGACCAGGCGACGCTCCGACGGCCCGGTCCGCTCCCACAGCTCGGATCGCTCCACGAAGGACTCCACCGATGCCGGGAGGAAGTACTCCCCCTCGTTGAACCGCACGATCGGCGCATGCCGTTCGAGCAGCTCCAGGTCGGCGGGGTCCACGGCTACCACCCTAAGCACGGCCGCCCGGATCGATCAGAGGAAGCGGCGCCGCAGAGGGGCGGCGACGGCTGGGCCCGGCCTCTCGCTGGCGATCCTCCAGACGACCTAGGTCAGTCGCCGCGGGCCAGCCCGGACCCTCTGAACCCCAGAACGCCTCACTCATGGCACTCGAGCTCGTCGAGGGTGCGCTGGACGGGGTGCGGGGCGAGTTCCACGAGGACCCGGTGTTCCACACCCTCGACGACGCTGATGTCGCAGCATTCGGGCGACAGCGCTGGCCCGCCCGTGCGGGACCGATTGGTTACGGATTCCGTAACGGATCGGTCCCGTTCCGAGGTGGACGGCAGCCACGCGGACGCTCGGTGGCTGGGGCTGCCCGCGCCTGCACCATCGACCCCACCCGCATCGACCGGCGCAACAACGAGCGAGGGCCTGGCCGATGGCCGGGCCCTGCTCAGCCCTGCGCTGCGGCGGAGCGATACCGTTACCGGTGGTGCCGGCCGTCCCCGGCGGTGGATCACTGGAGGCAGATGATGGCCGGGCGGCGGACGTACCTCTGGGCGGCAACAGCGGGGATCGCGCTGGTGGGGGCCTGGCTCGTCGTGGGTCTCAACCCTCAGCTGGAGCAGGGTCCCGTCACCTGGGCGTCCGAGGTGTTCGACCAGGGCGACCGCCTGGAGTGGGCGGCTGTCGACCCGGCACCAGGCGAGGCGCAGATCATGGTGTCCTACCGCAGCACCGGGCCGGTTCCCGTCCGGGTGGCGGCCGTGACTGACGACCTCATGGTGGCGCACTCGGGGCTCAGCGTCATCGGCGAGGCGGAGATCCTCCTCCAGGAGGACGCGAAGCCCGTGGTCAACGTCCCGCGTGGCGGCGAGTTCGCCGTGTGGCAGACCCTGGACCTCCTGTGCGTCGACCTGGCCGCCGGAACCGGCGCGGTTGCTAGGCACGTCCGGGTCGACGTCACGACGCTAGGGATCACCCGTCGACTCGAGCTGCCGCTCGCGCCGAGGAGCGTCACGCTGTGGACGACGACCGACCACAGCTGCCCCGGCTGACCGACCGCCGCAACGCCTCGCCGCTGACCGCAGGCGAGGTCGACGACCTGTTCGGCCTGCCACAATGCGGCCATGCGCTGGTTCCGCCGCCGGTCAGCCCAGGACGTCGTCGCGCCCAAGCCTCCGGTCGAACCGGTCGGAGGAGGACCGCTCACGCCCGAGCTGCTCGCGGAGGCGGCTGCGCGTTACCTCTCGCCGGAGGCTCAGGCGACCTTCCGATCGCTCGCGCAACCCTCTTTGAGACTGTCGTCGGCCCTCGACCCCGGCGCCGTGGTCGGCCGGCTCGGAGGGGCGGCGATGCTGGCCCCTCAAGCGGAGTGGCCCACGTGGCAAGGCCGCGGCCTCGAAGTGGTGGCCGTGCTGGACCTCGCGCGACTGCCCCGCCTGGACAGCCTCCTGCTCCCGGCCACCGGGTGGCTGACGTTCTTCTATGACGCAACGGAGCAGTCTGCGTGGGGTTTTGACCCTGCGCAGCGGGATGCCTGGCGAGTCGTCTACTGCGTGGACGCGGAGGCGAGGTCGGCGCCGGACGGGACAGAGACCTTCCCCGAGGTCGCTCTCTCCGCGGTCGAGGAGTTGACCGCACCCGATCCCTTCGAGGACGCGCTCAAGGGCCTGCACAACGCCGAGCGGGACGGGCTCTTCGCCCTAGGTGATGTGCTGCCTCCCGTCTCCGAGCCGGCCCATCGGATCGGCGGTTGGCCGGACCTGGTTCAGAACAGCATGTGGCTGGGAGCGCAGCTGGCGTCGAACGGCATCTTTGTCGGCGGCCCCGAGGGCTACCAAAACCCGCGCGTCCCAGGCCTGGAGGCGGGAGCGCGCGACTGGCGCCTCCTCCTGCAGATCGACAGCGACGACGACGCCGCGATGATGTGGGGCGACGTCGGTCGGCTCTACTTCCTGATCCGGGAGGAGGATCTTTCCTCGCGTGCCTTCGACCGCTGTTGGTTCGAGTTCCAGTGTGGTTGAGCCCGTCTGACCGATGGTGGTGCACCCCAGCTACCCCTCCCAGCGGCACACACTTGGCGAACGCCGAAGCGGCCAGGTCGGGCAGTGGTCCGGCGCTACCTCCGCACCTGACCTCCCCCGATCTTGGGGACGTGCAACACGACAGGCGTTTCCCTGCGGGAAACCGTGCACAGGTACGAGGAGCTGTGTACGCAAACCGGGTTCAATGTGATCCTGACCTGGGCTGACGTTCCTGCGGGACCTAGTTGCGGCGATCTTCTGCGGCATGCCCACCCGGATGACCCTGGCCCCGGAGTCCGTACACAGATACGGCTACGTGTGTACGCAAATCGGAAGGCGTAGGAGGTGAGGCACGTGGGCGTCGTCGAGCGCCTGCCGCCGCACCCGTTCACTGCACGGGAGGCGAAGGACGCCGGGGTGCCCGAGCACCGGTTGTACGGCCTGCTGGACGAAGGGCGCCCTGGGAGGAGCGAGCGGGACTACCGCTGGTGCGTGGTCGGGCACACTGCCGGTCATGACTGCTGAGGACAGGGAAGCGACGCGCGCCTACTACGACGAGTTCGGCGACGCCGAGTGGAACCGTCTTGTCGGCGACGTGGCAGGGCGCGTGTCCCTGGAGGTACACCGGCGCTTCCTCGCCCGGTTCGTGCGACCGGGCGCGCGCGTGCTGGAGGTCGGAGCCGGGCCCGGTCGGTTCACCACCGAGCTTGCCGCGCTGGGTGCGACGGTCGTGGTGACGGACATCTCCCCGGTCCAGCTCGACCTGAACAAGCGGTACCTCGGCTCCACCGAAGCCGAGGTCGCGGTCGAGCGGCGGGAGCTGCTGGACGTGTGCGACGTCAGCCGCTTCGCCGATGGCGAGTTCGACGCAGTCCTGGCCTACGGCGGTCCCCTCTCGTACGCGTTCGAGGAGACCGAGGCGGCGCTTCGCGGGCTCCTGCGCATCACCGCCCGCGGCGGGGTCGTGGTCGGCTCGGTGATGTCGATGCTCGGCACGTGGCGCTACCAGCTGCCCGGGGTGGTGAAGGTCGCGGCCGCGTTCGGCGAGGAGGCGAACGACCGGGTGCTCGCGACCGGCGACCTGCGCCACCTGGCGGGGGCGGCGCACGTGTGCCAGATGTTCCGCGCCGGCGGCTTCGCTGACCTGGTCGCCGCGGCGGGCGGGCGCACGCTCGCGATGAGCGCCAGCAACTGGGCATCGCTCGGCGACCCTGACGTGCTGGCAGACCTCGAGGCGGACCCCGACCGTTGGACCCGGTTCCTGGACCACGAGGTCGCTGCCTGCGCTGAGCCCGGCGCAGCCGACGGCGGCACGCACATCCTGTTCGCCGCCGAGCACGCCTGACCTCAGCGTCCGCTGGCCGCCCGGGTTGCCGCGCGCGGACGAGCCGCTCGAGAAGCCGCGAGTGGCGTGGCCTTCGCCCCGCCAGCGTTGGCCTCGGCGTGCTCGCGCATGACTCGGTGGTAGGTCTCGACGTCGTCCGCGTTGTTCAGGTGGAGGCGCGCCAACCGATCGCTGGCCCCCAGCGGCTGGCGAGCGCGCCGGAATCGTTGGTGGTGGCGCTCCGCGAACTCGGCGACGAAGACACCGCCGCGCGGCTGACGCGCACCTATTCCACGCCCGAGCGCGACCAGCGGGGCCGGCACCTCCGCTGAGGGTGACCGTGAGGTCACCCGTGGATGGGCGAGCCGCGCCGCACCCTGGTTCGACGTGCCCTCTGACCGCAGTCGGCTGCCGGGAGATCGGGGACAGGGGCGGGCGGCGCGTCAGTCCCCCGGCTGACGACAAAGGGCCCGTCACCCACATCGCTGCAGGTCACGGGCCCTTCGGCTGCGGAGGATGGGGGATTCGAACCCCCGAGGGCTTGCACCCAACACGCTTTCCAAGCGTGCGCCATAGGCCACTAGGCGAATCCTCCTGGCCGGTCAAGGGTACCCGACGTGCCCCAGGACCCCGAAACCGAGGAGTCTGGGAGGATCGTGACCATGTCCGTGGACCCGTCGCCGTTGCGTGGTGCGTGGGCGATGGCCCTGGTGGGGGCCCTGGTGCTGGGGGTCTGGCTGATCGCGACGTGGTGGGCGGCGGACCTGCAGGCCGCCTGCCCGGCGGGGACGGTGGGTGCGTGCGACCAGGCCACACGGGTGGCAGTAGCCCGGGTGGCGACCGTCGTGTCGGTCTTGACCTACGTGCTGGTGCTGGTGGTGGCGTTGCTGGTGCGGCGCCGGCGTGGGGTGCTCGGCGTCCTGGCGCTCGTCCTCCTGGCGGTGAGCGGGTTCGTGGGGTTCGCCCTGACGCTCACGTCCACCGGCTTCGTCCTCGAGTGAGGGACCGGTGTTCAGGCGGTGGCGGCGAGCTCGGGCTCCTCGACCAGGACGATGAGGATGCCGTCGGCCTCGTCCTCGATCAGGTGGACGGTCCGCCGGCCGCACACGCAGACCAGCTCGGGGAACTCACCGTCGTCGAAGTACACGCAGGTGTGCGGGTGGCTGCTCATGTGCCGACGGTAACCACGACCACCGACACGACCCGGTCAGGACATGCCGCAGGGCAGCTCGTCGGGCAGCTCGAACCAGAACCGGGTGGTCCCGTCCGGCCCGTCGGTCACGCCGATGCGCCCCCCGTGGGCCTCGATCACCCGCCGGGCCACCGCGAGGCCGATGCCGCTGCCGGGTGCCACGCCGGAGTGGTCACCGCGGTTGTACATCGCGAAGATCTCCTCCCGGCGCCCGGGGTCGACGCCGGCGCCGTGGTCGTCCACGCGCACCGTCCACCCGTCGCCCGTCCGGTCTGAGGTGATGGTGACCCGGGGCGGGTCGCCCGGTGTGGCGTACTTCAGGGCGTTGGTCAGCAGGTTCAGCAGCACTGCGTACAGCTGCTGCCCGTCACCCCTGACGGTGGGCAGGGTGCCGACGTCCACCTGGGCGCGGGTGCTGCGGATCAGGGGGGCGGCGTCCTCCAGGCAGCTGCGCACCAGGCCGGCCAGGTCCACGTCCTCGACCGCGAGCGCCCCACCCACCCGTGCGTAGGCGAGAAGCCGGGACATCATGCGGGCCATGCGTCCACCGGCCCGCAGCGCCGCGTCGGCGAACCGGGTGGCGTGCTCGTCGTCGGCGATGGCGGGTTCGGAGGCCAGGACCTCCAGGTTCGCGAGCATGGCGGTGAGGGGGTTGGTGAGGTCGTGGCTGACCTGGGCGGCGAACATGCCGAGCTGGTCGTTGGAGCGGGCGAGCTCGTTGCGGGCGTGGGTGAGCTCGGCGACGGTGCTCTCGAGCTCGTCGGTGCGCAGCCGCAGCTCCAGGACGTCCATGACGCGTTCGGCGAGGGCGCACAGGGCGTCGACCTGCTCGGTGGAGGCCTGCCGGGACCGGGGGTCGAAGGTGCAGAGGCGGCCGATGACCACACCGGCGGGGGTGGTGAGGGCCGCGGAGGCGTAGAACCGGACGGACGCCAGCTCGCCGGTGACGAAGGGGGAGTGGCGCAGGCGTTCGTGGGCGGGGGCGTCGGGCACGACGACGGGCCCGGGTTCGTCCAGGACGGCCGCGCACATGGACGCGTCGTGGGTGCACACGGACGGTTCGACTCCGACGGTGGCGACCTGGTGCTGGTGCCGGTCGGTGACGATGTTGATCGCGGCGCCGTCGACGTCCATGACCTGTGCGGCGAGCTCGGCCAGGGCCTGCAGGTCCCGTGACGGTGCGCGTTCGAGGACGCCGTACCTGTCGATCGCCTCGAGGCGTGCGGTGGGTCCAGCGTTCATGCCCCGACCATGCCACGGACGACGTCCCTGGTCACGGGCTCGTTGGTGCGTCGGTGTCAGCCTGTCCGGATGTATCCGGACGTGCCGGTCATGTCGGCCCGGGGGTGGGTCGTCCGGTCGCGCAGGGCAGGGACAGGACGAACGTGGCGGTGCGGCTGGGGGCGACGGTCAGGCGCCCGCCGGTGGACTCGGCGAGGGTCCGCACCTCGGGCAGGACGTCGGTGGCGGCGGGGCCGGCGTGCTGCACCTGGACCTCGACGCGGCCGTCACGCTCCTGGACGGCGATGGTGACCGGTTCGTCGCCGTGGGTGGTGGCGTGGCGGATGAGGCGTTCCAGCACCTGGGTGGCGACGGCGGGGACGACGCGCGCGTGGACGCGTCGCCCGGTGAGGGTGGTGAGGGGGCGGGCGCCGGGGTCGGGGTCGGCGTTGACCGCCCGGGCGACCTCGTCGACGAGGGCGGTGAGGTCGACGTCGGCGAGACCTTCGGTGCGCTGGTCACGGGCGCGCTCCAGCACCCCGGTGACGGCGGCGGAGAGCCGGTCGAGCTCACCCAGCGCCCGGCGCAGGTCTTCCACGACGTCGGGTGGGGTGCCGGGGCGCAGGGTGACGTCCTCGATCTCCAGGCGCAGCGCGGTGATGGGGGTGCGCAGCTCGTGGGAGGCGGTGACGGCGAACTCTCGTTCCCGTTCCAGCTGGTCCTTCAGGCGGGTGGCGCTGGCGGTGAGGGCGGTGCCGATCGCGTCGACCTCGGGCAGCCCGGTGGGGCGGACGGTGAGGTCGAAGTCGCCGTGGCCGAGCCGGTCGGCGTCCTCGGCGAGGTCCTGGAAGGGCTGGGCGACCCGCTTGGCGAGCAGGCCGCCGGCGAGCGCGGCCACGACCACGAGGCCGAGCGCGGTGAGGACCAGGGGTTGGACGAGGTCCAGGACGGCGCGGTCGACGTCCACGCCGGAGCGCACGATGGTGACCACGCCCCCGCCGCGCACGGTGCGGGTGAGCACGACCTCGGCCTGGTGGCCGATGGCGTCGTGCCCCACCTGGGTGATGGCCCCGGTGGGGGCGATGTAGGTGGCGCCCTCGCCGGGTCGCAGGAGCGTGGCCAGGTACTGGGTGGTGACGTCGCCGGGGCCGGATTCGCGCTCGGCGAGGGCCGCGGCCACCAGGGAGGCGGTCCTCTCGGTCTGCGTGACGGCTTCGTGGGTGGCCGCGACGGACAGCACGTAGGCCAGGGGAACCGCGAACAGCAGGACGAGGCCGACCGCCATGGCGACGAACACGGTGACCAGACGACTACGCACCGGGGTCCACCGGCTCCAGGCGGAACCCGACGCCCCGTACCGCCACGATGCGGGCCGGTGCGGTGCGCTCCTCGAGCTTGTGCCGCAGGCGCCCGATGGTGACGTCCAGGGTCTTGGTGGAGCCGAACCAGTTCTCGTCCCACACCTGGTCCATGAGCCGTTCGCGGGTGACCACGCCCCCGTCCTCGGCGTGCAGGATGCGCAGCACGTCGAACTCCTTGGGGGTGAGGGGCACCTCGACGGTGCCTGCCCACACGCGCCGGGACGAGGTGTCGACCCGGAGGCCGGTGGTGGACGGCGCCGGTGGTGCGGGACGCCCGGTGCCCGCCTCCCCGGCGTCGTTCGCCGCGGCGCGGGGGGTGGCGCGGCGCAGCAGGGCGCGGACGCGGGCCTGCAGCTCGGCGACGGCGAACGGTTTGGGCAGGTAGTCGTCGGCGCCCATGTCCAGCCCGAGGACCCTGTCGATCTCGGACCCACGGGCGGTGAGGATGAGGATCCCGCCGTCGTAACCGCCGGCCCGGATGTCGCGGCACAGGTCCAGGCCGTCGACGTCGGGGAGCCCCAGGTCCAGGATCACGAGGTCGACCGGGGCGTCCTGAAGCGCCTGGGTGGCGGTGGCGCCGTCGGGGGCGCGGGTGACGGTGTGGCCCTCCCGCTGGAACGTCCGGGACAGCGGGAGGGCGATCCCGTCGTCGTCCTCGACGATGAGCAGGTGGAACCCCATGCCTCGAGCATAGGAGGGGCCTGGGCGGCCCACCTGTCGGGAGGTCCGCAGGTCACGGACCTGATCATGGTCAGAAGTCCGTGTCGACGGGACCCAGCTCGGTCGCTGGGGTCGGCGAGACGGGCAGCCCGAACACGTCGGTGACGGAGGCGCTGGGCGTCCACACCATGGTCGCGGCCGGGTTGACGACGCGTCCGGCCGGCCCGCTGGTGCGCGCGCCGAGCACGACCGTGATGACGGTGCGGTCACCTTCGGGGCCGGGTGCCGTGGCAGCGGTCATGGTGGCGGCGAACGTCGCGGTGCTGTGGGGGTTGATGTAGTTCTGGTTGAGGTCGACCGACCCGAGGTGGACGACGCTCCCGGCCCGCTGGACGTCGAGGACGTCGTTGGAGTTGCCGTTGCCGACGAGTCCTCCGGAGCGGAGTCGGGTGGTGACGGCAAGGGGCTGTCCGTTCCACCCGGGGGTGACGGTGGCGAGGTCGACAACGCCGCTGTACGTGAAGGTGATCACGTCCCCGGCGTCGACCTGGCCGGCGACGCCGGGGCCGTTGACCGCTTGGATGTCGTGTGCCTGCAGCGGGGTGTTGACCACCCGTACCCCGGATCGGGTCGGCGACGTGGTCCGGGTCCCGGTCGCGTCGAGCAGGACGGCCCGCAGGTCGTACGTCCCGTCGGGCACGACTCGGGTGTCCAGGTCGCACTGGTAGGGCGCCCGGGGGAGGGTGCACACGTCGGTCCATGTGCTGCTCCCGGTGGGTGCGACCTGGAGGGTGACCGACGTGACGCCCGCGGTGGAGCTGGCGTCGGCGACCAGGTTGACCGTTCCGCGCAGGGTGGGGCCGGGGTCCTGGAGGGTGATGGTCGAGACGTTGGCGACGACCTGCCGGTCGAGAACCACGGCGGACGTGTTCGTGTTGCCGGCGGCGTCGACCGCGACGGCGCGCAGGTCGTACGAGCCGGCGGGCAGGGTTGTGGCGTCCGCCGCGCAGGTGAGTGGAGAGGTCGTGCCGCCGCACATGTCGGTCCAGGTCGCGGTGCCCGAGGGTGCCGCCTGCACGCGAATCCCGGCGAGCCCCGAGCCTGTGTCGTGCGCCGTGGCCGTCACGGTGAACGTCCCGGTCAACGGGCTGCCCGGGTCCGTGAGCGCCACCTCAGGCGCTTCGTTGTCCACGACGGTGCGCACGGGCTCGGTGGTGGTGGCCAGGCCCGCGCCGTCGACGGCGCGGGCGCGCAGGTCGTGGGAGCCGTCGGCGTGGGTGGTGGTGTCCCAGGAGCAGGTGTACGGCGCGGCGGTGCGCGTGCACACGGTGGTCCAGGCGGTGGTGCCGACGGCGCGACGCTCGAGGGTGACGTGCGCGATGCCGGACTCGGCGTCGGCGGCGGTGGCGGTGAGGGCGACGGTGCCCGTGACGGTGGCGCCCGGGTGGGTGAGGGCGACGGTGGGGGGTGTCCAGTCCGCTGCTGCGGCGACGCTCGCGGTGGTGGTCGTGGTGGCGGTGAACGCCGCCGAGGACTCCTGCGGCGCGTGGGTGGTGACGGCCACGACGAGGACCCCCAGCACGGCCAGGGCGGCGAGCGGTCGCTGCAGCATGTCAGGCTCCTGCGGGGGCGAGGGCGTCGTCGGTGGTGGGGGTGGTGTCGGCCTCGTCGTCGCGGCCGGGGAACAGCGCCCGGATGACCTGCACGAGGCTCACGACCGTGATGATCGCGGCCGGAACACCGATGACCAGGACGCGCAGCCCGCGGTCACCGAGCACGAGGAACAGGTAGCCGATCCAGGGGATGGAGAACGCGGCCACCGGCTGGGTCTGGCGGTCGAGGGTGAACTCCCACGGGTCGGGCTTGGCGTTCGCGTCACCCTGGGTGGTGAACAGGGCCGCGCCCTCGTCGGTGGCGTCGATGGTGGTGATGCGGTGGGTGACCAGGTTGGTGACGCCGGTGTCTGCCGGTGGCAGGTACGTGATGACGTCACCGACGGCCAGCTCCTGGACGGGCACGGCGCGGGAGAACAGGACCGAGCCCTTCTCGATGGATCCCGACATGGACCCGCCGGTGATGACGTACCGCTCGAAGCCCATGTGACCGACCGCCACGTACGCGGCGCCGGCGAGCAGGACGGCGACCACGAGGGTGTTGCCCAGCACCTGCGCGGTGCGGCGGGTGACGCGGCGGATGCGGCTGGGCTGGGTCATCTCAGTTCTCCGGCGTGGTCGTGGCTGGTGCGGTGCGGGACGTCGTGGCCCTCATGGGTGCAGCGGGGCCACCGCACGGGGAGGGGCGGGCGCGGGCCCGACCCTCCCCCGGGGGATCACTGGTCGACGCTGGTGCCGTCGAGCTGGACGGAGTCCCACCGGTAGCTGGCCTGGGCGACCTTGCCCTGCTGGCTGTTGCCGGCGTCGGGGGACATCTGCACGGTGAAGCGGTAGGTGGTGGCGTCCGAGGGCTGGAACACGCCGAGCTCGTTGCGGGCGCCGTCGGTGAGGCCGCCGAACGTCCCGGAGTACACCTCGGTGCCGTTGGTGGTGTCGGTGATGGTGAGGCTGAGGGCCTCGGCGGCGAACGTGGAGGTGGAGGTCACCTCGGTGAGCCCGAACGAGGCGGGCAGGCTGCCGGTGTTGGTGAGGGTGAGGGTCCCGTTGAGGGTGTCACCGGGCTTGAGGTCGGTCAGGTTGAAGATGGCCTGCCCGTCCTTGCTGTTGCTCTGCGTCAGGGTGCCGGAGGTGACGGCGTTGATGCTGTTGTCGCTCTGCGAGGTGAACGTGGCACCTGACTGCAGGGTGATGCCTCCGGCGACGACGAGGACGGCGAGCGGGGCGAGGACCTTGGTGCGCTTGGCGGCCATTGTGCTTCTCCTTGGTGCGGTGGGGAACCTTGTGACATGAACGCTACGGAGCGTCGTTCCACGGCACGGTTACAGGAGATACCCGCCTGATCCACAGGTCGGTAACAGTCGCAGGAGCGGCCTTCCTGACCTGCGTCGAACGGTATCGACGCAGGTCAGGGGCCTGCGTCAGGTCGCGGCAGAGACGATCTGGATGAGGTTCCCGCACGTGTCGTCCAGCACGGCCGTTGTCACAGGGCCCATCGACAAGGGTTCCTGGGCGAACTCCACGCCCAGGGCGGTCAGGCGCTCGTGCTCGGCGGCCACGTCGTCCACCGCGAACGACGTCACCGGGATCCGGTCCGCGTGCAGGGCCTGCATGTAGGGGCCGACGGCGGGGTGGGCTGCGGGTTCGAGGACGAGCTCGGGGCCGTCGGGTTCCTCGGCCGAGACCACGGTGAGCCACCGGGCGGCGCCCACGGGGATGTCGTTCTTGACGACGAACCCGAGGGCGTCGGTGTAGAAGCGCAGCGCCTTCTCCTGGTCGTCGACGTGCACGCTGGTCAGCTGGATGCGGGGCAAGGTCGTCCTCGGTCCGTCGTTCGGTCAGGCCTCGGTCGATGCTCCCACGCCGGTACGGTTCCGTCATGGAGCACACGTGGCGCTGGTTCGGACCGCAGGACCCGATCACTCTCGCCCAGGTGCGGCAGACGGGTGCCACAGGGGTGGTGACGGCCCTGCACGAGGTGCCCAACGGTCAGGTGTGGCCGGTGGAGGCGATCGCGGCGCGCAAGCAGCTGGTCGAGGACGCGGGCCTGACCTGGTCGGTGGTCGAGAGCATCCCGATCCACGAGGACGTCAAGCGTGGCTCCGGTGAGCGGGACAGGTACGTGGAGGCGTGGGCGCAGTCGGTGCGCAACCTGGCGGCCTGCGGCCTGGACGTCGTCTGCTACAACTTCATGCCCGTCCTGGACTGGACGCGCACGGACCTGGCGTTCGCCCTGCCGGACGGGACGTGGGCGCTGCGGTTCGACGCCGACGCGTTCGCCGCGTTCGACGTGTTCGTGCTCGGCCGCCCGGGCGCGCAGGAGGAGTACGACGACGACGAGCTGGCCAGGGCGCGGGCCCACTACGAGGGGTTGGACGAGGCCGGGCGCGAGGCGTTGACCCGCACGGTCATCGCGGGGTTGCCGGGTGCGGAGGAGCACTACGGCTTGGACGAGCTGCGGGCCGTGCTCGCCACGTACGAGGGCATGGGTGCACCTGATCTGCGGGCCACGCTCGCCTCGTTCCTGCGGGACGTCGTGCCCGTGGCCGAGGAGGTGGGTGTGCGGTTGGCGATCCACCCGGACGACCCGCCGCGCCCGCTGCTGGGCCTGCCGAGGGTGGTGAGCACGGCCGCCGACGCCCAGGGGGTCCTGGACGCCGCGCCCAGCCCGGCGAACGGGTTGACGTTCTGCACGGGCTCCTACGGGGTGCGGCCGGACAACGACGTGGTGGCGATGGCCGAGCGGTTCGCCGAGCACATCTTCTTCGCGCACCTGAGGTCCACGCGCCGTGAGGCGAACCCGGCGAGCTTCCACGAGGCGGTGCACATCGACGGGGACGTCGACATGGTGGGTGTGGTCGCGGCCCTGGTGCGTGAGGAACGACGCCGGGAGCGCGAGGGCGGTCCGCGGCTGCCGATGCGCCCGGACCACGGGCACCAGATGCTCGACGACCAGGCCCGCCGCACGAACCCCGGCTACTCGCTGCTGGGTCGGATGAAGGGCCTGGCCGAGCTGCGCGGGGTCGAGCTGGCGGTGCGCCGGCTCCTGCGCGACGACATCTGAGACGAGAACGCCCACATCGTGTCCGGATGATGGGACAACTGGGGGGTCGGTTTGGTGGGCCTCGGTACCCGATGCAGCATGGGCGCCATGACCCGCCACAGCATGCTCGTCCAGGACGTCGCCGCGGCCGCCGCCCGCGCGATGTGCTGCTGTCGAATGCTGGAGCGGGACGCCGCGACCGCCTGAGCCACGGACCGCCCTGACGGGCACCTGATCCGACCGCTCCGACCGTCGGCCCCCGGTACTCAGCTGCCGGCCCCCGCTGCCCCCGCACAGCCCCTGCTCACCTCAGGCAGGTCCGTGCCCCCCCGCGTGCTGAGCCGCGACGCCCGCACCCCCGCTCGACCGAAGGATCCACCGTGCCTGCTCCCGCCCTGACCACCCTCGCACCTCACTCCCGGCGCACCGCCCGTCCGGCCTGGCGCCGTGCCGCTGCCGCGATCGGCGCCGCGGCCCTCGTCGTCGGCCTGGCCTCCTGCGGCACCGACGACGACGGCGCCGCCGTCCCGGAGGAGGGCGGGACCACCGAGACCGTCACCATCGGCGTGGTCGGTGCCGCCCAGGACTACTGGCGCATCTTCGAGGAGCGCGCCGCCGACGAGGGCATCGACGTCGACCTGGTCGACTTCACCGAGTACAGCCAGCCGAACCCGGCGCTGAGCCAGGGCCAGCTGGACGTCAACCAGTTCCAGCACATCCTGTACCTGGCCCAGTACAACGTGGAGGCCGGTGAGGACCTGGTGCCGATCGGCGCCACGGCCGTCTACCCGCTGGGCCTGTACTCCGAGCGCCACACCTCCGTCGACGACATCCCCGAGGGCGGGGAGATCGCCGTCCCCAACGACCCCACCAACCTGGCGCGGGCCCTGCTGGTCCTGCAGGACGCGGGCCTGGTGGCGCTGCGTGACGGCGGTTCGGCGTTCGTGACCGAGGCCGACGTCCTCGCCGAGGAGTCCCGGGTGAGTGTCACCCCCGTCGACGCCCAGCAGACGGCCCTGGCCCTGGGGTCGGTGGACGCGTCGATCATCAACAACGACTTCCTGCTGGACGCCGGGATCGACGCCGACAGCGCCCTGTACCAGGACGACGCCGGTTCGGACGCCGCCCGCCCCTACATCAACATCTGGGCCACGCGTGCCGAGGACGCCGACAACCCCACGTACCTGCGCCTGGTCGAGATCTTCAAGGACGAGGAGATCCAGCAGGCCCTGGTCGAGAACTCCGGGGGCACCGCGGTGCTGGCCGACCAGTCCGCCGAGGAGCTCCGGGGCTACTTGGCCGACGTCGAGGCCGACGCCCAGGGCTGACACGCAGACCGAGACGAGGCCCCATGAGCCCTGCCCCTGTGATGGTGCGCTTCCGCGACACCGTCAAGACGTTCCCCGGCACGCACGGCGAGATCCGTGCGGTCGACGGCGTGAGCCTCGACGTCCACGAGGGGGAGGTGTTCGGTGTCATCGGGTACTCCGGCGCCGGCAAGTCGACCCTGGTGCGGTTGATCAACGCCCTGGAGCCGGTGACGTCGGGCCAGGTCGTGGTCGACGGCGTCGAGGTCGCCGGACGTCCCGAGTCCGAGCTGCGACGGGTCCGTGCCGGCATCGGGATGATCTTCCAGCAGTTCAACCTCCTGTCCTCGCGCACCGTCGCGGGGAACGTGGGGTACCCGCTCGCCGTCGCGCGCTGGTCCAGGGCGCGACGGCGGGCGCGGGTCGCCGAGCTGCTGGAGTTCGTCGGGCTGTCCGACAAGGCCCGGCAGTTCCCCTCCCAGCTGTCCGGCGGGCAGAAGCAGCGGGTGGGGATCGCCCGGGCGCTCGCGACCAACCCCCGGCTCCTGCTGGCCGACGAGGCGACCTCGGCCCTGGACCCCGAGACCACCCAGGACGTCCTGGACCTGCTGCGCCGCGTCAACGGCGAGCTGGGGGTCACGGTCGTGGTCATCACCCACGAGATGGACGTCGTGAAGCACCTGTGCGACCGGGTCGCGGTCATGGAGGACGGGAAGGTCGTCGAGCTCGGTGAGGTGTACGACGTGTTCTCCCGGCCCCGGCACCGCGCGACCCGCCGGTTCGTGGGCTCGGCGCTGCGCGACCGTCCGAGCCCTGGGGCGTTGGAACGGCTGCGCCACCGGCACCCGGGGCGCGTCGTGACGGTGGCGGTGCAGGAGGACGGGGCCTCGTCGACCGACCTCACCCGTGCGCTGCGTGAGCACGCCGTCGACGGGACCATCATCTACGGGGGCATCACCGAGATCGCCGAACGCCCCTTCGGGTCGCTGACCCTCGAGCTCGAGGGCGACCACGGGGACGTCCAGGCGTTCATCGCGGACCTGTCCCGCACCACCTCGGTGCTGGACCTCGGCACCGCGGCCGCCCCGATCGCCGACCCCGACGCGACGGACCTTCGATGAACCGCGAGACGAACTGGGACTACCTCCTCCCGCAGCTGTGGGAGGCGTTCGGCGACACCGTCTACATGGTGTCGGTCACGCTGCTGATCTCGGGTGTCGTGGGGCTGGCCATGGGCCTGGCGATCTACGTGACCCGCCGGGGGAACTTCCTGCAGAACCGCACCGTGTTCGCCGTCCTCAACGTGGTCATCAACACGATCCGGCCGATTCCGTTCGTGATCTTCGTGTTCGCGGTCGGGCCGGTCGTCCTGTGGCTGGTGGGCCGGACGATCGGCACCGAGGCCGCGATCCCGCCGATGGCCGTGATGGCGTCGGTGGCGTTCGCGCGGCTCGTCGAGCAGAACCTCGTCGCACTGGACCCCGGGGTCATCGAGGCGGCACGGGCCATGGGCGCCTCCCGGTGGCGGGTCATCTGGTCGGTCCTGATCCCCGAGGCGCTGGGGCCGCTCATCCTGGCGTTCACGTTCCTGACGATCGCGGTGATCGACATGTCCGCGATCGTCGGGATGATCGGGGCCGGTGGCCTGGGGGACTTCGCGATCCGCCACGGCTACCAGCGCTTCAACTGGGACGTGGTGCTCGTCACGGTCGCCGTGATCGTGGTGATGGTCCAGGCCGTCCAGCTGCTCGGCAACGCCCTGGCCCGACGGTTCCTGCGCCGCTGAGGTGCCGGTTCGAAGGGGCGCCCGTCCCTGCGTTACCCTGGTGCCGACCCCTCGTACGGCGTCATCTCGCTGAACTCCCCCAGGGCCGGAAGGCAGCAAGGGCAGGCGGGCTCTGACGGGTGTGCGGGGGGTCCTTGCATGTCTGTCGACCAGCCCTCACCCTGCCGGGGCCACGGGCACGCACACCTCGGTGACCCAGGCGCTCGGGTCGGGGTCCTCGCTGGGGCTGACCACGTAGATGGTGAACATGGGCCCGGCGAAGGTCAGGCCCTGCTCGGGGATCCACCGGCCCAGGGCCTCCATCACCTCACCGATGCCGTCGTAGGGGCCGCGCAGCACGGCGCACGCGACCTGCTGCTCACCGACCTCGACGCAGGCCAGCTCGGTGGAGCCGGTGAAGGGGGCGGCCACGTCCAGCTGCACCTCGACGTCGGGACCGGTCTCGACGGGTTCGGGGTCGTGGAAGGTCGCCGAGGCGGTGCCGCCCTCGGCGGGCCGGGCACCTGCGGCGGGCAGCGCGGACATCAGGCGCTGCCACAGCAGGCCCTCGTCGCGGTAGGTGGGGATGGTGTCCCGCACGCTCGCGACGACGCGTGGCGCCAGGGTGCGGTGGGTGATCTCGACGGACATGGGTGGTGCCTCCAACCGCGTGGGGTCGTGTCCATGACCCCCCGACCCTGCCACCGTGGCGGGGCCTTGGGTAGGGGTTCGGGGGTGCGGTCGGTGGGCGGTGCCCCCGGCGTCGCCGCACGCCTCTACAGTCGTCACGTGAGCACCGCCCTGTACCGCCGCTACCGGCCCGAGACCTTCACCGAGGTGATCGGCCAGGAGCACGTCACCGACCCTCTGATGCAGGCGCTGCGCAGCGACCGCGTCACCCACGCCTACCTGTTCTCGGGCCCGCGTGGGTGCGGCAAGACGACGTCGGCGCGCATCCTGGCGCGATGCCTGAACTGCGCGGAGGGCCCCACCGACACCCCGTGCGGGCGGTGCCCGTCGTGCCGTGACCTGGCCCGTGGCGGTGGGGGGAGCCTGGACGTCGTCGAGATCGACGCCGCCAGCCACGGTGGTGTGGACGACGCCCGTGACCTGCGCGAGCGGGCCACGTTCGCCCCCGCGCGGGACAGGTTCAAGATCTTCATCCTGGACGAGGCCCACATGGTCACCTCGCAGGGATTCAACGCGCTGCTGAAGATCGTGGAGGAGCCCCCGCCCCACATCAAGTTCGTGTTCGCGACCACCGAGCCGGACAAGGTCATCGGGACCATCCGGTCCCGCACCCACCACTACCCGTTCCGGCTGGTCTCCCCGGACACCCTGCTGGGGTACCTGGACCAGCTGTGCACGGCCGAGGGGGTGCCCGTGGGGTCCGGTGTGCTGCCGCTGGTGGTCCGGGCGGGGGGCGGCTCGGTCCGTGACTCGCTGTCTGTGCTGGACCAGCTGGTCGCGGGCGCGGACGACTCGGGCCTGGACTACGAGCGTGCCGTGGCGCTGCTCGGCTACACCCACGCGGCGCTGCTCGACGACGTGGTCGAGGCGATCGCCGCGCGTGACGGGGCCAGCGCGTTCCGGGTGGTCGAGCGGGTCGTGGTGACCGGCCACGAGCCGCGCCGGTTCGTGGAGGACCTCCTGGAGCGGCTGCGGGACCTGATCGTGATCGCGGCGTCCGGGCCAGCGGCGCAGGCCGTGCTGCGTGACCTGCCCGCCGACCAGCTCGAGCGCATGCGGGCCCAGGCCGCGACCCTCGGCCCGGCCGAGCTGTCGCGGTCGGCGGACCTCACCAACGACGCCCTGACGGAGATGACCGGGGCGACGTCACCGCGCCTGCACCTGGAGCTGCTGGTCGCCCGGCT